>JBAXCC010000187.1:0-7994 GCA_037141675.1 bacterium | reverse complement strand
GGTACCTCGCAATCTGGCAGGTGTCTTTATCGTGGAAGGCTATAACAAAAATGACCCCAAGAGTGTTGAAACGCTCCCTCCTTACTCCGCCTTCTCTGCTGTCAGCCAGCTTATTCAAATCGCCTCCAGCGGCAAACATCATGATGTCAAAGTCACAGGTGAAGAACTTGAACGCCTAATCGCTTGGGTGGACTGTAACGGCCCATTCTTGGGCGAAGAAGAGATTCGCCAGCATTATGATCCGTCAGGCCCTGCCATCGAGAATGTGCCGCCAGTGCGTCCGCGCATTGCAACTGCGCCGCACATTGACCGCTTCAACCTCCGTCAAGATGGCGACTCCATGGCGCTTTGCGGTCCGCTCAAACTCCAGCCCAATCGCGAACCAAACTTCGACCCGAACAAGGATTTTGCAGGAACACGCCAGACCGACGAAGAACGTAGCTTGCAGAACGAGAATCTGAAGATTGAGCTACTCAGCGCACAATTCGGCGCAGGGAAGAAAAAAGCCGATGTGCTGCCAAAGATGAAAGAGTGTTTCAAGGGTACACGCCTGATCAAACTTCCGGGGGCATACAACAAGACGTTTGGCGACCCTGCACCCCAAGAGAAAAAGATGTTGGTGATCACCTACACCATCAATGGCGGCGAACCCAAGCGAATCGCCTTCAAAGAAAATTCACCCATCATATTGGCAAAATAGGAGAAAATCATGAACATATCACGCATCGTATTCACACGCACGCTTATGTGCGCCATTGTTGGTGTCGGACTCTCGACCTACGGAGCGACCAAGTCAACCAAACCCGAAGCCGGTTCTATCGTTGAAGCGAAAAAGGTGAAACCCGAATGGGCGATGACTCCTGACCCATCTCTCCCCAATGTGCTGATTCTTGGTGACTCCATCTCGATGGGCTATACCCTTGAAGTCAGGAAGTTCCTCGCAGGAAAAGCCAACGTGTTCCGTCCTATGAGGAAGGATGCACCTGAAAATTGTTCCGGCACAATTGCTGGCGTTCAAAATATAGACCGCTGGCTGGAAGGCCAGAAATGGGCTGTGATCCATTTCAACTGGGGGTTACATGACATGAAGCATGTCTCCAAGGACAACCCTAACACGGCGTCCAGCAAGGCGGAAGATCCTACACAGGCAACAGTTGAAGTCTATGCCAAAAACATGGAAACGATTGTTAAGAAGTTACAGGCCACAGGCGCAAAGCTTATTTTTGCGACAACCACGCCTGTCACCCCGGGAACGACGAATCCCTTGCGTGAACCTACTTCACCCAGCATTTATAATGCGGCCGCATTGAAGGTCATGAAGGAGAACAATGTATCCGTCAATGATCTGTATACCTTCTGCCTGCCACAACTGGACAAAATTCAACTTCCCAAGAACGTTCATTTCAAGCCAGAAGGATCAACTGCTCTCGCCAAAGAAGTCGTTCAGAAGATCACAGAGGCACTGGAGAAGAAGTAGGGTCTAAAAATTGCCTTATTGCGTAATTGCCTTATTGCCTTATTGTAAATTGGACGTTGGACGTTCGATGTTGGATGTTCGACCTGTCCGCCGGCCTGTCCACCGTAGGCATCGCGAAGGTGGAAGCCGTGGCGAAGGTGGATGTTCGGTTGGCAACAGTAACAACGACAGGAAGGATCAACAAGGATGAAAACGATCACTCTGATTTCAGCGCTGACCTGCGCGATCACACTTGCAGGCTCTGCCGCCCAAAAGAACGTTTTGATGATTTGCGTGGATGACTTGAAGCCTCTCCTGGGCTGTTATGGCGAACCGACCATCAAGACACCCAACATGGATCGCCTCGCAGCACGCGGCGTACTCTTTGAACGCGCATTCTGCAATCAAGCGGTCTGCGCTCCCTCACGCAATGCACTCATGACAGGGTTGCGTCCCTCAACCATCGGCATTTACGATCTGGGTACCAACTTCCGTAAATCCGTGCCAGAGTCTGTCACGGTTGCCCAATATTTTATGAAGCATGGCTACGAAGCTCACGCGCTCGGCAAGATCATGCATGTAGGACATGGTAATAGTGAGGATGTGGCATCCTGGAGTGTTGCACCCTGGAAACCCAAAGCACCCCAGTACCAACTCAAAGAAAGCACCAGCAACACACGTCCCTCAGCCCAGGGTCCGCGAGGGCCCACTACGGAGTGCGCGGATGTACCGGACATTACGTATGCAGACGGTCAAATTGCTGACGAGGCCATCGCACGCTTGAAAGCGTTCAAACAGAACCCAGCCAAACCCTTTTTCTTGGGCGTCGGATTCATGAAGCCCCATCTCCCCTTTGTCGCCCCTAAAAAATACTGGGACCTCTATCAACGCGATTCATTCCCCCTGCCTGCATTGAAGACGCCGCCGATTGGCGCACCCGAGTTTGCTCCCACAACATGGGGTGAAATGCGACAATACAGTGACATTCCTGATGTGGGCCCCCTGAATGATGCAAAGACACGTTTGTTGATTCATGGCTACCATGCGGCCACCAGTTACATGGATGCCCAACTGGGACGCGTCCTTGATGCGCTGGACGAGACAGGCTTAACCCAAGACACCATTATTCTCCTCTGGGGCGACCACGGCTGGCATCTCGGAGATCATGGCATGTGGTGCAAGCATACGAACTACGAGCAGGCTGCACGCATTCCACTGATCGTCTGTGCACCTTGGATCGCCAAGGTTGGTGTCAAAACTGGCGCACTCGCCGAGACTGTGGATATTTATCCGTCCCTCTGCGAACTGGCAGGATTGCCTCCCCCGCAAGGCCTTGACGGCTCGAGCTTCGTTGCCGCATTGAAAGATCCTGCCGCAAAGACGAAAGCGGCTACATTCCATGTTTATCCTCGCAAGAATATGATGGGCCGAGCAGTCCGCAGCGAACGCTATCGGCTCGTTGAGTGGAAGGAGATCGGAGCTGCTCCGAGCACCGCCATTCTTGAACTATACGATTACGAGAATGATCCTCTCGAGAGCAAAAACATCGCCAAAGATAATCCAGAGGCCGTCGCCCATTTGCGCGCCCTTCTTGCTAAACAGCCCGAAGCAAAACCGCAAATCGGAGATGGCAAAGCAACTCCCAAAAAAGCAGGACGGACAGGTGAAAAACAAGCGACTGCAGGAAAGTCAAAGCAAGATCGTGAATCCATGTTTGCAAAGCGCGACAAGAACAACGATGGACACTTGACCTTAGAAGAGTTCCTTGAAGGCCAGCCCGACCCGGAAGAAGCGCCTAAACGCTTTCCGCAATTCGACACCAATAAAGACGGCAAGTTGTCGCGCGAAGAATTTGTAAAAGGCGGAAGGCCTTAGATTTCAGGTTTCGGAGGCTTATGAAAAAAATACTCTTTGCTGCACTGATGCTGACCGCTCTCGCGCATGCGGCCACAAAGCCAAATATCATTTTCATTCTGGCCGATGATCTGGGGTATACGGATCTCGCCTGTTACGGCAGCAAGTATTATGAAACGCCCAACCTGGACCGCATGGCCTCCCAAGGCGTGAAATTCACACATGGCTATACCTGCGGGGCAAACTGTCAGCCCACGCGCGCAGCGCTCATGAGCGGACAATACGGTGCACGCACAGGAGTCTACACCGTCGGCAGCATCGAACGCTTCCCCTGGCGCACACGTCCAATCCGGCCTGTTGAGAATGTCCAGCAATTGCCCTTGGACAAAATAACCCTTGGCCAGTCGATGAGAAGATCCGGCTATAAGACGGCCCTCTTTGGCAAGTGGCATCTGGGCGACAGCGGCGAGCATCACCCAAGCAAGCGCGGCTTCGACGAAGCGATTACGTCCATGGGCGCACACTTCGACTTTACCACCACGCCACATGAGGGGCACCCCAAAGATGCCTATCTGGCCGACTTCCTCACCAACAGGGCGACTGATTTTATCCGCCGCAATAAAGAGAATCCCTTCTTCCTCTGCCTGCACCATTTTGGAGTGCACGCGCCCTATCAGGCGAAAGAGAACTGGATCAGCCATTTCAAGCCGAAGGCAGCAGTCGGCGGTCATCACGACCCGACGTATGCGGCCATGATCGCCAGCGTGGATGAGAGCGTAGGCCGCGTACTCGCCCTGCTCGAGGAACTCAAACTGAGCGAGAATACACTCGTCATCTTCAGTAGCGACAATGGCGGCGTAGGTGGCTATAAAAGCGCGGGGCTGGACAAGACAGAGGGCATCACGGATAACGCTCCCCTGCGCGGAGGCAAAGGCATGTACTACGAAGGCGGCATCCGCGTGCCGTATATTTTCTTTTGGAAAGGGAAGATCGAAGCGGGTAAAGTGTGTGAGGAACCCATCAACAGCGTTGACCTCTACCCTACCCTTCTTGAAATTGTAGGCTCAACGCCACCGGCAAATTATACGCTCGACGGCACCAGCTATCTGAACCTGCTAACCGGCAAACCCACTGAAAATCGAAAACCTCTCTATTGGCATTTTCCGGGCTACCTCGGCGAACGGTCAACCGCCTGTGGCGTAATTCTGAATGGCGACTGGAAACTGCGCGAGTGCTTGGAGACTGGGAAGCTCGAGCTTTACAACCTGAAGAACGATGTGAGCGAGAAAAACGATCTTGCTGCTGCGCAACCTGAGAAGGCCAAAGAGCTATATGCGCAACTCTGCGCGTGGCGTAAAGAGATCAAGGCCCCGATGCCAACTCCGAACACCCCGTCTGATAAAGAAGAGCCCAGCCAGAAGGCCGCCAAGCAGAAAAAAGGCGGCAAGAAAAAGAATCATTAACCCGAAAGTGCCCATTTATGAAGCATCTAGTTTTCTCCATTTTACTCTCCGCTTCTTTTGCACACGCAATCACGCTTCCGCCTGGCGGCGAGCCTGTCATCGCAAAAAACGCCATCGCATCCATGGCCAAGAAGAGCACCTCAAAATTCGGAACAAAAACGCTAATACCTGTCACTGGGCAATCCTTCTCTCAGGCGATTCAGGCTGAAATATCCGTTATTCCTCCGCAGAAATGGAACGAGACTATCCGTTTTAGCACGACCTGCGCCCTCAACAAAGAGGATGTGCTCTTTGTTCGCTTCTTTGCGCGCGGTCATGCGCAAAAAGAGGAAAGCGGCCTTGCACGCGTGTCACTGGTCATCGAACAAAATGGTCAGCCCTATACAAAAGAACTCCACCAGAACATGGATCTTTCGCGCGAGTGGAAAGAATACTATGTGCCGGTCCGACTGGACAACAGCTATCCAGAACGAGGGGTCCTAACAGGCTTTGATCTTGGGCATCGAATTCAAACTGTTGAAATTGCTGATTTTGAAGTACTCTCCTTTGGAACCAAGGTCGATATCCGCTCTTTGCCGCGGATGCGCATCACCTATCCTGGATTCGAACCCGACGCACCCTGGCGTGTCGAGGCGAACAAGCGTATCGAGCAGATCCGTAAAGGGGACCTCTCTGTCGTCGTGAAAGACAGCACTGGCAAACGCCTGGCCAATGCGACGGTCAAGGTCACTCAAACGCGCCAGGCGTTTGGCTGGGGCTCCTGTGTGACGGTTCACAATATCCTGCGCCAGGACAACACGGGAGAGCAATATCGTAAAATCATTGCGGATAACTTCTCTCGCGTCGTCTTTGAAAACGACCTCAAGTGGCAGAGCTGGGATAATCCGCGACATCATGCCGATATTCTGAAAGCCACGCAGTGGTTACGCGATCATAATATTGGAATACGCGGACATTGCCTGGTCTGGCCCTCCTGGAGAAACACCCCCCGGAATCTCGTTACCCTGAAAGACGACCCTGCTGCGCTCCGCACGCGAATCATTGAGCACATCACGAATGAAGTCGCTACGATGAGCGGAAAGGTTGTGGACTGGGATGTCATTAACGAGCCCTACGACAATCACGATGTGATGGATATCCTTGGCAACGACGAGATGATCTCCTGGTTTAAGCTTGCACGTGCGTATGATCCAAAAGCCAATCTCTACCTGAACGATTACTCCATCCTCTCCGCTGGCGGCATGGACATCAAACATCAAGACCATTTTGAGAAGACGCTACGCTTCTTGAAGGATGGCGGAGCCCCCATCAATGGATTGGGGATGCAAGGACACTTCGGCGGTTCGCCGACTGCACCGGAGCGCATGCTGCAAATCCTCGACCGTTATGCCAAACTGGGGCTCAGTATCTCTGTCACAGAGCATGATATCGACACCCAGGACGAACAGTTTCAAGCTGACTTCACGCGTGATTTTCTGTTGACCACCTTCAGTCATCCGGCTGTTGTCGGGGTGCTGACATGGGGATTCTGGGAAGGTTCGCATTGGAAACCCAACGGCGCCTACTACCGCAAGGATTGGTCGATCAAGCCTGCTGGACAAGTCTGGATGGATCTTGTGCGAAAGCAATGGCGCACAGAACTCGAAGGCAAAACCGACAGCACAGGCAAATTCGCCACGCGCGGCTTCCTGGGCGACTACACCATCACTGTAACCCACAATGGTAAGACCACAACCAAGACAGCAAGCCTGCCTGCGATGGTAGAGGTCTGCTTACCATAACAACATGAAGACTTGGGACGCGGGACACGGGACTTGCAGTGCTTTATTTACGTCCAGGCGGATGCCAATTCAAAATCAACATGGGTTCACTGTCTGGCGAATCATCCTTGAGGCCGGCATTGATCAGGACATAAGGGGTATATTTCAGGGCTTCCACATCAAGACCATGGTCTTTCAACCGTTTGCAGGTTTCCGTTGAGAAGTCCGACTGAGGAGGGTGGTACTTCCCCTGTTCATCCACAACCCATAGCACCTCTTTCAACGGGTAAAGCCTATAGGGAGGACTCCACTTCATGAGAATGCAATATGAGGCCAAGAGCACTATTGCCCCCAGAACGCCTAATCCTATTGATCGACCCCACCTTGTTTTCACTTACCTCACTGTTGATACGAGCCAGCCTAGTCTATGAAGTTCATGGAAGCTCTTATCCAACACTCATTTTTTGTATTCGTCGAAGAACTTTTCATCAATATCGAAATCACGCTTCGGGATAAGCCCCAATTCGAGCTTCTCAAACATATCGATGAGGATGTCTCCATCGACAAGTTCAATCGGTGGCACTCCATCTCTTCTTGCTTCCTTTTTGGCTTCGAGTGTGAAGGTTCCGGTGGTAATGATCAACCCCTTGTCAGCACGCCCCATCATTGCGCCTCGGAAATCGCGCACTTGCGACGGCGTGACAGCTCCTTGATACCGTTTACATTGGAATAGAACTATAAAGCTTACGAATGGATTAATTTGAAGCGTTCCGATACCATCAATGCCACCATCATTACTCTTGCCCGTAACCGTGACATGTTGGAAACCTGACTCCCTAAGAAGTCTTTGGCATAATCTCTCGAATCCACCAGGTGCCAAAGTTTTGATTAGGTCAAGCAGTGCTGATCTGTGGTCTTTGATCTCTATGTCGTGAGGGAGAAGCTCATCTGTCTGTGGCACGACTTGATTCTTGCCTCGCTTGAGGTCAGCACGCAGGCTCTGCACGACTTTGAAAAACTCAAGCGCATTGAAGTTTGCGAGTCTCACGGATGCGCCTTTATCCGTTACTCCCCAAACTCCTCTCTTTGACGAGTCAAGATAACCTGCCCACACAAGATATTGACGTGCCCAATGAACTTGGTTCTTCACACGCGAAAGCCCATTCTTGTTGACCGCTTCCTGCTCTGCTTCCGAAACCTTTGCGATCTCCAAGGAACTATCAACAATTTCAGACGCAGTCCCGGAACCACCTAATTGTCGTAAGACCTCAAGAATTGGTTTAAAAAAGCGAATGAATTCTGGTCCTTTTGCCTGTTTCATGTTTCCCTTTACAATAGCTTTGATTGTACGCTACTTGATAAGATTGTCGTATTCGGAATGAGTGCCTATCCAAAACCAGACAACATCTTGATCCTTTTCGATGCCAATGGCTCTATATTTTCGACCAACACGAACAGATT
>JBAXCC010000186.1:0-7998 GCA_037141675.1 bacterium | reverse complement strand
CCTTTAAATGCGCCAAGGGCGCACCGGTGCAGTCCAACTCCAATATTTGGTTTGTCGAACCTGATCGGCTCGCCCGCCTAGGCCCGGCCATTGGCCGTGGCTCAGTCTGGCTGCGTGACGATCTCAAGGCGGGCCAGGTCAGCGATCCCTATCTCTTTGCAGGTTATGACTACCGCATGATGACCATCAAGCACGGTAACCCGAGTGCAGTCACCTTCACGCTGGAAGTGGACCGGAAGGGAAATAACCAATGGGAAAAAATTGAAAGCATTAAAGTGGATGGCGCGTTGGTTCATATCTTTAAAGACTCGGAACAAGGTGCCTGGGTGCGGGTCAGTGTGGATGCTGATGTCAAAGAGGCCTCGGTTCATTTCAATTACCGCAATAAAGATCAGCGCACTCCGAAAAACAATGACACCTTCAATGTTCTTGCACAAGCCGGGGAGAAGCAAAAATCCAAGGGCGTGATCCGCAGTAACCGTAAAGTGCTGAGCATGGTGTCTGATAATCGCTATTACGAACTGGACGACAAGCTGGAGCTGACGGCGAAGGCCGATGATGCTGCGAAGGCCGTGGTGGCGCAGGGAGCCCAGACGCCTCATCAGATCCGCGTGGATGCCGCCTCGGTGATCGTTGAGGAGGCTGGGATGGCGTATCGCATTCCCAAGAATCCGATGTATGAAGCCAGTGATGCAAAACCTTCTCCCGTGGCTTCGCAAAAGAAGCTGGAAGATTATCTCTCGCTGAGCCTCTCAAAAGGCGCTGCAGTTAAGGTGAGTTCGACAGCCAAAAACTCGAAGGCGGATCATCTGGTGGACGGCGTGTTCTCGGAGGAGTCACGCTGGATTGCCCAGGGCAGCTCCAGTTGGCTGGCGCTGGATATGGGTTCCGCAAAGCGTTTCCAGAGTGTGTATGTTGCTACTGGCCTGAACCGTGAACCTCAGTATGCCGCAAAGAATTTTGATGTGCAGATCAAGAAGGATGGCGCTTGGGTCACGCTGCAGAACGGTGCCATCCGAAATAACAACAGTGTCATTGCTGCTGTGAAGCTGGAGAGTCCGGTGACGGCGCAGGAGCTCCGAGTGGACTTCAAAGACATCGGATATATCCGGGTCTATGAGGTGGCGGTTTTTGCGGATCAGCCGGTGATCAGCGGAGCTGAGGAGAGTTCCCATTCTCAGCAGGACTTTGCGCGGGTCTGCCGCGAAGTGGCTACGGAACGCGACCTCTTCAATTTCCATGGCACCTTCTATGAGTTGCCCGCTCGCAATGCGCAGGGCTTTGCCAAAATTCGGCCCATCGCCACGCACAACTTGAATATTCACGACTATGGCTCGCACTTTGGCATGCTCTTCATGACCGGGCTGAATGGCCAAGCAAATGACCGCGTTGTCAAAAGCGCGGATGGCACGACCGCACTCTGGGCTGGTGTGATCGACGACCTGTGGCAACTGGGCAAACCGCGCGGCGAGGGCGGCGTCTGGAAAGAGTCCCCGGTCAAAGCGAATGTCCCTTCCGATCCCTATCTGATGACCGGCTTCGACAAAAAATCAGCAACTTTGCAGAGTTCAGTGGATGCGCAAATCACGTTGGAGATTGATATCGACGGCACAGGCCTTTGGATGCCCTGCCAGACGTTTTCACTCAAGGCCGGAACGCCTGTTCAGTATGCGTTTCCAGAAGGCTTCTCCGCCTACTGGGTGCGCGCTGTCAGCAGCGTGGACACCACCGCCACCGTCATGTTTAAATATGAATGAGGCAGTTTGCTATTGATTATATTTCTGAAACGCAGTATATTTAGTGCGTTTCAGAAATATTATGAACTGGATCACCTTCAGAAAGCAGATGTCAGGTCTTGCGTGCTTTAGCACCCATCAGGTGTTTGCATGGCAGCCGGGCTTTGACCGCAATAATTTTTACCGCTGGACAACGTGCGGCTATTTGGTGCGTCTACGTCAGGGGCTTTACACGTTTCCCGAATACAAGGGCAAGCCGGATATGGCGACCTATTTTGCCGGGCGAATCTATGGACCGTCTTATGTCAGCCTTCATACTGCGCTTGCTTTTTACGGGGTGATCCCGGAAGCGGTTGTACAAATAACCAGTGTCACAGCCTTGAAGACGATGTCGTTCGAGAACGATTTTGGAGACTATATCTACAAGAGCGTCCGGGAAGACTTGATGTTCGGATATGAACCGCGTCCCCTGGCGGACGGATACACCATGGCTTACGCCACACGCGAAAAGGCATTGCTGGATCTCTTGTATCTCTACCCCTTCTACAACACAGAAGCGGAAATGAAAAATCTCCGGTTGGATATGGATTGTCTTCATGAGGACCTTCAGACTCAGCAACTGGAGACGTTCCTTGAGCGCTTTAAGTCAACGGCACTTGAAAAGAGGGTGCGTCTCTTGAGAAAGGTTTACGAGTTATGATTTCACTCCAGCACATTAAGCAATTCTATCCTGAGGCTATCGCGAACGACGCCCAGTTTCAAAAGCATATGCTCAAGGAGTATGTCCAGTTACTGATCCTTGACTTCCTGGCCACGACGCCCCATATCCGGCATCTCATTTTCATTGGAGGTACGAATCTTCGGCTGGCTAAGGGGATTGATCGCTTTTCAGAGGATTTGGATTTTGACTGCAAGGCCTTCAGCGCGGAAGCCTTTCAAGCCATGGCAAACGATGTTGTTACATTCCTTACGCGAAGTGGATTCAAGGCGGTGGTGCGCGAGAAGGAGTCCAGCAAAAGAACAGCGTTCAGTCGGAGTATATACTTTCCTGAGTTTCTGTATGAGCTGGGGCTTTCCGGTCATAAGGATGAGCGCTTCATGGTGAAGCTGGAAGCGCAAGACCAGGGAATCGACTACTCGAAGAAAATGGTGCTCATTAAAGGGTGCGGTCTTGTCTTTCAATTTCCTGTCCCCACGGATGCGGTTCTTTGCTCCATGAAAATAGCCGCACTACTGAACAGAGGCAAGGGGCGTGATTTCTATGACGTACTCTTTCTGCTGGCACAAACCAAGCCCGACTATGATTTTCTGACACAGCGGTGCGGTGTCAGAAATTTCAAGGCGCTTAAGGACGCGATCGACAAGGCCTTGAGCTCCATCGACCTCGCGCAAAAGAAGAGAGATTTTGAACATCTGCTCTTCAACCGTTCCAACAGCGAGCGTATCCTCCATTTCCCCGCCTTTATCCACGCGTTAAAAGGGTAGACACGGGATCATGGCGAAATATGCAACAATTGTTCTCGTGCCTTCTTTTCACTAAGGATTCTGAGCGCCTTGCGGGATAAGGGGGCAGACAATCTGCGCAGGATGGGTGGCGTAAGTTGACGGCGTGACCCAGAGATGGCGGGTATAGAAGCCGTGTCAGCAAATTTTTCGGTCACATTTCCAGTTTCAAATCTCAAGTGCACTTACTTTCAGCTTGCTTTGTCAGGCAGAAAGAGCAAAGATTTACACAACGCTGGCAAGGTTGCCAGCAAGAGCCATGGGGGGTACATTACACATTGGGCATGAAAATGGAACCACGGAATACAAAGGGGAATACAATCCGCTTCGCTTTGCTGCCGATATCCTGGGTGGTTGCGTTTGGAATAGCGTTCGTCGTCGTGCTAGCGGCGGCTAGTCTGACTGGAGCATCTGTCCGAGAGTTCATGCGAACGAAGACGCTCTGGCCACTCGTTGTCATCATTCCCGCCCTTTGTTTCGGAAAGACTCTTGGTCTTATCTGTACCAACCTGATCGCGTTTGCCGTTCCACCTCTCCGTCGAGTGTTCGATCAGGAGTGTCACGATACAGGACGAAAGGGTTTCGCCGTTGCCACGGTGGGACTACTGAAGGTCATGGCCGTCTGCGGTGCCATCACGCTGCTGGGAGTCTTTGTGTACGTCAGTTGTCACAGATGAGGACCCCAACAAGCGCAGGCGGGGTACGCTCGCGAGCTCGCGCCTCTGCGCCGCAACGTTGGGGAAGGCAAATATGAAAAAACTCATACGCTTAACTGTTTTAGTCTTGGCGGCGATAGTAACAATTGTGACAACACTCTATGTTAGCATTCAATATGGTAGCAACATCACCTATCGAAAAGAAATTTCCATTGCGCGCGCTTACCTAGCAGAGACAATCCACTCTACCCAGCCTCCGTCAGCCTGGATTCTGCAATGGGCTGGCAATAATCCTAAGAATGCTTTTTTCTTTTTTAAAATTGCTTTTGAAGAGGCCGGTGTATCCGCATCACAGATCTGCCGAGCATACACTGACAATCCTGCAGTCACTAACGCCACATCCGTAAGCTTCAACTTGCACTACGGCAGAAACTTGCCTGATATTCAGTGTGAAGTCAGCCTATCGAACGGCCTAACAACAGTTTCTGCAGGATTCCCTTTGAATAATTGCCTATACCATCCTGATTACAATAGTGACACAATAATCGATGAGAAAGATCTGGTTATTTCAAGGGCAAAAAGAAATTATTACAAACCATGATCATGCAATTTTTAGCAGCCGGAGGGAGTAAGATCTCGCAAGAGACGGCTAACATGGTAGTTCCTGTATTTGCAGGATTCATCTTCGGTCCTGTTGCTTTTTTACCCTGGCTACCCTTTTGGTCACATTATAGTTTCACTTTAAAACTCGTGACTTTTGTCACACTCACAGTGCTGTATTATTTACCCTTAGTAGTCATCTCCCGCATTTCATTTGAAACAAGCAACATCCTCCCTCAAGACACGAAGATCGCTAAAATCACTCGAAAGACATACTTAATAATTAACACAGGCTGCAGCATCGCCTACATCGCAATTTGTTACTTTGACTTTTTTCGAATGTAAACCCATCAAATGTGACCATAGAAGAGCTGCCAGGCGAAGAGCCATGTTTGAAAATTTGCAAAGCCAAACGTAAACCATATTCTGAACGGAGATTCTTATTTTCAACTTGCTTTATTCATAAAAAGGAGTGAAACTTTAAGCATGGTTGGAAGGGTTACCACCAATAGACAATAGAACCATGATTACCATTGGGGCAAGGAAAAATGAAATACCGAAGAAATGTGATATGTCCAATGCTCCTTATTGCATGTTTGACCTCCTGTGCCATTGCCGACGAAATTCCGATGACGCCCGCAGAAAATTTGGAATTTTTCTCAGTTTTCGTAATCGGCAAGCTTGATACGATTGAAAAAATTGACCCCCTACCAAAACCTTTTACCAGCACAGAAGTTACGGGAAATTTTCTCATATCAAAGATTCTCAAGAATCAGACAGGAACCAACATAGTGGCAGGAAGATGTATCGGCGTTAAAATCCACCTCGAAAATGTCGATTGGGAACATGTTCGTCAAGACAAAACGTCAGATTTACACCTTTGGTGTTTCAAGCGTTCCGATGATGGCAGATTTTGGGGCGGTTATTTTTACGATAATTGGGTTGTAGATTATAAAGTTCAAGCAGGGGATACACTTTGGTCTCTTGCTGTTAAATACTATGGCGACGGGAATCAATGGCGTACGATTCAAGCGTATAATTCGAAGACTTTATGTAATCCATCAGCGTTAAGAGCCGGAACCATTCTGTATCTTCTCAAAAATCCACTAGGAACGAACGGAGTTCAACAAGGCAGTGTAAAGATCTCGAATAAGTCTCGATAACGACTAAAGTTCTGATGTTTACTAAAACGATGAATGTAGAGCTAGGATCGTTGCTAAACATTCAACAATTGATGTCTTGCCTTCGTTTCTCCAAGGCTTCGGAGCGTCTTGTGTAGACCCAGGGTCGTAGCTAAACATTCAACAATTGATTTCATTCCTTTTTTTCTCAAAGGATTCGGAGCGTCGTACAGTATGCCGCGATCAGGCCGTTATTCGTTGCAAGCCTTTTCCTCATGCGAATCGCTACCTGAGACACAGCCTGGACGGGCATCATCATGGTGGAGATTATATGTTTCAAGGAGCAACTTCCTAAAAACAGCTTCGTCCCATAAGTGCGTTGACACCCCACCGTAATTCTAAATGCTGAATTTTCAGCTATGATCCAGGGGTCCTTTTTAAAAACGGATGTTAAAAACCTGCTCGCCGCTTGTGTTGTTAATCCCCTGCGAATTGGAGTCCTTCAACGCCTGCTTGCGCGGCAGACAGCGGCGTGGATATGAGGGTTGGTATATTTATGTCAGGGGATTGACTAAGAGATGTTTTGATCGTTCTAAAACGCCCAACTGGCAAATGTATTTCAACAGATGGAGGGGGAAGGTTTAAAGCTGAGGGTGGTGGGTTATCAGCACTCATGCTTGTGCGCTGGAACGCAACGATCATCCCTGGTGTGTCGAACATGCTTACTATCTGACCGTTGCCTGACGATACGGTCAGTTTTTGGAAGCTAATCATGATTTGTAGCGATCTTTTACTAGGGGCATAATTCGCCGTGGCAGTCCGCAAGGATGGTGGCCCGAAATCGAGAAACAATCCTACTCCACGAGGCGCGTCAAAATAGGGATTCGACATATAAATGAAACGTTTGGAGACGTCATCCCTCGTATAGTCCTTGCACAAAAGAGCTCCGTTATACGAGTCATTCTGTACAGCATAGATAAAGGCATCTAAAGGGTCGGCACAATCCAGAGCAAGTTCACCCAGGTGAGGCTCAACGGAAATAAGCTCACCATGTTCATCGGAAATGAACCCTGTGGTCACGCCGTTTTTTTCGGTAACGTAACCGCAAATGTTTTCCGAAGTTTTTCCTTGGAGCTTAGCCCGTTTAAAAGGAACAGATCTAACTTCGCGTTTGATACTTGCTTTGGGGACGTGGGAAACAAGATTGCTGCAAATTGTTTCATAGCATGGCCTATCCAAGTCGTACGTGAACCTGAGCATGGCACCAGAAAATTCGAGCGGGTACATCGTTCTCTGGATCTGGTTGACGAGTGCAATATAATTCTTTGTTTCCTCCTTGGCACTTTCAACATCCTTGTAATACGAATTCAGGACAATGACGACGGTGAATCCAGCAGACAAGCACAATAAGAAGACAGTACATCGCCCAAACTTAGTGAGTTTTCCGCTCTCGCGATTATCACCAATCGTTCCGAAAATGCCTAACAAGAGTGTTATAATGATTAAGATCAGTTCGGGATAGAGCATGTCAGATGTTTCTCCTAATTTTTATAGAGCAGGCCTGATGCGCATATCAGCCTGAGCCAGGGATATCAGGCTCATCATCATACGGGAGAGCATACCTGTTTTTGTCGTACGTATTCAAGGCGCAATTTCTCCCAAACCGTACTGCCATCCTTCTCTTCGTTATTTGTAGCTGCAAGTCAGCACTGCACTTGCACTGCAATATTGAACTTGTCACTCATTCACCTATTAAAACAAGCTTTCAATGACCGGCCGCCAAAGCCCGTCCAAAGTCTTATAGATTTTCTCACATACATTATAGACCGGTACACTCGCAAAACCGACGGCATAACACAGGGCGCTCAAAACAATCCACTCTGAGACCGAGTAATCATCTTTCCGAGAACTATAACGCGTTTTACAAAAAATAAAGCCAAGACCAAAAGCGATAAGGATAACACCATTGATCAATAAAAGATCAAAAA
Source organism: bacterium (assembly GCA_037141675.1). Lineage (GTDB taxonomy): Bacteria > Verrucomicrobiota > Kiritimatiellia > RFP12 > UBA1067 > CAIZQW01. Next base: position 394 of record JBAXCC010000186.1, on the reverse strand, counting down.
GCTTGGTATCATCCAAGCGATAGCCATTATTTGCCCAATCAATAGAGATTAGATACGAACCAATCGCGCACATCGTGATAATGATCTGCGTCTCGAACCCATGCATAAGCAACTTGCTTGCGTTCATACGGCTCCGTACGGATAGTCGATCATGGCGTGGCGGGAATGATCAGTGAGGAGGAGGCGGTCGGCGGCGGTGAGATTGAAGAGGCGGGTTACGCGGTCGTCGATGTCGGTTTCGATGGTGATCAGGCGGGCAGTGAGGTCGGCGTGTTGACGCTGCCAGTCGGCAAGGGCAATTTCCCAGTCCGTCCGCTCTTTGACCGGGATTTCAACCTTGAAGGCCTTGCGCAGTTCGGTGCGGAAGGCGGCGAAATCGAGTGTCCACCATTCG
>JBAXCC010000185.1:0-8004 GCA_037141675.1 bacterium | reverse complement strand
CCACAAACAGATCAACGCCGCCAAAGGTTGCAACAACCTGCTCCAAGCCTGCCTTGATGGATTCAAGATCCGCGACGTTCATGCTGACACCAAAGGCTGCTGGTCGTCCGCATGCAGCATTAATTTTGTCCGATGCTGTCTTCACGCCGTCTGCATTAATATCCGCGAGTGCAACATAAGCGCCTTGCTGGGCAAGAGAGGTTGCGATTTCAAAGCCGAAGCCCTGTGCGCCGCCTGTCACAACTGCAATTTTTCCTGAAGCGCGACCGGCCGGAGCATCAAAGATGGCGCGGAAAGTGCCAGTCCCTGCAAGGGTGACCTCGGTTGTCCCAGCAGGTATATTCTGTCGCAGCACAGCAACAACATCGACACAATTTTCAGGTAGCGCAATGGTTATCTTTGCTGTTGTTGGGATACGCTCTAAACGGGGAAGGACCTGATTCTTTGCCATTAAGCCGCGTACAGCGGGAAGTAGGGATGTCATAGTCATTTTTGTCTGTGATCCTTTTAAAAGGGCAGGTCGCTAAACGGGGGATCCGCCTTTTTATTCTTTGATTTTGATTTTTTCTGATTGGGTTCAAAGGGCTTTAAGAAAGCCTCTTCGAAATCAAAGACATTCTTAAAGTCATCTATTGAGTCTGTTTCGGTTTTTCCGAGGCGTCCAACCTCGACAAGACGGAACACGATTTCACCAAAGTCTTGTGTGCCATGTACTCCCCATTCCTTGAAGACGGTGTAAGTTAAGGGGCCGAACTCGCTAAGGGCATGCCCTCGTATACCTTCAAGAAGCTCCTTCCCTGAGATATGTTTTGCGTGATCGGGGTTATCCTTGAAGATGGTCTTCATGGTGGCATCAAGAGCCTCAATGAGAAAAGAATAGGCTTCCGGTTGGTAACGCTTATCTTTTTCGCAGATTTTACAAACAATTTCTTGGAACGATTGCTTCATTTTATTAGATCACTTAAACATCAAACGCGTTTGCATTTCTTTCAGCTCTTCTTGTGAAGCATACGAACCGGAAATCCAATTCAGAGGCTTTCCATTAAAGCGAGGTATAATGTGTATGTGGACGTGTGGAATGGTCTGCGATGCGCAGGTGCCATTGTTTTGAAGCATGTTAAATCCGTCACAGGGTAACGCCTTCAGGAGATTCGCTGCAAGTTTTTGCGCAATCTTCATGGTGTGCGCCAGAAGGTCTTCAGAAAGGTCAGTTAAGAATGTCGCATGATATTTGGGAAGGACCAGGAAATGCCCCTTTTCAAAGGGTGCGATATCCAGAAATGCAACGACTTTATCATCTTCAAAAATAGTTGCTGCAGGAATATCGCCTTCAATGATTTTGCAAAAAATACAGTTCATAAGCATGGAATGTTTGAAGTTTAATAGTGCCCCGTGGTTAGCATTTGGAACGCCTCGGGCAGGTGCTGTGTCAGTGTGGTGGCTGTGAGCGATGTTTGCCCCTTTGAGATGGCTGCCCGGTCTCCGGCGGTCCCGTGCGCCCAGACACCTGTGCAGGCCGCGAGTAGCGCATCAGATGTCTGCGTCCATAATGCGGCAATCATTCCAGCCAGTACATCGCCTGTGCCACCGCTCGCCATTCCAGGATTGCCTGTCCGGTTGAGCCATGGGGTTCCGCCGGGCTTGCAGACGAGCGTCCCTGCGCCTTTCAGCGCGACGGTTGCCTGGTAATGGTCCGCAAGCTGGCGTACAGCTGTGAGACGGTCCTGCTGAATTGCCTCGACGGATGTATTCAGTAACAGAGCTGCTTCGCCTGGATGAGGGGTTAACACTAAATCTTTAAAGGGTTTCCAGCTTGGTGATGCGCGCAATTGTGCGAGCGAAGTGAGTCCATCGGCATCAATGACCACTTTGGATGCGCTGGTTGAGAGGAGCTGTTCAAGAAGAGCCGTGGTTTCTGGGGATTGTCCAAGTCCAGGCCCCACAAGGATCGTGTCAGCATGTGGCATGTTGCCCATATCCGGAGACGCCTCCCGGATTCGAAGAACGGCTTCCGGTGTCCAGATGGCCGCGGCTGTTGCACTGGCTTGAGGAACATAAAGAATCACAAGGCCTGCTCCGCTCTTCAATGCACCGAGCGCAGAGAGTACAGGTGCATGCGGATAAAGAGAGGAACCTCCAATAATGGTGACGCGTCCCATGGACCCCTTGTGTGCGGTCCATGCAGGTTTGGGAAAAGTGGTTGCCAATTCAGGTAATGCAATGAGTTCGCACGGCGCTTGATAGGGGTCTGTTTCGCAGATGTTTGCTCCGATTCCAATATCAACAACGGACAAATGGCCGACGAATGGCGCTGTAGCACTATTTAGAAAGCAGGTTTTGGGGCGTGCGAAGGTCACGGTCACATCCGCGTGGACGCATTCACCGTCGACGGCGCCAGTTTCACCGTTCATGCCAGACGGCAGATCTGCCGAAAGGATGCGGGCGACGGAACGCATCTGGTTCATCCACTGGATCGCGCGCTTCGCAGCCCCCGTGGGTGCCCCGACACACCCAGTTCCCAAAAGACCGTCAACTAAGATGCAGGGCCGGCCAAGGAGGTCAACCGCTACGCTATCAGGCGTCTCCCAGCTTCCTGCGGAAGCGAGGACCGTGTAGGGGACTCCCGCAACACGCATAGCATCCCATGCAGCATGCGCGTCGCCTCTGAGTTGGGCGGGCACATTGGTTAGGAGAACTTGCACGTTGAATCCGTCTTCATGCAGACAACGTGCCGCAACACAAATGTCACCCCCGTTATTGCCGCTGCCGGCCACGAGGATGATTTTGTGAGTGGCGTGAAGTTTGACAAGTGTAAGGGCACTGCGCGCTACAGCAATGCCTGCTCGCCGCATCAGCAACATGGATGGAATCTTCAATGTTGTCGCTGCGCGCTCATCTGCAGCGCGCATCTGGTCTGGGGTAAGGAATCGCATATAAATTAGGCGATAATGGGTGGTGTCTGGACGACGTTTACGTCGACGACTATGTTTACTGCCTCTTCTGCTGGAGCCGGAACGAGGTCAGGCCGCCATTGCGACAGGAAATAGACTGGATATGCCCGGAAGAAGAGATAATAGGGCAGCAGGGCAACCGCAGAGATGTAAGGGAGGATCATGGGGATAATCGCAATACAACAGGTGCAGAGCAAAATCAAGAGAATGATCAGCTCGCCCACAATCGACCATAATATCATGCACAAGATATAGCCAATAACGGAGAAGGGATGTTGGTTGCAAAGTGCCAACACAGTTGTCCATGCGGATGATGCAGAACATTGCTGCCAATACATAATGGGCACAACAAAATCTTTCAGGAACAAAATGATCACATGGATGGTAATAGCCCACACAATAAACACCGCAATGTGAATGAACAACGGCAGATTCAATGCAGGTGACCACGTCGAATTGGCGGTGATAAAGGGGCTTATGATTTGTTTCCAGATAAAATAGCCCTCGCAAATGAGGAACCCAAAGGCTATGACGAAAAATACGATCCGCCACTGAAATAAAGAGTTGGCATGCTGCCTGGAACGTTGCCAACACTCCTTGATGGAGCTATTCGGCTGATAGAGGTGGTGCAGGAACATGAAGTCACCCCGTGATCTTAGCCAGCAGAACAGAATACCGAATATAAATGAAAACGTCACGACACCCACGATGAGGCCGATAACCCATGGCTTTTCCAGCAAAGTCAAAATTTGGTTTCCGAGATTTTGGAGTTCATTTCCGCCACCTGGATTTTTCTTGTTAAAAAAATTGCTGACATCTGGAAAATTTCCGCCGCCTTGACCGAGTATTGAAAGCCAAGCAGAAAACCCGATCACAAACCAGCGGCCAATATCAAAGGGCTTAAACAAAAGTTTTTTTGTACGACCCCAAGCGTTTTCCGCTGCAAGAAACGAGGATGGTGTATTCATAAGTCATCATAAAATATCATATTTCGACCTCCTTGTCGAGTGGGTGCGGGGGCATTTCAAATCAAATCAATTTTTCACATAAAGTGGTAAATGAGGTGTTGAGACGCTGGAACGGTTTCGATATACTAAGAAGCATTTCAAACACATTAATGGAGATCAACGATGGCACAACCACTCGTAGGTATTGTGATGGGGAGCGATTCGGACTGGCCCATGGTGCAGAAGGCCGCTGACATGCTGAAGGCTTTTGGTGTTCCGTATGAAGTTCGCGTGATGTCCGCACATCGTACGCCGGATCTCGCTTTTGATTACTCAGGTACAGCGGAAGCGCGCGGGCTGAAGGTTATTATCGCCGCTGCAGGACTGGCCGCTCACTTGGGGGGCGTGCTAGCTGCGCATACCGTTCTTCCCGTGATCGGAATCCCGGTGGGCGGTGGACCGCTCAACGGGCAGGATGCGCTTTATGCGACAGTGCAGATGCCCAGCGGCATTCCTGTCGCGACGGTGGGGATCAGCAATTCCACCAATGCGGCGCTCCTCGCCATACAGATTCTGGGCACTGCTGACGCTGAGCTGCGAAAGAAATTCCACGACTACAAGGAGGAGATGAAGCAGAAGGTCGTGGCCGCAAACGAAAAGCTAAACGCAACGCTGTAAAGCAGTGAAGCATCTCTACCTCCATGTTCCCTTCTGCCAAGGCAAATGTCACTACTGCGGTTTTTACTCAGTGATGGCTGATGCCCATCTGGTGGCGATTTATCCGGATTTGCCATTATTGGAGGCTCGGTTAAGGGCGACAGGGGAACCGGATATCTTATCCCAGTCGCTTGAAACCATTTATATGGGCGGCGGATCGCCTGCACTTTTGGGGACAGAAGGGCTAAGACGTGTGGCCGATGGATTGCGAGAGATTTTCCCCTGTGATGCTGTCAGCGAATGGACAATCGAACTGAATCCCGCGCATGTGGATCCGACGCTGCTAGGCACGTTGCGCGAGATAGGGGTCAATCGAATCAGCATAGGGGCTCAGAGCTTTTCAGATTCGATACTGGAGCGTATAGGACGCAAGCATTCAGCGCAAGCGGCCATACACGCTGTTCGTTTGGCACAGCAAGAGGGATTCGGGAATACAGGAATTGATTTGATTGCCGGATTGCCTGGCGTGACGGAGTCGGAATGGTCCAAGACGCTTGATCAGACTTTGAAATTGGATGTAACCCATGTGTCTGTTTACGCTTTGAGCGTTGAAGAGGGGACGCCTCTGGCGCGCCAAGTCAAGGATGGGCAGCTTGTTGTGCCCGGTGATGATGCGCAGCTTGATGCGTTAACCACGGCTGAAGAGGTTCTTTGCAGAGCCGGTTATGAGCGGTATGAGATTTCCAATTATGCGTTGCCAGGATATACTTGCCAACATAATGTGGGTGTGTGGAGGGGGAATGACTATTTGGGTCTAGGTCCGGCTTCAGCATCCCGGCTGAAGCAGCAACGGTGGACCACCCAATCCAGCTTAGCCGATTACATGGAGAGTGTGCTTCAAGGCGAGTTGCCACCGTCGGAGGACGAGACCCTTCAGCCGAAGGATGATGCAATTGAGCGTGTAATGTTTGCTTTGCGATTGAAGGAAGGCTTTGATCCCTACGCTGCCGCGATACGCCATCCGGAGCTTCAAAACATAGCCGATGAATGGGAGGAACGTCTTGAGACGTTTGCGCGTCAGGGGATTGTTGAGCGTGGCGGTCTGCGGTGGCGCTTGACCACACGCGGACGCGAAGTCTGTGATGCCGTGATCCGAGAAATTTTTAACCAATAGTGTGTCCCGCATGAGCGAGAAAAGAATAGTGTTTATGAAAAAATATCTTTTGTTAATGGCCTGTATGGCGTGCTCTTTCGTGGTTGCCGCACCTGTGGCGGTTATTCAGTCTCATGATGCAGTGCAACCTTCTGAACGGCGCTTTGCGGAGGCCTTGGCCAAGCATGTGGAGCGTTGGTATAAAGAGGCAGGTGTTCCTTGCACATTGTCCGATGATACGCATCTGTCGGAGGCCCTTGCCGGAAAAAAAGTTGCAGTCCTTGTGTACGCAGCCATGCCGACAGCGCGCCAGATACAGATTTTGAATGAGTTTGTTGCGAAAGACGGTAAATTGATTGTCTGTTACTCTTGCTCGCCGGCACTTGCTAAGATGATGGGCGTGCAGGTTGTCGGATATCAAAAGGGGACGACCGATGGCCGCTGGTCGCAGATGCATTTTACTAAAGAGGCGCCCCGTGGTACGCCGGATATGGTCTTGCAGACCTCCTCGAATATATTTCTGGTGAATCCAATCGCGGGGCAATCCACAGTCTTAGCTTGGTGGCATGACCGCAAAGGCAAGCAGACGAGTGAGCCAGCCTGGCTGGCTTCGTCGCGCGGATATTGGATGACCCATGTATTGCTCGCAGATGGGGATGCAGAGGCCAAGGGAAGGCTGTTGTTGGCGCTGACAGCGACGTATGACTCCTCCTTGTGGAGCGCGGCTGCCGGGCACATGCTGAAGCAGGCTCGCCAGATATGCAACACCAGTGGCCCCGCCGGACTCCAGGAATCAGCCATTACGGTTAAGGATACTAACCGTCGTCGTCGTGCATCAGCAGCTGTCAACGGTGCGTTGCAGGCGGAAGCAAAAGCGGCTACTCTTATAGCAGGAAAACAGTATTTCGAGGCCTGGCAAGTAGCAACGGATTTACGCAGTCGTATGTGCGATGTGTATGGCTTGCTGCAATCGCCTCAGAAGGGCGAAATCCGCGCGGTCTGGGACCATTCCGGTATGGGACTTTACCCAGGTGACTGGCCTCGGACCTGCCGGTTGCTGAAAGATGCCGGATTTTCCGATCTCTATGTCAATGTTGCCGGTCCGGGCTTTGCGCACTATGCGAGTTCTGTTTTGCCGCGCAGCAGAGTGTTTAATGAGCAGGGGGACCAGCTTGCCGCCTGCGTGGCTGCTGCAAAACCCCTCGGATTGCGGGTCCATGCGTGGCTCTTGTGCTTCTCGACAACAGGGACGACGCAAGATCGCCTGGATGCCTTTCACAAACGGGGCTGGCTGCTGACCAATGAAGACGGCTCTCCGCGTCCATGGCTTGACCCTGGCGTGCCTGCTGCACGAGATTACCTTATCGAGGCAGTCCGCGAAATGGCGGCGAACTATAAAGTGGCGGGTATACATCTCGATTTTGTGCGCTATCCTGACTTTGCATCAAGTCTAGGACCTACGGTGCGCCGTTCCTTTGAAAGCTTTCGCAAAGCGCGCGTGACTTCGTGGCCGGATGACGTGAAGGAAGGGGCGCTGAGAAGTATGTTTATGCGCTGGCGTTCGGATAATGTATCTGATTTTGTGCAGACTGCCCGACGCACCCTGAAAGGTGAGGCGCAAGGAAAGCTTCTCACGGCTGCCGTATTTGGCAAGTATCCGTCGTGCGTGGACTCCGTGGGCCAGGACTGGGAATTGTGGTTGCGCCTGGGGCTTGTAGATTATGTGGCTCCGATGAACTACACCGAGGACATGGCGAAGTTTAACGAATGGCTCTCCATGCAAACCCGTTCGCGCAAACAGGCTATGAAAATTATTTCAGGACTTGGCGTGACAGCGGCTGAGAGTCGGTTGACGCCGATTGAAGTCATTGACCAGATTAATGCCAGTCGCAAGGCCGGTGCTGCTGGATTTGCGCTCTTCGACCTTGATACAACCTTGCGTCAGGAAGTGATGCCCGTCCTCCGCCTTGGGATTACTGCTCCGTAAGCATCTCTACAAAAATACCGTTCAAGGCGCTCTCATCCCTCCCATGGAAATAAAAAAACCACAAACTAGTTTTAGCTTGTAGCTTTTTACTTTTCATTTCTCAATGGCGGAGAGGGAGGGATTGGCACTCTTTCGCTGGCGCTCATCGCTCTCGTCCGGCGGTTGCCGTCCGAACCTCAAACGGGCGGTCGCCCGGCGCGGATACGCTTGGGCTTTGCGCGCGTTTGCTCGAACCAAGGTTCTCTTCCCTCCCCTGGAAATAAAAAAACCACAAACTAGTTTTAGCTTGTAGCTTTTTACTTTTCATTT
>JBAXCC010000184.1:0-8037 GCA_037141675.1 bacterium | reverse complement strand
GGCATTCACGTATGCGCATTGCCTTATCTGCAGGTGACAAAGCCATCACGAATGAATTGGAGGAGGTTTCTTCTCAAACACAAGTCCTGTATCGCAGCAATGGAACATGCCGCCCCTACCGCGTCCAGATTTCCGGAGATGGAGAAGGCGTTGATGTCTACACGCTGAACATTATCATCGACCGCTTGGGCGTTGCAAAAATTGAAGAGGATGAAAAAGAGAAAGAATGAGAAACACCCGCACAGGATTTACACTCATTGAAATTCTGATTGCCACGATGATCCTGTCAACCGGGATCATGGTGTTGCTGACAGGCGTCGGTAACTGCGCGAAAATGATGACGCTTTCCAAACAGTTTCAGGAAACCCAATACATCTTTTCTCTCGTGGACCTCAAGTATCCCATTGAAGCCACAAAAGACGTTGAAAATGACATCCCTGTCGAGGCCATCAGCGCTGTGGAACTTCTTGAAAATCCAAGCCAACAGATGCAAGAAGTACTGGAGCGCTATACCTTTGAGCGCACGGTCGACGAACGGGAGCTGGCGGCTAATCAAGTTGATGACAGACTATTCATTGTACGCTCCATTGTGTCGTGGGGCCCAGGGGAAGATGAGCGGGAAGAACTGCTCCGTTACGTCCGTCAAACAAAGACTGCGGCCAAGAAATAGTCAGCATGCCGTTCGCAAAACGTGCACGAACTAACGCGAAACACAAGGAATATTGGAATGATGGAATATTGGAATACTGAAAGAAGGCGCTATCTGGAGGGACGCGCTCTGTCGCGTCCGGCCACGACAAAGCGTGGCCCTCCAATAGCCGGTATCCAGTTTCCCCATTATTCCACCATTCCTCCATTCCATCATTCCAATAAAGTTATTGGCAAACGCTGTGGCTTCACGCTTGTTGAAATTGTCGTATCTATCTCGATTCTTGCAGTGATGATGCTGATTTCGTTCTTCAGTTTTGATGCTATTGTCCGGAGCTGGCGCGCAGGACAGGAGATGTCCAACACCATGGGGCAAGCAGACTACGTCATTGACCAAATTGTCTCCGGGCTCCGTTCATCTTACTATCCCGACCTGGGTAAACAAGATTACAAATACGGATTCCAACTTATCAGCAACGGTGACGACGCAACTGCACGCGACTCCATAAGCTGGATAAAGATGGGGCCTGCTCTGGTCGGAGAAGAGTGTGGATTTTCCGAGTCCCCCCATCGGGTTTCCCTCTCCGTTTTTGAGGGTGATCGTAACGGCGTTGTAGAAAAAGGTCTGGCGCTCAGGGCCTGGCGAATTGACTTGCAACTCGAAGATTTCAAACCCGATGAAGAGGTGGCAGATTTCATACTCGCACCGCGCGTGATCGGAATGAACTGCCGCGTGCTGGACAAGACCAAGCCCAAAGTAGACGATCTGCCCAACTGGCAAGATGAGTGGAAATACTCGAACAGCATTCCTAAGGCCGTTGAACTCACACTCTACATGGAACCTTTAAAAGAGAATGAAGAACCCCTTGAAATCAAGCGCATCATCGAGATGCCCATGTCCGAACTCTCCCTCAACCCCATCAGCAACGACAAGGGGAAACAGACCACGCCTTCGCGTACCCAACCTCGTTCGATCACCCCCACCGTCCCGACAAGCCCGCAACAGCCACGCCGAAATAAATGATTAACCCCATGACACAGTTTAAGTTTTCGAGAAAGCCGAACGAAGCGGACCATTCGGAAGAATCGATTCTTCCTATTCGCTCGACTCCTTCGCCTCTTCTGTCTCATAGCACCTCCTCCTTCCTCCCTCCTCCTTCCTCCCTTCCTCGTTCCGGCTCAGCACTCATCATTGCGATATGGACTGTCGCATTGCTCAGTATTCTCGTGCTCTCGTTCTCTTTTGACGCCATTCTGGAAGGGCGCATCGCAACCTACGTCCGGCATCGGCAACGCGTTAATTACCTTACGCAATCCGGTATCGCAATTGCCGAAATGTTGCTTGAAAAACAGCTCAAGGTCAGTGCGACGTCCGTTGCAACTGCAGAAGAAGACAGATGGAAAGCGCCTGCCCTCCGCATCAAGCGTGGCCAGACCGCCATTATCGACGAACCCCTTGGCGATGGAATGATCCACATTGAAATCATTCCAGAACAATCCCGGTGGAACATCAACAAGCTTTGCAACAGCGCACAGGGGGGCGTTACGGCCACTAAGCAAAACACCAGCCAGGCGCCCAGCAAGTACGACCTTGTGTGGGAGCAAATCTTCAAGACTGCTGGCGTTCCCGAAGAGATGATCCCGGACTTGATTGACTGCTGGAATGACTGGACAGACACGGACAGCACGATTTCAGGACGCAACGGAGCAGAGAATGAATACTACAAACTAGAAGAGGACCCTAAAACTGGAGAACCCCGTATCCCCTATACCGCGCGTAACGGACCTGTTGACACCATTGACGAACTGCGCCTGATCAAAGGTTTTATTCCGGCCATTATGGACGGCGGAATCCTGAATCCAGAGGAAAAGCGTCCCGATCAACAAATCATCGTTCGAGGCATAAAGGAATTGTTTACAACATACGGAGATGGTAAGATAAACGTCAATGCTGCGCCTAGGGAGGTTTTGATGACAATTCCGGACATGGACGATATCACAGCCGGAGCAATCATCGAGGAGCGGGAAGGCCGTGGAATGGGAGGCGGATCACGCCCATCTAGCGCTACTTCTTCCAAAAGCAGCAAGACAGCGACGGGTACTGCAACGGAAGAGGAAGACTTTTCATTCAGGACCGTCAGCGATTTTATGTCGAGAATACCTGGCATCCCTACGTCAGTTCAGCAGTTTGTCACCGTCAATTCATCGGTGTTTCGGCTGAACATCGAAGGCAGGTCGGCAGGTATTTCTCATTGTATTGTCGCCATTGCCGAACTCAATGGTGAAAAGGTGCGCTATTTGAGATGGAGAGAGGATCCGTAGGGGCTTGAGGTATCAAGCCTATCCACGATATGAACCAAAACGAATTTATAGTCTGGGCATTTGAGAGTACACTGTTGCGCAGTGTGCGCTATGTCATGCGCGGCCGTGAAGGCTGGAACAAGGTCGATTGCGGCGTATGGCCTATTATCGATAAGCCTGCCGAAGCCCCTAAAGAGGGTGACGTCTCTGAAGCCCCCGCTGCTGAAACAGGGGAAGTCGTTGACGCGGACAAACCGCTTGCACGTGCTGTCCGCGAAGCACGCTCGGCAACGCATGTGAAAAACGTGGTCCTGTCGCTTCCGCTGTCGCGTCTTCTTGTGCAGGTCATGAAATTCCCTGCGGAAATGCGAGACGATCTCGCGGATGCCGTGTCGCTTCAGATGGACAAACTTTCGCCCTTCGGCGGCGAGGAACTGACCATCAGCCATGAGGTCCTCGCGGAGACGGACACGGAAATCTGGGTGCTTTGCGCAGCCATGCCTGCTATTACATTCAACGATATCAGTTCGGCGCTCAACCTTGCAAAGCTCCACATCACGCGTACTGACATTTCTGGTCTTGGATGGTTCCGAACCTTGTGCGCACCCTTGCAACTGACACGTCCGGGACGACGCGTTGTGCTGATGGACCTTGATGATGGATGGGACATGATTGTCATGGATCATGGTATTCCCGTGCTGATCCGAGGCATGGGTGTGCAGCAGGATGTTGACTCACTCATCCGCGAAATCACATTATCCTTTATGAGTGCGGAGCTTGAAGCCGGTGCTTGCCAGTCTTCTGAAGTGTTGCTGGTCTCAAACAATCCTCCTGACACTGATCGCGACAGCCGAATCCAGAAATTACTCGGCGCGCCAGTCCATTATCATAAGCCACCGCACGAAGACGGCGGTGTTGAGGGCGTAGCGTTGCGTACGCGCGAAAACGCCTCCATGGACTTAACGCCTGCTGTATGGCGCACCGCCATGCATGAAGCCAAAATTACGAAGCGCGTCTATACAGGGCTCGCACTCGCCATGACCCTCTGGGCGATCATCATGGGTTGCCTCTTTGGAGCGCCTCGTTATTACAAATTTCGATCCGACCGTTGCAAGGCGTATGAGAAGGCGCATGCCAAGGCGTACAAGCAAGTGGCGGACACGCGCGGTCGCGTACAACTGATTGAGTCCTACATGGATCGCTCCCGTTCGTCGCTGGAGATGCTGCGCATCGCCTCTGAAGCTTTGCCACAGGGTGTCACGTTAGCCGGGTTCACCTACAAGAAGGAAGAAGGCGTCAAAATTAATGGCGACGCGGATGAGCCCTCGTTAGTCTATGCTTACAAGGACGCCATCACGGCAAATCCCCTATTTGAAGCCGTCACCCTGACCGGTCCTTCCGCCAGCAGGGGCAGGCACAAGTTTGACATCGATGCTAAGTTTAAAGGAGTCAAACAAGACAAATGAGCACGATTTCCTCCAAAGAGAAGAATCTGCTGCTGATCGTCATCGTGGTCATCCTCTATGGCGCAGCAGCCCTGTCCTACAAGCCGCAGATGACCGCCTTGACTATTGCCAAACGCAACTTCCAGCGCGAAGAAAAGAAACTGCTCGACGAACGTGCGCTGATAGCTGCACGGGCCGAATGGAATGAACGCTATGAAAAGATGCGTTCCATGATGCCACCCTTCCCGTATGAAAAGGATGTCGTGACATATTGGCTCAGCCTCATGGATACATCTGCTTCCAAGGAAGGTCTGATTATTTCGCGCCGTCAGGCAAACAAGGAGGTCGAGGTCGGAGATGTCTTCGAACTTCCTCTCGTCTGTAATGACTGGGCAGGCACGCTCGAACAACTTGTTAAATTTCTGTACGACCTTGATCAAAAAGGGGCCATGCTCGATATGCGCCAACTCTATATCCGTCCGGAAGCAAACAAGCCTGGTTTCTTAAAAGGAACATTCACCCTGTATTGCGCATATATGCGCGGAGACGCAAAGTAACACAGCACCATAATTCATTTTATGAAAAGGATCACACCCATGACACTCAAAAAATATCTCATATCAATAGGAATCGCATGCTTATTCATCGTGAGCTTTACGATTGCCCAGTCGCAGACCAATCCACTGCCCCCTGGACTCGTCCGCGCAGGATCGTCCTCGTCGAATGCGGCCACCCGCATGTCATTGCCCCCTGTCGTCGCTCCCGCATCTGCACCTACGCTAGGCTTAACACCTCCTCCACCTGCGACTCCAGACTTAACACCTCCTGCACCTACGACTCCAGGCTTACCCCCCCCATCCTCCGCGACTCCTCTTACAGCAGGAATGCGTACGGCAGGGGCCAATCTCCTAGGGCTTCCTTCTACAGGCACAGCAGTAGCAACAACCAGCACATCTGGAAAAACCAACTCGACTGCGCTGAAGTTTGAAAACACCGAATCGTCCATCGTCCTAATGGCCTACGCTGCCGCAACAGGCCGCATACTCATCATAGCTCCGGATGCCCCTAAAGCCACTATTACGCTCAAAAGCCAGCCGGATATTGAATTGACCAAGGAAGAGTATCTGGAGGCCATTGAGAAGACCCTTGCGATCAACGGCATCGTGCTCGTACCCGATGGCACCAAGCTCCTCAGAGTCTTTGCCAAGGGCAAGGTCCGCACCGAAGGCATCGAGACCATTATCGAAGAGCCTGGCAAGCCGCATCCAGAGCAGGGCCGCACCATCAGCCAGATGATTGCCTTCAAGCATCTCGCTGTCGCTGAAGGGCAGAAGGCTCTCGAAGGCTTTAAGAAACCTGACGGACTCCTCCAGGTGTTTGAACGTACCAATACCATCCTGGTCACAGACACACAGGAAAACATCAACCGCATGCTTGAAATCGTGAAGTTTATTGACCAACCCATCGCAATCACAGATGAAGTTCAAGTTCGCATCATCAAGTATGCGAAGGCCGATGACATCAAGAAACGCATCGAAGAACTTGTTAGCGAATCCCAGAAGCAGACCAAAGAAGAGATCAAGGCCACCACTTCTGGCGCGCCGGGGATCACGCGCTCTCCCATAACGCCCATCACTACATCAATCCTAGGCTCACGGACATTACCCCCTGGACTTGTACGCCCGGGCTCGCCTTCAACCCCTGTCGTCCCGAATGAAACACTCTCTGCCATGATCAGTGACGCTGACCGCGGCATGATTCGTGGCAAGGTCCAGGTCATCGCCGACGAACGGTCCAACAAGCTCATCGTCGTGACCCGTCCCGAAAACATGCTGTTCTTTGACAAGATCATCGAAGTGTTGGATGTCCCTACCGCCGCAGACATCCAAGTGAAGATTATCCGCCTTCAACACGCAAATGCAGACAGCACAGGTACTAAGGATGCGGAGAAGGGAATTGCGGATATTCTCAATGAACTCATTGGCAATGCGACCACTGCACGAAGCTCAACGACGTCAAGAAGTAGCACATCCTCTTCGTCCGGAAACAGGCGCACATCTGGCTACTCCGGACCCGGCGGCAACCAGAATTTGACCAGCGCAACGCCAGCACCTGCTCCAGCACCGGTTATACGCACTCCTTCCACCTCCAGAGAAGGATCAGGCAAAGTGGGTGAGCTCAGCAAGGAAAATATCACCATTCTGGCCGACAGGCGTATCAATGGTCTCATCGTCATGGCCAGCCCCACGGATATGGCCATCATCGAGGCCATCATCACCGACCTCGATGTTGAACTCGAACAGGTCATCATTGAAACCGTCTTGCTTCAAGTTCAACTGTCCGACACCATTAAGACTGGCATTGACTGGATTCAAAGTCATGTTCAAACAAAGAATGGCATTAGTGCTATGGGCGCGGGAGGCGGTGGTGACAACAAAGCCCTTAATACTGTTGCAGAATTGGCTGGGAGTTTCGCGGGAGGTGTTGCAGGCACAAAATATTATTTCCTTTTCGATAAACTCGACCTCAATATGGTCGTCCAAGCCTCTAAAGAAGATAGCCGCTCAAAGGTGTTGCAGTCCCCTGTGCTCATGACTGTCAACAACAAGGAGGCTGTCTTGGAGTCCACCGACATGCGCTATCTCTACAAGGGCGTACGCTACGCCGGCAGCTACAACAACGGGACAGAGGTGCCAGACTATGAACAGCGCGATTTCGGTGTCACCATCAAAGTCACGCCGCGCATCAGCCCCAACGGGAATGTTACCTTGACAGTCGATCAGAAGTTTGAAACCCTGGGAACGCCGCAATTCATTCCTGGCGCAGGAGGTTCCAGCGACACGAACAGTGCCAGCGGCGGTACAAGCGGCGGTTACTTTCCAACCATTAGCACCAGTAAGTTACAGGCGGATGTCGCAGTCAGGAGCGGCCAGACCGTCATGTTGGGTGGACTTGTCAGAACAGAGACGAGCTCGTCCGATTCCGGAATCCCTATTCTGAAAGACATCCCATGGATTGGCCGCTATCTCTTTGGCAAGACCGAAGACAAGGAAGAATCCAAAGAACTCATGGTCTTCCTCACCCCGTATGTTGTAAAGGGAAGTGACCAAGCTCAGAGTGAGGCGAAACGTCGTCTGGAAAACATCAACATGGACGATGTCTGGCATAAGGGTTGGTCCGATAGCACCCTGGCTGAGCCAACCAAAACAAGTACCATACTCTCCCGCGAGAAGCGAAAGATTGACCAAGCCGAGAAAGAAGTCGAAGCACGTAAAGAGCTCAAGGACCTTTACAAGGAAAAGGGATTAACGCCACCTCCTGAGAGGGTGCCCTACTCTCCAACGACATCAGAGAACAAGCCGCTGGAGACAACCACCACCATCAAGGCTGCAGGACAAATGCGTGTGATAGAAGAAAAAACAGGTCCCCTTCTTGCCACCCCGGCTCCTGCTCCGGCGAAAGCGCCTGCTCCGACACCTGCCCCACAAGTAGTTAAATAGGGCTACGCATCAGTGCTTTTCATGCGTCATCGAAACGCCCTCAAAGGGGGCGGACAGGTTGATGGGTTGTGGCAACCATACGCGATAGCCGCTGGCTTCGCCCCAGGGATTGCCGGCTGAAGCGTAGTCGCATAAGCGCATGA
>JBAXCC010000183.1:0-8048 GCA_037141675.1 bacterium | reverse complement strand
AGGGGCTGGATAGGTATCCGCCCCTGCCGCGACTCAGACGCGAATACGCACCGTTGAAGAGCGGCGAAAGATGCGTACCCGCCGGACCGCCCACAGAAGCTAAGACACCTAAAACCCAAAAAGGAACTGCGCCCGATCTTCTTTGACTCTTCAGTTTTTCCTTGTTCCATATTCCCCAACGTGAGATAATTTTAAGCTTACAAGTGGTAATTCATAATCATTCTGTGACAGCACCCATGAACCTGATAAAGACGTTTTTATTAACAACCCTTGTTCTTGTCGGCGGATGTACAAGCGTTCAACCGCCTGCCCCCCCTGTAAACGTTGTGGCTGTTCAGGCGCCACCAACGCCTCCGAAGCCTGATATCCCCCCTCCTGTCGTCGTCGTCAGAGCCGAACCCCTTCATTTTCCTGACCCTCACGGACACGTTGTGGATGTTCACGCACTGCCGTGGATGACGGAATTGGCCCCTGATGTCCTCATCCTGAAGGTTCCGGCTCTTGATAAAAAGCCACATGAAAACTGTGTGACCAATCAGAGCCAAACCATCGTAGCCTTCACTATTTTTGCTGGAAGAAATCCGCCGGACTGGCAGGGCGAGCATGTCTACTTTCAGAGGCTTGGAGCAAATGAGCGCTTTGTGATTCTCGGGATTCCGATGGGACACCGTGATTTTTCAGATCTGGTCTGGGTCAACGACCGCTATCTCGTATTTGACAGATGGTCGAGTCCACATTATGGCATGCATTACATTTTTGACGCGGTTCAGAAGAAACTCCTTCTAGCCACCCCCTTCCCTGATCAATTCTATTTGGACCAGCAGAAAAAAGACGGCAAGCTAACACCTGCACCACCTGTTTCTAAACTATAATATATTTTTCCATCAACGCACTGCACGATGAGGCAAGTTATAGGCTTGTAACGGCCACAACTCATTCGTGATACCCACAAACGGTACAGACCTCGGATTTGTGGCTCGACTGGAGGGGTGTAAAACGGTATTCTATATGCCTTCAATTTTAGCCGTTGGGAGATACTACGCTTATGAAGATGTTGATGTTGCAAGGTGTGCAGGCTTTTTCTAAATTTCGACTCGACACGTTGGTTGAAAAAATATCCGAAACCATCAAAGGGACCATTACCCTTGAAGACCATTTTGTGTACCTGTTAGAGCTCGATGGCGCGTTGGATGAGCAGACGTTATCCCGGGCTTGCGCTCTGCTAGGCGCGCATACCCCAGCCCCAACTCCTCCCTCCTCTCTCCTCCCTTCTCCCTTCTACGTCACCCCCCGCAAGGGAACGATCTCTCCCTGGTCTTCCAAGGCGACCGATATCTTTAACAACTGCGGCATTGCCTCTGTCAAACGCGTGGAGCGCGGCGTTCACTTCTGCGTCTCCGTGGACGGCAAGCCTGTCTCAATTGAAACCCTGCGTCCGGTGCTGAATGCACTGCATGACCGCATGACCGAAGGCGTGTATGTGGATTTGTCGGACTTCTTCGCGCATCGTCCGCCTGCACGCGGCAAGTCGTTCGATGTGCTGGGACGCGGCATTGCCGCCTTGAAGGAGGCCAACACGACCATGGGACTCGCGCTGAGCGAGGAGGAGATCATCTACCTCTTCGAGAGCTACACCAAGGCCGGACGCAATCCCACAGACACGGAACTGGTGATGTTCGGCCAAGTGAACTCGGAACACTGCCGCCACAAGATTTTCAATGCGAACTGGATTATCGATGGCGAAGAGAAGGCTCAGTCGCTCTTCCAGATGATCAAGCATACGCACGCCTGCCATCCCGAAGGCACGCTTGTGGCCTATAAGGACAACTCGGGCGTTGTTGAAGGCGTCCAGACCGAAGCTTTCTGCATCGACACAGCCACAAAGGCCTACCGCTTTGAGCCTGACCAGGTCGATATGCTCATGAAGGTCGAGACGCACAACCACCCGACCGCCATCTCCCCCTACCCTGGCGCAGCCACGGGCGTGGGTGGCGAAATCCGCGATGAGGCAGCCACCGGCATCGGCTCCAAGACCAAAGCCGGCTTAGCTGGCTTCATGGTTTCGAACTTGAACGTGCCGGGCTATCAGATGCCCTGGGAAAAGGAGTATGCGGAATTTCCCAAACGTCTCGCAACGCCCTTCTCCATCATGATTGATGGTCCGCTCGGCGGCGCAGCCTTCGGCAATGAGTTCGGCCGTCCCCAACTTTGCGGCTTCTTCCGCACCTACGAAGAAGATGTCGCCGGACGCCTTCGCGGATACCACAAGCCTATCATGCTCGCAGGCGGCATGGGCAATATACGACGCAGTCAGGTCTATAAGAAGGACGTGCCGCCCGGCGCGATTATCGTGCAGCTCGGCGGACCCGCCATGCGCATCGGCCTCGGCGGTGGCGCAGCTTCCTCCATGACGACCGGCAGCAATGACGAAGCCCTTGACTTTGACTCAGTGCAGCGCAGCAATGCCGAAGTGGAACGCCGCTGCCAGGAGGTCATCGACGCCTGCATCGCGCTCGGCAATGACAACCCCATTTTGAGCATCCATGACATCGGCGCAGGCGGACTCTCCAACGGCTGCCCCGAACTGGTCGAAAAGACCGGTGCCACCTTTGAGCTCCGCAACGTGCACAACGAAGAGAAGTCCATGAGCCCCATGGAAGTCTGGTGCTGCGAAGCGCAGGAACGTTATGTACTGGCCATCCGTCCGGAAGACCGCGAACGCTTCGCAGCCCTCTGCGAACGCGAACGTTGCCCCGTCGCCTTCATCGGCGTAGCGCGTGATGATGAACGCCTCGTGCTCCACGACGAACACTTTAGCGACAACCCCATTGATATGGACATCCGCGTGTTGCTCGGCAAGCCACCCCGCATGTTGCGCGATGTGAAGCACACGTCTGAAGCCTCCCGCAAGCTGGACTTCTCAGGCGTCACGCCAGCTGATGCGCTTTTGCGCGTGTTGCGTCTGCCGGCCGTTGCGGACAAGACCTTCCTCATCACCATTGCTGACCGCTCCGTGACCGGCATGGTGCACCGCGATCAGATGGTCGGCCGCTATCAGCTTCCCATGGCCGACTGTGCCGTGACCACTGCTGGTTATAAGACAACAGCAGGCGAATCCATGGCAACAGGCGAGCGCACCCCTATTGCGCTGCTCGACGCCCCGGCAGCGGGGCGCATGGCTGTCGCGGAATCGCTGACCAACCTCGCCGCTACGGATGTGGGCGCGATCGGCAATATCAAACTTTCTGCAAACTGGATGTGCGCGTGCGGCGAACAGGGCGAAGACGCCAAGCTCTTTGACACAGTCAAGGCCGTGGGCATTGACTTCTGTCCGCAGGTCGGCGTCTCCATTCCTGTCGGCAAGGACTCGCTCTCCATGCGCACCGTGTGGCAGGATGCCAAGGGCGCCTCGCATCGCCAAGTCGCACCGCTCAGCCTGATTGTCACGGCCTTCGCGCCGGTCCAGGATGTGCGTAAGACCGTCACGCCCGATCTGAAGCCCGGCAGCAGCTCGTTGCTCCTGATCGATCTGGGCCAAGGCAAGAACCGCCTCGGCGCAAGCGCGCTGGCGCAGGTCTACAACCAAGTCGGCGAACACGCAGCGGATGCGGATGATCCCGCTCTTCTCAAATCCTTCTTCGAAGCCATCCAAGAACTCGTCTCGCAAAAATTGTTGCTCGCCTACCATGACCGTTCAGACGGCGGACTCGCCGTGACGCTCACCGAGATGGCCATCTCCGGCGGACGCGGTATAGATATCGAACTAGGTAGGGCGACGTTCTCCGAACGCGCCGCGGCAGGGTCGGAGACCCTTGCCCTACCTGAACTCTTCAACGAAGAACTGGGTGCCGTGCTGCAGGTCGCGCAGGACAAGCTTGATGCTGTCATGCAGGTGCTCGCGAAGCATGGACTTGCAAAAACGCCGCTCTGCACCTTGATCGGACAGCCCACGAATGACCGCGTGCTGAAAATCAAGGTCGGCAACAATGTGGTCATCGACATGACCCTGCGCCAATTGCGCCGCACCTGGTCGGAACTCACCTACCACATGCAGGCCCTACGCGACAACCCCGATTGCGCCAAACAGGAATATGACAACGGTCTCGATGAACAAGACCCGGGTATGACCTTCAAGGTGACGTTTGATCCTGATGCTAAGCGCTTGGTGCCTCAAGCCGCTTCCAAACCTCGCATGGCGATTTTACGCGAACAGGGCGTGAACGGACACGTTGAAATGGGCGCGGCCTTTGCGTTTGCGGGCTTTGAGTCCGTGGACGTACACATGACCGACCTCCTGAGCGGACGCGTGGACCTGAAGGATTTCAACGGCCTCGTGGCCTGCGGCGGATTCTCCTACGGCGATGTGCTCGGCGCAGGTTCCGGCTGGGCGCGCAGCGTACTGTACAACGACAAGCTCCTTGCCATGTTCAAGACCTTCTTTGAACGGCCTGACACGATCACGCTCGGCGTCTGCAACGGCTGCCAGATGGTGTCGCAGCTCAAGGGCATCATCCCAGGCGCGCAACACTGGCCAGCCTTCCGTCGCAACATCTCTGAACAGTTCGAAGCGCGTTATGCAACTCTGGAAGTCATGGACTCCCCGTCTGTGCTGCTCAAAGGCATGGCGGGGTCCCGTATGCCCATCGCAGTCGCGCATGGCGAAGGCCTCGCAGTCTTTGACAATGCGCAGGACGAAAAGAAGGCTATCGCATCCCTGCGCTTTGTGGACGGACGCGGTCAGCCGACTGAGCGCTATCCCTGGAATCCGAACGGTTCCAAGGCAGGACTGACAGGCTTCACCTCTGAAGACGGACGCGCCACGATCCTGATGCCGCATCCTGAACGCGGCTTCCGCTCCGTGCAGCTCTCCTATCGTCCCGACGATCTCTTCACGGGCGAAGCAGGGCCATGGATGCACCTCTTCCAGAACGCCTATGACTTTGTCATGAGCAAGCGGTAGAGAAGGAAATTGCCTTATTGCCTGATTGCCTTATTGCGTTATTACCGCTTCGCTTCCGACATTTATCGAATGGTTATGGCTATCGATCCAACGAGCGTTATTGTTAAGACTTGCTGACAGGATCTGACGTTCATCAGTTCAATCCGTCACCCTGTCAACCAGTCAATCCGTCAAATGAACCGTATCCACGGGGAGGTGGAACGTTTAACGCTTAACGCTGAAGTTGCCGGATACCGCCAATCCACAGTCAGGATGCCGAATGCTCCCAGTGACGCTGTTTTATCTTTGCGCTCTATGTGTTCTTTGTGGTTAAATACGACTATTCGTTTTAGGATGAAAGGAACACGATATGAAAAGCTTTGGGAATGAGATCAGCAGGGTCGCTGTTATTGGAATTTCGTTGCTGTCATTTGCGGTGATCGGGGCTGACAGCAGTAGCGTCAAACCCAAAGCCATAGTGGGTGCTTATTACTTTGATGGATGGGCTGGAAAAAACCGCTTTGCCAATGACCCTCAGCAGCCGTGGGCCAAGAATGCGCCGAGCCATTTGACCAAGCGGATGCTCCAGGAGTTCAGCGAGCGCGAACCGATCTGGGGCTGGCGCGACGATTCACTGGAAATCATGGAGAAGCAAATCGATCTCGCTGCGGACAATGGCATCGACTTCTTCCTCTTCTGCTGGTACTGGAGCGACGACAAGAAACCGATCAACACAAAGCGAATCATGGAGGACTCCAAACACACCTGCCTCGATCTCTTCCTGAAGGCGAAGAATAACCATCGCATGAAGTTCGCTCTTTTGGTCGCCAACCATCAGGGGCACGAGATCACGGGTACGGAAAACTGGAAGCAGGCTGGAGAGTTCTGGATGCCTTATCTCAAGCACAAACAGCACGTCACCGTCGGTGGAAAACCCCTGATCGTTATCTTCAATGCCAAGGGAAGCGACAAGGAAGGTTTTGCCGCCATGCAGGAGAGCGCAAAGAAGTCCGGTCTGACGGGTCTGGCCCTTGCCGGATGCTCGGGCGGATCGCCAGAGCTCTACACACACCGCACGCATTACAACATCAACCTCGGATACACGGCAGGGGCTGAGCAGCACACGTACACGGAGTTGATCGCCGGAAACGTGGCCCAGTGGCGGGGCACACCCGAGCAACCCTACATGCCGATCATCACAGCAGGCTGGGATAAGCGTCCGTGGGAAGGTCCGGACGGCTTGAATCAGAAACCTGGCTGGTTCTATCCGGATCGCAAGCCGGAACAACTGGCAGAGTTCATGCGCAAGGCAATCGAGTGGATGGACAAGCATCCTGAGCAGACCACTGCCGAACGCATTGTCCTGATCTATGCCTGGAACGAGTTCGGCGAAGGCGGCTATATCGCGCCCACCAAAGGCGATCCCGATGGCCAGTATCTCAAAGCCCTGCGATCTGTGCTCAAGCCAGCAGAACAGAAATAAACGAAGAAACCGCTTTAAAATTGAGAGATCGGACACGGAAAATACCAATCTTCAACACTGAATAAAATCGGTATTGCATCTTCTTTCGCATGTGTGATTAAATGGTCTCCAATATGTTACGGGGAGTTACCTGTTGATTGATGATCAATGTCTCGATGAAGGGGAAACTACTATGAAGATGAACGGACCTTTGATAGCGCTGGTATTGTGCGCAAGCGGATGTCTCTGTTTTGCGCAGACAACCGCGTTCCCCTATCAGGATAATGGACCGAAGGAGCCTGAAACACGGACGTTGAATGCGAAGGAGGCTGACGACCTCTTGCGCGCAGACTGGCTCTTCCGCATGGAAGGCGTATCTCCATTGACACGCGTAACCGAAGAGATCACCTGGACACGCCAGATGATCGTGCGTTATAGCGGGCGCATGGATCCGCAAACTTTGAAGGCTGATACTGAACGCGTGAACCAGTTGGAAAAAGATCTCAATGCGCTTTCAAAACCAGCAACGACCAACCAACTGATCGACCTCTATTTGAATATCCGGGCGATTAAGCGTCAGGTCATGTTCAAAGATCCGGATATCAATTTCTCAAAGTTGCTGTTCATTGATGTGCCAGAGCGCTACCCGCACGAATCCATGCACCGCGTCTATCCTCAGGCGCAACTGAACTGCGGACGGCTGCTGATGCTGGACGGGCTGAATCCCGGAGGCAAGCTAACACGTGTCGCGCCAGAGACAGGATCAGGCTGGTTCTGGCGGCCGGAAGTATCGTTTGACGCAAAGAAAATCCTTTTCTGTTTTCGTCCCAACGGCGAGCGGGTTTTCCACTTGTATGAAATCAATGTGGATGGCACAGGATTGCGCCAGCTCACCTCAGGTAGTTATGACGACATGGACCCCATCTATCTGCCGGACGGAAAGATTGTCTTTCTGACCAACCGGGGCAACAGTTATGCGCGTTGCACCGTGGACCATCCCAGCACCTTGGTCGCGCGGTGTGATGCAGATGGCAAGAATATCTATATTCTGAGTGGTGGCAATGAACCGGAATATACGCCGACCCTGCTGCAGGACGGACGCATCCTCTATACGCGCTGGGAGTATACTGACAAGGAACTGATGCGCATTCAAAGTCTCTGGACCGTCAATCCCGATGGCACAGGCACCAGTGTCTACTGGGGCAATCAGAGTTATTGGCCGGATATGCTGATGGAGGCGCATCCGATTCCCGGAGACCATCGCGTGATGTTCGCAGGACATGGACACCATCTGGTCTATAACGCCAGCATCGGCATTGTTGACCGCACTAAAGGGCTCAATTATCCGGACGGTCTGACCAAGATCACCTGGGACACCCCGTGGGCGGAGGTGGGCAACGGGCCAGCTGAACGCCAGGAGACGCCGCTCTATCACGTTGAAGGAAAATTTGGTGGCTATAAGTCGCCTTATCCGCTAAACAAGGAACTCTTCCTCGTCTCTGCCCGTCAGCGGTATCGCACTGTCTGGGGAGAGAATGTTCATCCTTCCAGCACACCTTTCTGCATTTACCTGATGGACATCTATGGCAACCGCGAACTCATTTACTCCGGCACCTACAATCTGCTCTATCCCATGCCCGTGATTCC
>JBAXCC010000182.1:0-8079 GCA_037141675.1 bacterium | reverse complement strand
AAATACTCCGATGATAACGGGGAGACCTGGTCGGAACGCCACATGATCCCCACGCGGCTGACGGCGATCGACGGAACCAGGGCGTGGTGGTCAGGTTGGAGCATCGATAAGCCGAAGCTGTTCCGCAATCAGCTGTTCATGGCATTTACGAAAAAGAGTCGCCCGTCAGGCAATCAACCGGGTGACTATAACGAAGGCTGGTACCTCGTCTGCACCAGCAACATCGAGACGGAAAAAGACGCAGGCAAACTCAACTGGGAAACCCGCCCGGACGGCATGGTCGGCCTGCGAGATCCCGACCTGAGCAAGAAGATCAACGCCGAGTTCAATACGGTGCCGCTCAGCGAGGCGCTCTATTGCACGGCCCGCACCTATTCGGGATATATCCTGGATTCATACTCGTTCGACCAAGGCAAAACCTGGAGCAAAATGAAGCCGGCTCCCTACGATCCGGAATTCCCTGAGAGAATCATCAAGAATCCGATGGCCAACTGCAACATGTGGAAGTGCCAGAACGGAAAATACCTGATGTGGTTCCACAATCAAGCTTCCGGCGGGGAATCCAAGATGAAGTATTTCCCGTGGGCAAAAGAGAGCGGCCTGCGTTACCCCAACCGCAACCCGGTCTGGATCACTGGTGGGATCGAAAACAACAACAAGATCTATTGGTCGGAGCCGGAGATCCTGCTCTATGACGCGGATTATGCCAAATTTTATCTTCCGCACAAACAATACAAGTCAGTCGTGGGCGGCTTCAGCTATCCCGACCTGATCGAAGCGGACGGCAAATACTGGTTCACCGAGACGGAAAAGACCCTCGCGCGCCTTCACCCGGTTGATCCCAGCCTGCTCGAAGGGCTGTGGAACCCCGGGGCAACGATGTCCGAGACCCAAAAGGCCGTGATCTTGGAGATGAAAGACATTCCCGTGGGCGGGACTTCTGCCAAGGCTCCGGTCATTCCGAATCTGTCCAGCGGCGGCTTTGCCATTGAGACCGTTGTTTCCTTTGATGACCTGTCACCCGGACAGGTGCTGCTCGATACGCGACAGGGGTCCAAAGGTATACGTATAGCCACTGATTCGAATCAGGTTGTCACCATTAGTATAGGAGATGGAAAAATCACGAACTATTGGTCTTTGGACAAGGACCTGCTGAAGCCGAACACGGATCACCACATCATGTTTGTGGTGGACGGAGGTCCGGACGTGATCTCGGTCATCGTGGATGGCCGCCTCTGTGATGGCGGCAAAACCGGACGACAAGGCTGGGGACGTTTCTCAAGGGAACTGCTGAACGTCAATGGCGCGGCGGAAATGCAGGTTGCCGCCTCCGGCACGCTTAAGATGAAGCGACTACGTATTTATAACCGATATCTGAGAACCTCGGAAGCGGTCGGGAGATATCGGATTCCCGAAGACTCGCCTGCTACCGCGACGAAGTAAACCGATTCACTCCTTCCTCCAAATGAAAACTAACCTCACACTCATCACTTCCCTACTGTTGACGCCGCTTGCAGCACTGCACGCTGCTGCACCGCGGAACGTGTTGCTGATTATTACTGACCAGCAGACAATCGACGCGCTCAGTTGCGCAGGCAATCCGCATGTTCAAACGCCGAACCTAGACCGGTTGGCGGCGCGTAGCGTTCGCTTCGAGAAATCCTATTGCACCTACCCCTTGTGCTGTCCGTCGCGCGGCAGCCTCTTCACATCGCGCACGCCGCATGAACTGGGCATCTATGCGAATGAGGATGCCGAACTTTCCAAGAAAAACGTGCCGACGATGGGCGAGCTTTTCCAAGCAGCGGGTTATAAGACTGCGTATGCCGGCAAGTGGCACGTGCAGGTGCCATTTCCTGCGTTCAAAAGCAAGACGATGCCTGGCTTTGATGTGTTGCCTCTTGCGGGCCGCGACCCGCATGCGGTTGACAAGGACAAGGAAGGCAAAGGGCTGACCGTGGATTCAAACACAGCCGATGCCGCGATCACCTTCCTTCGCAAGCCGCATCAAAAACCCTTCCTGCTGGTGGCCTCCATCCTGAACCCGCACGACATTTGCGAATACCCCGAATGCGGGGCTCTGCGAAAACTGTTGCCACGCGATGCCACGAAGCTACCGCCCCTGCGGCCGAATCTCCGTGACACGGGGAAGGTGCCTACGGCACTAGCGAAAACCATCGCGCAGAAGGCCGACCGGACCGAATTGCAATGGCGCGAGTACCTGTGGGTTTACTATCGCCTTGTGGAAATCGCGGATGCCGAGGTCGGGCGCATCTTGGCAGCGCTTGATCAAGCGAAGCTGACGGAGAGCACCATTGTCGTATTCACCTCTGATCATGGTGAGATGATGGGATCGCACGGGTTGATCACAAAACAGAAACTCTACGAGGAGGCTGCCGCTGTTCCCCTGTTCGTGGCGTTGCCAGGAGGCGCGCCGCGTGTGGACAAGCAGCATCTGGTGAGCGGTCTTGATCTCCTGCCGACGCTACTCGATTATGCCGGTATCGTGGCGCCTGGCTCGCTCCAAGGCAAGAGTCTGCGTCCGCTAGTCGAGGGGGCGTCGGTGCCGTGGCGCGAGTTTGTCGTATCAGAGGTCAATGGAGCCTTCGAGGCACGTATGGTTCGCACAGCGCGCTACAAATACATCGTCTATGCACAAGGCGAAGACCGCGAGCAGCTCTTTGACATGGAGAACGACCCCAATGAATTACGGAATCTGATCGTTGATCCTGCGTCCGCTGAGGAGGTGGCACGCCATCGCCGCCTGCTCGAGCAGTGGCGGAAAGAGACCCATGATGTGAGTGGCACGAAAGCCCCGCTCGAGAAGGGTAAGAAGGGCAAAGCTAAATGAAGGTCAAGTCAGAGATCGTCACAATCATTACCCTGCTGCTTTTGCCGCTGGTGAATCTCCATGCCGTGGACGGTTCGAAATCGGCGAGCGATGTTGCATGGCCGCCACCGCATATGAGAGATCTACCGGCCGATTATCTGGATCGTCTGCGCCATGCGCTCCAGTTCGAATCAGACAAATTCGGCAATCCCCAGTTTAAGGAAGCCGATGTTATCAAGGTGCGTGTGGGGATTGCGGCTTTGGCAGTGGGGCAGCATGTTGATGAGGTGAACGCGTGCTTTGCGGCGGATGGGTTTGGATGGAAGCCAGGCAAGGAATTTGGTTTCACTCTTTTCTCGGCCTCCTACGTCAGGCTCTATGCCCTGTTTAACGATCGCACGGGCTTGATGAAAGGTCGGCTTTCCCCCCAAGCGCAGGAAAACCTGGAGCGTTCGTTCTGGCAGTGTGCCAAGGTTTACAGCAAACTCGAAAAAGCGAAGAACGACGTCTGGGTTCAAAAAGGTTCTGAAAACCACTGCGTCACGAGCATAGCATCCAATTTCCTGGTCGCCCAGTTACTCAAGGACATTCCGGCCTATGCCGCTCTGAAGTACGATGACGGTTCGACCCTCAAGGAGCAATACGAGGCGCTCCTGGACTACTGGAGCAAGTGGCTCGACCAACGCGCCCGTAAGGGGCTCTTCGAGGAGGATGGCTCAAGCTATGACAATTACACGCTCGAAGCCCTCTTCAATCTGCGTGATTTTGCCGAGGATCCGATTCTCCGCCGGAAGGCGGACCTGTTTCTCGATCTTGCCTTCGCCAATACGGCCGAAGAATGTCTGGGAACCGTTCGCGGAGGTCCGAAGCATCGAACCAAGTCCGCTAACTTTAGCCCGGCCTTTTATCCCTTTCTCTTTGGAGTGGGCGATGGGGGGTGTGGTTACCTGCTTTTCACCACCGGCTTTTATCCTTCCCCGGTCAGCGTGAGCCTGGCCCGCGATGCGAGTTCGCGCGGCGTGTATTCCTGGAGCAAGCGCTGTCCGCATTTTTCAGTCTTGCCGCCCGAAAACGATCCCAAGAAGGATCGAGTTCTCGCCCCTGATGTCTCCATCATCCGGAACGGCTTTGCCACCCCCAGTTTTCATTTGGGTTCCCACGGCTTCGATGCCACCGCCAAAGTCGTTTGGCAGGCCCGTCAACAACTGTGGCAGGGGGTCGTCTTCGCCAATCATCCCCTGGCGCGGATCGGCATGGACGGCAAAAGCGAACATGCGAAAGGCAATTACATCAGCTTCCCCTTCAAGACCATCCAGGACCGCAACGTCATGGTCACGATGAAGTGGGGACCGGTCACAGACCCGGGGGTCGACAAGAAGCTATGGATCGATTTCAGCTCCGCCCTTGATCGCGTGGAGGAAGAGCAAGGGTGGATCTTCGTCAAATCCGGGAATGCGTTTGCCGGCGTCAAGGTTGTGGACGGCTACGAGTGGGTCAAGCCCTGGAAGCACAGTGATGCGATCAATCCGAAGAGCTTTGTCAGGATGCTGCAAGAGAAATCTCCGGTTATCATGGTCGTTAATGATGCCGCTGACTATGGTAATGACTTCTCAGCCTTCAAAAAGGCATTGACTGCCGAGCCTGTGAGCTGGAAGGACGGTGTGTGCCAATTTGCGACCATCACGCATGAAGGACCGTTTAAAGCCGGAAAGATCAATGGCAAGCCGGTTGATCTTGCGCCGCCGCTTGTGAATGATTCTCCCTTCATCCGGTCCGCCTGGGACAGCGGAGTTGTCCATATCCGCAAGGGAAATGAGACGCTGAAGCTGGACTTCCGTGATCCGAAGAACCCTCTGCGGATCGTTGGCGGACCTGTTACGCCCGAGTTTCCGTCTGGGGTGGGCAACACGAAGCCCATCGTCTTTGGCAAAGCTGCGGCGGACGAGACGGCGGGCAGACCCAACATCGTGGTTATCCTCGCTGACGATCTAGGGTATGCCGATCTAGGTTGCCAGGGTTCACAGGACGTAAAAACGCCGAACATCGATTCGCTGGCGGCCAGTGGTGTCCGCTGCACGGCGGGCTATGTCACTGCGCCGCAGTGTTCGCCGTCGCGCGCGGGATTGCTGAGCGGTTGTTATCAGCAGCGGTTCGGTCACGAGGGAAATCCGAACTTCCCGCTCATGCTCATGAGCGGCAGCAAAACTATCGCGGACCACCTGAAGGCCGCGGGCTACGCTACGGCGCATTACGGAAAATGGCATGTCGGATTTGAGGACAAGGCCTTGGCGCCCAAGGCGATGGGTGAGAAGGGAGACTGGATGGCGCCCACGCAACACGGCTTCGATGAAAGCTTCAATTATGCGGATTACGCCAAGGTCGCGAAGAAAGGCAGCGACATCCCGCCCTCGCTTCATGCGCGGGATGACCGGGTCTTTGGCCGCAAGGCGGCGGAGTTCATAAAAGAGCATCGCACAGGACCATTTTTCATCTACCTGGCGTTTCATGCGCCACATTTCCAGCAGGTGGATTTTGGCGGATATAAGGAGCGTTTTCAGTCGCCAGCACCCGGCCGGCTGGGCGTGCTGAGTGTCATGGCGCAGCAGGATGATGCTGTGGGTCTGGTGCAGAAGTCGCTCAGGGAAAACGGTTTGGAGACGAACACGCTCGTCTTTTTCATCAGCGATAACGGCGGTACGCGCACGCTTGACACACCGTCTAGCAGCAAGCATTTCAACGGTTCGTTGAATACTCCGTTTTCCGGCAAAAAAGGCAGCGCACTCGAAGGCGGCATCCGCGAGCCGTTCATCGTGCAATGGAAAGGATATTTACCTGCGGGCAAGACCTACGACCGTCCTGTCAGCACGCTTGACGTGCTGCCCACTGCGGTCGCCGCAGCGCAGGCCAAGCCGCTCGACGGCGTCCAGCTCGACGGCGTGAATATACTCCCGTTTCTCCTTGGCGAAAACGCCGCTGATCCGCACGAGGTTCTGTTCTGGCGTTGGCGCGCCGAGCAGGCTATCCGCATGGGCGACTGGAAACTTGTGCGCGGAAAGGAGCAGAAGCAGTGGCGGCTGATCGATCTGAGCAAAGACGTAAAAGAGCAGAATGACCTCACGTCGGAGCAGCCCGAAATAGCAAAAAGGCTATTGGCTCGTTTTGGGCAATGGGAATCCAAGCTACCACCAGTCGGGCCATCATTCAAGGACACCACCGAGGGCGACGAAGCCGAACCCGAAAATATAAAGGAAGGCAAATAAAAAAAAGCACTTCATCACGCTTACCGTCCTGTTACTGGCACCGCTGGCTGAACTGTACGCTGGGATGGCTGGACTGGCAAAGGTGGGGTCATGAAACAGATGGAGCACTCCCTGGGGCAGCCGAAGTATCACTTTCGCTTGCCGTGGTTCGCCCAGTTGACGGGAAAGGATAAGGTCTGCATCATCGGTGATTCGCAGCAGATCGTGGAAAACGAAAATCAAATATGCCGCTGAAGCTGGACTCAACTACTGGGCGTTTGTGGATTATTGGGACCAACCACATGACCTGAGCATCGCGTTGGAACGGTATTCTTAGGCGAAGGATAAGAGGGGTGTACGTTACTGCTTTTCCGGAAAAGATATTATGGTAATCATGCTTCTGAAACATGCAGAAAAAAGTAAAAAAATAATACTTGCGCCAATACGTGCCCAGGTGATAATATAAAAACGATGATGTGATAAAAGGCTTTACGAGGAAGAGGTGAAGTTATGAAAATTAATTTTTACATCAGAATTTTTGCGGCAGTGGCGGCATTGTGCATGGGACTGGCGACCATGGCACAGGCGGTGTCTCCTGTTTATGTGATTGTGGCCACGACCAACACTAGCGGCGATCATTTCGTCTCACTCGGAAATTTGGGCGCGCAGGCACCTTACACCAACTGGGTGACGGCCGCCGCGACCATCCAGGCGGCTGTGGACGTGGCTGTTGACGGCGAAGTCGTGCTGGTGAGCAATGGAACCTATACAGTGGTGAGCAATGTGGCGATCACAAAAGGCGTGACCGTGCGCAGCGTCAACGGGGCCGCGGACACCATCATAGACGGCGCTGGGGCGACGCGCTGTGTGTACATGGACCATGCCGCGGCGGTTCTGGACGGTTTCACCGTTCAGCGAGGGTACAATCCTGGCGGGTTTGGCGGTGGTGTAAATGTCAACGCTGGCGGCACCGTAAAGAACTGTATACTGAGCGGCAATCAGGCGCGCGACGGAGGTGGAGCGGCTCTCGATTATGGCGGGCTTCTGCTCAACTGTGTCATCGCCAGCAACCAGGCGTTCGATGGCTCTTCGACTGGCTTTGGCGGCGGCGTGCGCTGCCTCTTCGGCGGGACAGTCCGCGGATGCCTGATTGTGGACAATTCGTCTTTCACTTATGGTGGCGGAATCAATGTCTGGTCGGCGGGAACGATCGAGAACTGCACGGTTGTGAGCAACACGGCGCCGACGGGAGCGGGTATACTCACGTGGAACAATGGTGTGGTCGCGAATTCCATCCTCTTTTCCAACATCGGCGACAACTGGGGGATCAACGGAGTTGGGAACAGCTTCACCAACTGCTGTGCGCCCGGAGCGGGATCGCTTCCTGGTTCGGGCAACATCACGAACGATCCGTTGTTCGTGAGCGCCGCCGCGGGCAATTACCGTCTGCAGGCCGGTTCGCCTTGTGTGAACGCGGGTGTCAACCTGGGCTGGATGACAGGGACCGTCGAACTGGCCGGATGTAACCGCATCGTCGATACGACGGTGGACATGGGCGCCTACGAGTTTGTGCCCGCGCCGGGCGGCGGCGGATATGGATATACCGGGAAGCCGGACTTCACCATAGCGGCGATCACGACCGAGCCCGTCTTGCTGACTCCGGGCTGCGCGTTCACGGCGACCGTGATGGTGGTGAATTACGGCCTTGCGGCCGGTGACGCGGGCGTGCTGCGGCTCTGGCTGGATCATCCGGCGGCGGCGACAAACCGCGAAGCGGGCGGTGTGCAACTGCCCGTGGGCACGATGGCGCTGGGCGGCATCACGAACATCATCTTCACGGGGCTGACGGCGACGAACGCGACCGGGACCTTCAACCTGCGCGCCTTCGTGGACGCCGACAACACCACGACCGAGCAGAGCGAAGGTAACAATCAGTCGACACTGACCTACACTTTCGCGCCGGGCGGCGGCGGATATGGATATACCGGGAAGCCGGACTTCACCATAGCG
>JBAXCC010000181.1:0-8099 GCA_037141675.1 bacterium | reverse complement strand
AAAACTCCAGATAGCGCGGCTCGCCCGTCAACCGGTACAACAGCACCATCGGTTCCATCACACTGCCTGGCGCCATGCCGACATGTTGACCTGCCTTGTTGATATCGCGCTTGCCCGGTTCGTCGCCAAACGTATTGCAGAGCAGATCAGCCATCTTCCGGCAGGTTGGCAACGGCGCGAGGTTTCCAGTGTAGCGCATATACGTGACCAGCCCGATGATGTTGTACTTGTGCGCCCAAACATCCCATTCCGTCCATCGAGGCCATGGTTTTCCGTCGAGGCTATAGGTCCCCAGATAACCATCCTCAAGCTGGCACTTGGCCAGTTCAATGACGGCTTCATCGAGCTTCGCGCGCAGGGCAGGATCGCCCGTGTTGACCCACGCCAACGTGGCGGCGTGCAGCCACTTGCCGACGTGCTCGCCTTCCCAGCTCTGGCGGCCAGGACGCTTGCGAAAGCCTTCGAGCAGTCGGTCGATATCCATCTTCGCGAGTCGATTGCTCTCGTTCGTGGCGATACGCGTTCCGATCCAGCCAGTCAACTGCAGGCAATCGGGCTGCTGAAATGCCTGCCGGTCGGCGATAGCGCAGGGAACCTTTTCCGCGAGTGGCGTTACAGCGCGAGCAAGCGGCGCAATGGCAACAACGGCACACAGAATCAACATGTTCATCTTGTTCATAGCAGGGGTACTCTCTTTCATCTCTTGTATTCTTCGTCCGTTCTCTCCAGTCATGACGGCCAGGATGCAAGCAGGGATTTGTCCATGTCACATTTGAAATTAGCCGCAATCGCCTGAAGCTGATTGTCGGTTAAGACCTTTTTCACACCCCCGACTCCCGCGCAGGCTAGATAAATTCCAGCAGCCTTCTCGGCCACATAGATTCGACCGAAAGCCTCATCCAGATTTCTACCCGTACCCACAATACCGTGATGTTCCCATGCGACAAGCGTACGCTTCAGAAGCGCGGCCACAGTAGCCTCGCCCAACTCGTTGCTTCCCGCCATCATCCAGGGGAGGAACTCCACACCCTGTGGAAACACTACAACGCACTCGGCATGCATGCGCCAGAGCAGTGTTGAGAGCACAGCGCTGGACAAATTGGCAAACGCGTACGTCAATGCGATGAGAGAGGGTGAATGAGTATGAATCACCGCATGCGCATAGTTGTTGGTTGAGGCTTTGATTGCCGCATGGGAGAGAAGATGGGCGGACAACTCGGACGTGGGTCGGCCATTCGGTTCAAACCCCCACAGAATACGATAGGCATCTCCGGAATCATTTAATTCAATAATGCCGATATTGCGCTCAGGAGACATCTCGACATTCCTCAAATAACGACCTGTACCCGTGAGTACGAACCGTTCGCGACTCAGCGACGACACGTTCACAGGGAGTGGCAACCATTCGGATCGCGGTTGACAATCCGCTGTCGCCGCATGCTGTTCATCATTCAACCGCAGGCTGATATTGCCGCCATTGGCTTCCGCCCAGCCACGATCCCACATATCCCGGCTAGTCTTTGCAAAATGCCTAATAATCAATTCTTGTTTCATCTGCATACCTTTCAAATACGCCTCATTCAATAACTATTTGTTTAACATTTTTTCAATTTCTTTGCGTGTCGGCACCGAGGTTTGGGCGCCGAGCCGCGTCACGGAAAGGGCGGCAGCGGCATTCGCAAAACGAACTGCGTTCGTGAGCGCCTGCCCTTCGACCAGCGCGACAGCCAGCGCGCCGTTGAACGTGTCGCCAGCGGCAGTGGTGTCCACTGCTTTGACCTTGAAGCCCGGAACCAGTTTCCTGACCCCATCGCCGACGACGAACGCACCCCGCGAACCCAACGTGATGATCACGGTCTTGACACCGCGAGCAAGCAGCTTGTCTGCCGCTTGTGCAGCGGCTTGGTCGCTGTCTACATTGATGCCAGTCAGCAATTCTGCCTCTGTCTCATTCGGCGTGATGATGGAAATCTTTTTCAACAGTTCATCCGGAAGAACCCGGGCAGGCGCAGGATTCAAGATCACGCGCACACCGGCTTTTGCCGCCACATCAGCCGCGGCCTGAACGGTCTCAAGCGGCGTTTCAAGCTGCATGATCAGCATGCCTGCGTCAGCGATGTTTGCCTTCGCCTTCTTGACATCCGTTGCTGAAAGCCCGTTGTTCGCGCCACCCGCAACCGCAATGCTGTTCTCTCCGTCCTTGGCCACAAAGATCAGGGCCACACCGGAAGGTCTGGACTTGTCACGCGAGACATGGTCCGTGTTGATCTTTTCCTTTTCAAATCCAGCGATGGCCTGGTCCCCGAACATGTCCCGTCCGACACGGGCGACAAAGGTCACCTTACCTCCCGCTCGCGCCGCGGCGACGGCCTGGTTCGCACCTTTGCCGCCTGCCGCTGTAACGAATTCGCCGCCAAGGATCGTCTCGCCCGGGCGCGGAATATGATCCAGCTTGATGATCATGTCGGTGTTTGAACTGCCGACGACAATAATTTGTTTTTTGCTCATGGTTTTAAACTCACACTTTCGATGCGATCAGGATTCCCAGCCCGATCAAATAGAAGAGGAACATAGCACCCAATAGTTTGTTGGTGCCTTCAGGAGCCCCCTTGAATTCCTTCCAGATGAACACGCCCCAGAACGCGCCGATCATCGTGGCGCCCTGGCCAAGTCCGTAGGCCAGCGCCGCCCCAGCCTTGGTGCTGGCAATGACGCTGAAACTCATGCCGACGTTCCAGATCATGCCGCCCAAAATTCCGATGGCATGAAGGCGGAGATTACCCTTGGTGAAATAATCGCCAAACGCAACTGGCGCGCCCGTAAACGGCTTGACCATCATAATGCTGTTCCAGAGGAAGTTGGACACCAGCAGTCCGGCGGAGAAGAGTACAATCGCAGTATAGGGACTGAGCTTGCCGGCCTCCAGCACCTTTGTTGCCGGGTCGATAGCACCCATAGACTGTGCCACGAAACTGTAGAACCAGCCCATGAGAAGACCGGCCGCCACAGAAATAACGATGCCCTTCATCGGCGTCTTCTGTCCGCCGCTCGCCAATTTCTTGTACGCCAGCGCATCGAGAATGACAGCGATCATGATCGCGGCAACCCCCAATGACAGCATCTGCACATTACCCTGCCCCGTGGCAATGACCGTGGTGACCACACCCAGACAGAGCGCAAGCCCCACACCTACAGGAAATGCCACTGCGAGCCCGGCGATATCAATGGCCGCGACCAGCAGGATATTTGAGAGATTGAAGATCACGCCACCCAGAAAAGCAGAGCCCAGCCATTTCATGTCGCCCTGTTGCAGATCAGCGATAAACCCGCGCCCGCCGATGCCGGTGCTGCCCATCGTGAATGCCAGTAACAGCGACAACAGAAATACGCCGATCGCGTAATCCCAATAGAAAAGCTGGAAGCGCCACTCCTTGCTGGCCAGCTTCTGTGTATTGCCCCACGATCCCCAACACAACATGGTGATGATGCACATCGCCACAGCAACTGAATACGATTCTACGATAATCATGTAGCACTCTCCCTTTTACCCATATCACGGGCTTTGGTGATATTCTTATCGATAGGAAGTTTTTTGCCAAGCTGAAACACGAAATGACTATGCAGGTTTTTTTAAGGAGGAGATAAGCCCGCCGCGCGGGGTGGCTCAGTGGCATCCGCCTTCGCGATGCCTTCCTCCTTCGCTAAAGCTACGGCGGACTAGCCGGCGGACAGGGTGGGCAGTAGCAGTGGCAGTGGGCAGTAGCAGTTGCCCAGGGAATAAACGAGAGGGGCAACTTCTTAAATTAAGAGTTAAACGTTAAACGTTCCACCTTCGCTAAAGCTACGGCGGACAGGTGAGAGTTAAAAGTTTGACCTGTCCGCCGGAGACGTATTCGCGGAGGCGGAACGCTTAACGCTCAACGCCCAATTCTTAACGCTCAAGTTACAGACAAGCGCCCCGCCCGGGCATAGGTGTTAAGCTAAGAATGAATACTTATTCGACAAACCGTGAAGAGCCGTAAAATGACACTCCGATTGCCGTTACGCTCATGCCCGCCACGGACGTTTACGTTCCTGGCACTTCGGGAAGATCTCGTTGAAGAGGTTGACGTCGTCAACAATTTGGAAATCGTACATACCCACGCAGATAAAGTCCGCGCCACTCTGGAAGGCATACGGGAAGGCTTCGTGTGGGTGTATCGCGCCGGCAGCCATGATCTTGAAAGCAATCCACGGCTGTTCCAGTTTGTCCATATACTTTTTGACTGCCTCATGATCAAGACACCACAGGTTATCCCTCGTATCATGCCCCTCCTGAGGACGAGCAGACCAATAATCAGCCTTATGAAACGTCTTCATCCAAAAGTCAGGGACAATGTTGTTTTCCACGCAGAACTGAATCGTCTCAAGCTTGTGTGCACCAATGCCGCTAGGCACACCCAGCTTACGCATAGCTGCTAACGTGTCTACAAAGTTTTTGACCTTCTTGTCACGTGCCCAATTGTCAGACACGCCGCCATGCATATACACGGCACAAGCACCAAATTCAACGGACACTTGCGCCCCCTTTATTAAGCCATCAGAATGACCGCAGTCTGATATAAACTGAATTTTACCATTTTCTTTTTTCCAGTAATCACCAATGACACGCATCAACGCAGGATTCGTCAAAACCGTGTTGATCCCCGCGGCCTCCGCCATTTTCAATGTTCGGAAAATACGCCAATCCGAGTGATACGCCTTGACCAATTTATCCGTATACAGCAAGTCCCGTGCATGCGCCCAGCCGCCCATCAGATTGCCTCCCATGATCATGCGGCTAATCTTGACGTTTCCGATTTTCCCATACGCATCGAGCGGCTTTTTCAGGTCTTTAATGTCCGAAAACTGGAAGGACTTGACTGTCGCACTCGTCACGGCATCTGGTTTTTTGCCAGCGATGTTTTCGCGTTCCCAGACCGGCCCGTGCTTGCGCATAAACGCATACCCGAATGCGCCGACGAGCGGCAAAGAGGTCAGACTGATCAACAGATCACGGCGGTCAACCGATTTGACCCCGAGCCCACTCCCCCCATCAGCAGCCGGATCTGTTCCGCGTAGCTTCTTCGTCACCCACGCGACAAACAGGGAACCCATATTGTAAGAAGGTACAACACACAGCACGAGCAAGGCGACAGCCTCCACCACGTTACGGTCGATCCACAAAAAATGTCCCTCTGCCGAAGGCGCAAGGAATGGCGGTTGCGCCATATAGTACAGGGCAAGCAGCAAGATACCCGAGCCAGCGGAAATACGGACGCAAAAGCCCAGCATCAGCGCAGCCCCGATGAAAATCAAGCCCCACATATTCAGTTGATTAACAATTGTCAACAACCATGGCGTATTGGCTATGGAATGAAAAATGCCTGACCCAATCCATTGGCTTGTCCGCAAATACCCTTCTGCGCTCCACCCCCCTTGAACCAGCTTCCAAAGTCCCTCATATAAGAAATGCCACCCGATCACCATTCGCAGCCCAGTTACTAATATCGATTTATGATTCATGAATCTCCCCCTTATTTATTAACCATGCCCGTGCCGCATCGCAACACCGGATGATTCCTGCGTGGTCCTCCGTCAACGTCTTCAAAAACGTCTCCCTAAATTCCAAAGCCTTGCGTTCAAGCACAAGCCTAACCGATGTTCTATACTGAAGCCCGCCATTCAACCATCCGACCTGAATCAGTACAAAATCCGCAATGCAATGGATCCAGTCGTAAGCAACCGTCTTTCCTTGCTCGACAGCCTCGATCATCTCAGGACACGGAGCCCCCTTCATTTGAAGTCCCCATGTGATCTCTGGATTGCGCTCCAAGGATCCGTCCAGAACAGCCTGTTCCAGTAAATGTAAAATATCCAGTTTGTCCGCATCGCGTACTAACCATGACAGCCTTAGTGCCTTACCCTTGACTGCCTCTGGCACATCCCGCTTATTGTGAACAGCAACAGCGGTCAATATTGCCTCCCGTATTTCAGCCGCAAGAGCATCCAGCCAGCGCTGTTCACGAATAATTTTCACAGCCTGAGCAGCATGATCAAACGAATCGCTGTCCCGAAATGTCTGATAATCCCTCAGCTGCGAATAGCGTGCTGTATCATGCAACAGCGCGGTTGCTTCACCGAGCTGGAAATCATCCGTCCCCCAACCCTCGCCCGCCATCACACGCCGCGCATCCTCGACCACGCGATGCGTATGCTCCAGTTTCAGCTTCATCATGACAGGCAATAGTCCGTCTGCATCCCGGAAGGTATCCACGTAAGCATTATACTTCGCCGTCAAGTCATCATAAAACGTTTCAGTCATCTCAGTTTCCTAGTCTGCAACCCATAAAGCCAGCGAGCGGCAAAAAATACGATCAACCCGAAGAGGAGCATACCCATGGACGGGGCAGGTGCTTCGACCGTGTCCAGCGCGGCATTCGCCGCCAGCGTCTGGCGCTGCTTCAGCTCCAGCATCTTCCACTGCGCACTGTTCTCAACAACGATATAGGAACCCACATCTGTCACGACACCGCAGGTCCAGCTCTGCTTCAGAATTTCACGCCGCAAGTCATCCTTGCTTGGGTAGAGATGCAGTTGGGTTTGCAGTTGCCAGGCTGACGCGCCTTGCGCCCACATATCGGAACTCGGCATGAACAGGCAATTCGCGGGTGGGACAAACTGTGCTCCCTCCGGATCCCAAATCTTCAGTTTTGCAGTGGACGCTGCTCCATCTGTCTTTGCAAACACGCAAGCCTTCTGCCCCAGAATTGACAGCCATTGGACATGTTCGCCAACGGCAACAGGAATATATTGCTGCGCATCAGGCGGCATGATCGTCTGCTGTGCACCTTCCAACATCTTCTCTTCAGACAACGGTTGATCCATCACCAGAACAGTCAAGGTGGGTGAGAGCATCGGCAGCCATGAGTTTGCAACACGCACGGACTGCGCCTTCATCTTTGGAGCCAGCAACGTCTTCGCCACCTCCTTTTTCTTGGAGGCCTTCCAGTTATGTTCTTTCGGCAGCGCAGGTACAGGCATTTTATTCCGCAAGAGCAACAGTTTCGGAACCCGCCAAGAATCCGGGCTGAGCGTAAAGCTTTGCGCAATATGAGAGGCGCTGCGGCGTACGGCCGCATCTAAGTCGAGCCCTCCACGTTCAGGCAACATCGCTTTCCTGCTCTGCAAAACCAGCAACGATGCCTCTGTCTCTGCTACAGGCTGCACGCGCGTCTCGTAATTCGCATAAACGATAGCACGTATCCGCAATTTCAAATCATCCTTCACACGTGTAAAGGCTTTGGCTAATGCCTCGTCAGTCCATTGCTGTCCCTTTGAACAATCAATAATGACAATCGCACCATCCTCTTTCCACACTGGAGTGTGAACAGGATTTGACCGCGTGGAAGCAACCAGGACGCCATTCGCATACGCTATCTGATTCACGATGCCAGTCGAAGACAACTCCAAGCGACGATTTCCAATATAGAGCGCATCCGCAAAGCCTGTCGGGAAGACCACCTTCAACTCAACTTCACGCGTCTCCCTGGACTGCACAGGGAAGACACTCAACTTCAGCAGGTTCTCCCCTTCGTAGCGCAGGAAGGCAGGGTCTCGCCGTTCATCGCGGATTTGGCGATAGACCCACTCCGCTGCCTTGCGTTCGACGATACGTCCATCCACCCAGTTTGTGCCAATCTTGAGTTTCAATCCTGAAACCCAAGCAGAAGCAGGCAACTGGATCAGCGATTCATACTCAGCCTGCTGAACCAGATCGCGCGACGTAATGGAAAGTCTCAGGGAGACATGCGTCTCGTTATTCGTTGTCACTGACGAGGTGAGCACGTTTGTAAGTTCAACATCTCTCGAGACGCGCCTCTGCTCCCCCCAAAAACGCGAACCTGGCGAGCGTGTGCGTCCGCCAAACAGTTCGCCGAACATATTGCGGAACATTCCATCTTTTTGCTTATCCGGCGGATTGTCATCCACATACGCACGCCACAGATCCTTATACTTATCATCCTGAAGGAGCAGATTGTCAAACACGCGCCAGTTGTACCAGTTCGTTAGATAAGGTA
>JBAXCC010000180.1:0-8151 GCA_037141675.1 bacterium | reverse complement strand
TATTCCAGTATTCCAGTATTCCAGTATTCCAGTATTCCAGTATTCCAGTATTCCAAAGAACGGCTTAGACTACACTATATTGCCGAGTATATCAACTCACGGACACGGAAAGGTTCGTGCCTGTACATCTTTTAAAAGCTTGGTGTCGGCGATTTCTTCTTCCGGTCAGCCTTTGATTTTTTTGTTTTGCCGCCTGCGGGCTCGGGCATTCCGTAGCGTTTAGCCTCACCGTTGATTGGATTCATCATGTCGCTCAGCCAGGTGTCGTGGAGTTTGGTCAGTTCAACGACTTTTTCCGGCATCTGCTTCGAGAGATCATTCGCCTCGGACACGTCCTTACTCATGTCGAACAAACCGATGCGTGCCTTCTCGCCGACGACCTTCCAATCACCGGACCGCACGGCCCACCAGCCGCCGCCGCTGCCGGAGCACCAGAACAGATTACGCTGCGGGGCGGGGACTTCGCCTCGGAGGATCGGCAGCAGGTTGATACCGTCGAGAGACTTGTCAATCGGTCCGGCGACACCCGCCGCAGCCAATGCTGTCGGCAGGATGTCGAGAGAACTGACCACGGCCTGACTCTCGCCGGGCTTCAACTGTGCTGGCCAGCAGACGAGGAACGGCACGCGGATGCCGCCTTCGTAGTCCTGATGCTTGCCGCCGCGCAACGGCGCATTCACTGCGGACTGTGCCAACGGGCCGCCGTTATCGCTGATGAAAAAGAGCAGCGTGTTTTCCCATACGCCCTCGCTCTTAAGTTTGGCTATGACGTTGCCGATGGCATCGTCCAAACGTTTGCCCATGGCGAGCAGCGTATTGCGGTCGGTGTTACCGGTGTTGAATCTGGCGATCTCCTCCGTGGGCGCTTGAAGCGGCGCATGAACAGCATTGAAGGCGAGGTAGAGGAAGAACGGATGCTCCTTGTGCCTGCCGATGAAAGAGACGGCCTCCTCGCCCCAATGATCGGTGAGATAGCCATCAAGTTTCACCGGGGTCGTGCCGCGATAGATCGGGTCGTTGGGATCATCGAGCTTGAAGTAATCGTGCGCGCCACGTCCCAGAAAGCCGAACACTTCATCGAAGCCGCGCAGCGCCGGGCTCCACTCCGGGGTCGGCCCGAGGTGCCATTTGCCAATCTGCATCGACGTGTAGCCGGCGGACTTGAGGAACTGCGGGAAAAGCTTCTCGCTCATCGGAACACCCGAGCCTGCCTCACCCGCGGTGTAGAGTCCAAGCCGCTGCTGATAGCGCCCGGTCATCAAAGCGGTGCGGGTCTGCGAACAGACGTTGCCGGTCACGTATCCCTGACGGCAGATCACGCCTGCTTTTGCCAGCGCGTCGAGATGTGGCGTGGTCACCTCCTTGGGGTGCTTCGGATTGAAAAGCACGTCAGCATAACCAAGGTCATCGGCAACGATCACCACGATATTGGGCTTGGCTGGGTCAGCCGTGAGCGCGCCCGGCGCGGCCTGGAGCGCGGTCTGGCAGCCGCCGGACGCAAGCAACAAGGCGGTTAGAATGGGGAATGTTTTCATGGCTAGGGTTTTCCAGCTTTCACAAATTCATCTTCGGTCAAAACGCCGTCGTGATTGGCATCAAAGGTCGGAAAGCGACGACGCCCCTCGGCCTCGTCGGGAAATTTGTAGAGGTATTCCTCAAGCGTGAGCTTGCCGTCGTGATTCGTGTCCTTCTGCTTGAATATTGCCGCGCGATCAAGGCCGGGCTTTTGTGGTTGCACGGCCGGCGTCTTCTTCGCCCGACCGTTATCTTGCGGTTTTCCGGTCGCAGCGGCGTCGTCGCGCGCCGGACTCGGCGGCAATGACTTCGTCCACGCGAGTGCCTTGACCGTGAGCGATTTCACAATCTCAGGATTCGCTGCAGCAACGTCGTGCTCTTCGCCGATGTCCTGCGGAATGTTGAAAAGCTGCGCCCCGGTGCCGTTGTGATTCACAAAAAGTTTCCAGTCGCCATCGCGCACCGTAAGCATCGGCGGTGTGTAGTCCGCGCCCTGCACGTTAAAGAGCCATTCCCAATGCAGCGGCTTCGTCCGCGCGCGCGGTTTACCAAGCCAGATGTCGCTCACGTCCTCACCGTCGGTTTGCAGATTTTCCGGCAGAGGCACGCCGGTGAGCTTGCAAATCGTCGGCAGGAAATCCACGCCACCCGTCACGCTCGTCTCGTCTCTTTTTCCCGCCGCCACGTGTCCCGGCCAACGCACGAGTCCGAATGTGCGAATGCCCCCTTCATACATGCTGCGCTTGCGCGCGCGTAGCGGACCGGTGTTGCCGACGCCGGCGTTCGCCGCGTTTTTGATGCGGTAATCTTCCGCGCCGTTATCGCTGGAGAAAAAGATGATGGTTTCGTTCGCAAGTTTCATTTCATCGAGCGCGGCGAAGAGGCGGCCGAGCTGCGTGTCCAGATCCGTGAGCGATGCGCAGAAGACCTGCATCTGGCTCTTCAAGTCCTTCGCGTCCGCCAAATACTTCTGCATCCATGGACCAAAACCAGGATCGTTCGGCTTGGGCGCGAGATCTTCATAAACTTTCAGTTGCTCCGGGGTCGGCTTCAGTGACGCATGTGGCAACAGCGTCCACACATTCACATAGAACGGGCTATCCTTGTGTTCTTTAATGAATGTGATCGTTTCATCCACGATCAGGCCCGTGGACTTCGCCCAGAAGTATGGATCCTTCACTTCGTCAAAAGACCTTCCGTTTGAGACTGTGGTGCGCGAGACATCGATACCGTAGGCCTCCGGCGGCGGCGCGCTCGGTCCGCTGCCGAGATGCCATTTTCCAAAATGTGCGGTGGCGTAGCCGGCTGACTTCAGTAGCGCCGGCAACGTCGTCACCTTCGGATCGAGCCAGTCCGGCATCGAACGAGCAACGTTCTGGTCATGCGCCGCAAAATGTCCGTGAACGAAATGTCGCGCCGGAACGTGCGAAGTCATGAACGCTGCCCGACTCGGCGAACACACCGTCGCTGCGACATAGAATTGCCGGAACCACGTACTCTGGCTCGCTAACGTGTCGAGATTAGGCGTCTTCACATACGGATGCCCAGCAAAATGCGCGTCGTTCCAACCCTGATCGTCGGTGAGGATGAAGATGACGTTGGGGCGTTTGTCGGGCTTCGGCGCGTCGGCTGCTTGCAGCGCGGTCCAGCAGCCGCCGGACGCCAACAGCAGGGCGGTGAAGAGTGAGAGAGAGTGTGTGTGCTTCATAAACGGCTCCTTCCACGTGAGATGTCCGCCTTCAATGCGGTGAAGAGTTCCTTCGCCTTGTCCGGCTCTTGCGTGAAGAGGTTCGTGGCTTCGCCGGGATCAATACGGAGGTTGTAGAGTTGAAACGTGTCGGTCGGTCCTTTGCCGGTGGTCTCGACGATTTTGTCGGGCGTAATGGTGCCGTCCTTCACCGTATAGACCCATGATGGGAGGATGAGTTTCCAATCGCCTTCCCGAATCGCGAGCGTGTAGGAGCCATAGTTGACATGCACCATGCCAGAGCGGATGGGTGCCGCGGGCTTCTCTCC
This sequence comes from bacterium, assembly GCA_037141675.1. Taxonomy (GTDB): domain Bacteria; phylum Verrucomicrobiota; class Kiritimatiellia; order RFP12; family UBA1067; genus CAIZQW01. The sequence goes on along the minus strand of JBAXCC010000180.1, from coordinate 4,620 downwards.
GCGTAGCAACGGTGAGAAGTCGAAGCTGTCTTCACCGGCATCGTTTGGAAGTTTTTCATTGAGCAGCGAAGCGAGCGTCGCCAGGATGTCGGTGAAACAAATCAACGCGCCACAGGTGCTGCCGGCTTGGATCTTGCCTGGCCAGCTCGCGATGAAGGGCATGTGATGACCGGCATCGGTGAGATCGCCCTTCATGCCTTTCCATGGACCCGCGGCGCGGTGGCCGAACTTTCCGATGTCCTGCGGATACCAGACGGGGCCATTGTCGCTGGAGAAGAAGATCAGCGTGTTCTCCTTGAGCTGCAGCTTCTCCAAAGTCGCCATCGCCTGGCCGATCATGGCGTCCACATTCATGACGTAGTCGCCGTATTGCCCTGCGCCACTCTTGCCCTTGAACGCGGTCGCTGTCGCCCATGGTGCGTGGGGCGCGGGGATGGCGTAGTAGAGGAAGAACGGTTCGGTTGCTTTGTTCGCCGCGTGTTTCGCGAGCCATTCATCGGCCTTGCTAGCGATGGTGGAAAGGTAGCCCTCGAACGTCCATCCCGGTGCCGCCAAACCTTTGCGCCAATGCAGTCCTTGCGTCTCGGGGTTGGTGACATTCTCGCCGAGATGATCCTCGAGGGTCTCCGTCGGCGGGACGACGAAGCGTTTGTTCTCGATGAACGCGTAAGGACCCTGCTCTGGCGCGTCGAAACCAAAGTAGTAGTCGAACCCAAAGTCCACCGGCGTGATCTTCAGCGTCCCATCCGCCTGTGCGGTCGCGGACAGGCCCTGATGCCATTTGCCGACGCAGGCCGTCGCATAGCTCTGCCGTTTCATGAGCGTGGCGAGGTTTAAGCGCTCCGGCTCATGCTGGATCATCGGCGGCTGAAAGTGCAGCAGCGCTTTGCCGTTGCGGGTCTGGAGCTTTGCATTTTTCGAATTCCAGTTGCGGTACGGCATTCGCCCGCTCAGCAAGCTATACCGGCTCGGCACGCAGATAGACCCGCCCGCATGAGCATCTGTGAAGCGCATGCCCTCCCGTGCCAACCGGTCAATGTTCGGCGTCGCGATCTTCGATTGCGGATTGAAACACTGCGGGTCGCCATAGCCCATGTCATCGACGAGCAGGATGAGGACGTTGGGTTTGTTGTTAGACTTCGCCGCATCAGCAGCGTGGAGCGCTGCCGGCAGGGTCAACAGCAAGGCGGCGAGGAGTTTGAGGGTGTGTTTCATGTTCACTTCTTCGCCTTCTTCTGTTTGGTCGTTTTTGCCCTTGGCGAATCGTAGTTGTCGAAGACATCGCCTTTGCCGAGTACGCGCGGGTCGCCCTGCTTCTTCAGTTCAACGAAGAGTTTCTCGCGCAGCGCAGTTACCTTCGTTGCATAGGCCTCATCGTTCGCGACGTTGTTGATGCAGTCGGGGTCCTTCGCCAGATCGAAGAGTTCGACCTGCGGGCGCTTGCCGAATGACATCTGCCAGAAGCGGTCTTTCTCTCCGAGTTCGCTGATCAGCGATTTCGTCGGGCCGGCGTCGGTGTCCTTCAGGCCGAGGTCAGGATCCCCGCACGGCCAGCGGTCCGGGGCGAAGTTGTGGATGTAGAACAGATCGCCCTCGCGGATCACGCGCACGGGATAGCCAAGGCCAGACGGTGTTCCCGGTCGCGCAAGCACATCATTCCGCTCACGACCGAGGATCACGAAGCTGCGCGATGGATCCGTTTCCCCCCGCAATATGTTGGCGAAGCTGCGGCCCGTAATCGGCGACATTCCGGCCTTCGCACCGTCCACGCCAAGCAGTTCGAGGAAGGTCGGCGCCAAATCAATGAAGCTGATGAACTCGGCGACGCGGCGTCCCGGCTTGGCGATCCCCGCCGGCCAGCATGCGACCAGCGGTTCGCGGTTCGCAATGTCATAGTTGTGGCCCTTGGACCGCGGGAATGGCATGCCGTTATCCGAGGTGATGATCACCAGCGTGTTCGTGGCTTCGCCGCTCGCGTCGAGCGCCTGCAACAGCGTCCCGACCTCCGCGTCGAACTCCTCGACCTCAACCGCGTAATCCAGCATGTCTCGGCGAACCGTTTCGTTGTCGGGCCAGATGCGCGGCACACGGTCAATGTCGGAGGTCTTCTTGCCCGCCGCGATGCCGGAATCCTTCTTGTAGGCGCGATGCGGCTTGTGGCTGCCGAACCAGTAGAAGAAGGGTTTTCCAGCGGGACGCGCTTTTAGAAACGCCTCGAAGTTCTTTCCGTTGGCTTCGTCGTTGAACCCGAACGAGCGCGGCGTTCCATCGGCCGTCAGTGCGGAACCCGGTCCCCAGATTTTTCCGTGGCCGGCGACACGGATGCCGGCTTGGCTCAACGCCTCGCTGAACGCCACGAACTTTACGGGGAACTGCGACTGGTGATTCGCGGCGTCCTCCAGTTGCCACGGATTGCGCCCCGTCAGGATGGCCGAGCGCGACGGCGTACACTTGGCCGTCGGCGTGTACGTGTTGTCGAACACCAGCCCGTTGCGGGCGAGCCGGTCAATGTTCGGTGTCTTCACCCACGCGCAATTGTAGGCCTGGCCGAAATGCGGCGAAGCATCGTCTGCAATGACGAAGAGAATGTTGGGCTTGGTTGCGGAATTGGCTGGCATCGCAACCAGCGGCGCGAGCAGCAGGGTGGTAAGGCTAAGGAGTGTGCGTGTGTTCATGTGTGTCTTTCTAGTAATCGGAATTTCAGCGTGTCGTAAACTTCCATTCTGCGAGCACAGGCTTGCCAAGGAATTTCATGTTGTCTTGGTCGCAGAATGTTCCCTTCTCGATCATGATCGAATACTGCGTTTTCGCTTCCAAGCCGACAGGGAATTGGATGACTACGTTTTTCTCATCCGGGCAGGTGACAGCAGCGGATTCAGCAGGCACGGATGCCAGCTTCTTGCGGTCGCCCATGCGATAGAGGCTAATAACGCCGGTGCCTTTCCTGATCGGACGGTCAAACTCGATCTGACAATGGAAAGCGCCCGACTGGACTTGATCGTCATCGTGACTAGGCGACAGTGTTTTCGCTTCCGGGTAACAGGCCTTCCAAGTGATTCGGCCCTGTCGTTTCGTGAGGTCGAGCCACACGCTGGCGTATTGGAACTCCCGCGTGTAAGTGAACCCGTTTTTGACTGCTGGTCCCTTGGGTGGACCGAGCGGTTTCTTGAACTCTGGAAACTCGGGCGCCCACGCCTGAAAGTCTTCTGTCACCTTGTAAGCACCCTGGTATTGGAAATAGGAATATCGCTCGGCGCATATTAGAAAAAGGGCCAGCTTATACGCGAAGTTGTTGTAGCGGCAGCGGGAAGCGTCGGGGGTTGTGGGGTCGGCGCCGTCGGCCGTCACCTTGATGTCTTTGTCATCCGCTGCTTCCAAATGCAGCACGATGAGCTTGCCCGCTTGGGCGACCTGTTGCACGGCCTGGATTCCCGCAGCCAAATACTCTTCGTAGGAATGGATCTGGGGCGGCAGCGTGCCATGGTGGTCAAACCATTCCAAATAAGAGCCGTCGAGATATTTCATCACCTCGGGGATCGCGCAAGCCTCCTTGTCAGCTCTGAGAAAATTGCCGATGCGGATTTTGCCGCAATTTCCCGAACGCTTGAGGTGCTCGTCCATCATCTGGTGATAGGCGGCGATGAAATCCGTCGATGGATCCTGTCCGGTGGCTCGCTTCACCGGAGCGTAGTCCACCACCTTCGCATAGGCGTCGAAGAAAATCCCATCGAAAATTGGCATGTTCAGGATCCTCTCGACATCTTGGATCCAATACTCCCTGACCTCGGCTTTTCGCAAATCATACATGGGCCGCTTATTTCTCCCGGAACCGTTAAGCTCGGGCTTCCCTCGACTATACAGGAACCAGTCGGGGTGGTCGCGAAACAGCGGGTCGGCTGTAGTCTGAACATGCAGGACCAGGTTCTTGTAACCGAGGATAATCAGGCTGGGATTGAACTTCTTTACCTCGGCAGCCATGGCCAGAGCCTTCTCATTGACATCGGTCTGCAGGAAGTCATGCCGCGCGATACGGGCGTAATCTTCGTCGGTCCACGGAGTCGGCTTGTGCATGAACAGTGCGCGGGATACGGTGTCCCAAGAGAATGCCGGCAGGTGAGCAAGAACTTGCGCCGTCGGTTTCGACGGAGCCTCTGCGGCCTTGATCGCGGCCAGCGGCGCCAGCAGCAGGGTGGCAAGTGTCAGTAACACGGTTCGTTTCATGTGATGTCTCTGTTCATTCATTTTCTAGTTGATCTTTATGACGCGCGTCATGTTCTTTTCCATCGGGACGGTTAGCGTCCAGCCTTTGGGACTTTGGGTAACCTTCATCGGGGTGTTCGCGACCATCTCGCTAAACGAAGGCTTCTCCTTCAGCCCCAGCTTGGCGGCATCGACTTCGATCTCGACCGAAGCGGGGGGCGTCGGCCCCCAGACAGTCAGATAGATATGTGCGCCACGACCGAAGCGCTGAAGCTGAACCGCTTGGGAATTGACAGTGGCGTAGGTGACCGGCTCCCAGCCCGCGAGACGGAGGGCGAGGTTGGCGGGTTCATATTTGTCCCACAGAGCCTTATGCTCCGGCTTGGTATACCAGGAATAATCCTTATCATAGCCAGGATG
>JBAXCC010000179.1:0-8160 GCA_037141675.1 bacterium | reverse complement strand
GGCAAAGACCTTCTGGCGTGCTTGAGTTCAAAAAAGGAGTTGTCTTTATAGAAAAAATGATATATATTTCTATAAAACTAAGAGGTAACTATCATGTGTAACTCATTACGAAATAAGATACTATCTAGGATTAAAGGTCATGGGGGGGGGTGGGTCTTCTCATCGCATGACTTCATTCATGAGTTTCAGCGATATGAGATTGACCAGACATTGTCTTCCCTGTCTAAGAAAGGTGTTATCCGCAGGATCATGCGGGGGATTTATGAAGATCCCCGTTACAGCGAAATCCTGAAAAGGCAGGTGGCTCCGGATATGAGCCAGGTGGCTTCGGCGTTAGCCAGGAAGTTCAGATGGACCCTCCAGCCGGAGGGCAACACAGCACTCAATGCACTGGGTCTTTCGACCCAAATCCCGGCTAAGTACTGCTATTTCTCTAGCGGCCCGAACCGCCACTATATGATTGACGGGCAGACATTGGAGTTCAGAAAGAAGTCCAGCCGCGAAACGGCCATGCGTCATCCAGAGAGCATGCTGGTTGTGAATGCATTGAAAGCATTAGGGGAGAACTACGTGACCCCGGATCTCATTGCAAAACTTAAGGCACGATACAACACCGCCAATGGAATAAGATCAAATCTGACACCACGACGGTCACAGGGTGGGTCTATGAGATCATCAGGAATATAGCGTCTGAGAAGGAGGCCAGATGAACCGTATAGCCACAGCGTCTGAAAAGGAACGGCTCTTGCCATTCTCTCGAATAATTAGTAATAAAATTAATAATTTAAAAATAGCAGTTGACAACAAACATAAACAAACGTAAGATAGTGGCGTTTTAAAGAAGAGGAGTATACTTATGGCAACGGATAAAGAATTCTTGAGTTTGGAGGAGGTCGCAGATGAGATGGGGGTGACCTATCAGCTCATTTATCGTCTGGTACGATCAGGCGAATTGCCAGCAGCACGTATCGGCAAACTCTATCGCGTGTCGCGGTCGGATCTTGGCGAGTATTTGGAGAAGAGCAAAAAGGGTTCGTTTGAAGGCGGAACCTGTACGGCCTGCGGTACTTTTTATCGATCCAATGGTGCGCTTCAACAGGCTTGTACCATCTGCGGTGCCCCTGTCTGTTTTGATTGCTGGGCGCGCCAGGGCGTGAGGATTTGTGGCGCGCATAAGGATGAGGCGAAGAAGAAATAATTCCGTACAATTTTCGTGCATTAAGGTTGACTCTGTTTGTGGCAATTCGTAAACTCTCAACAATGATGAGTTTTAAAGAAAGCGAGGAAGAAGATGGGCATATTCAGTGATACGTGCGACGCGTTGATTGATCCGAATACAGGCAAGGCTTTAACAGCCGCTGCATTGGAACAGGCCAAGAAAGATCCCAAGTGGACGCGTTGCCACAATTCTGTGCGCAAGGGAGCTCGCTTCTGTAATATTTGTGGCTCGCCCGCTCCAGGTGGCTGGTGGAAGTGTCCCTCCTGCAAGAAATGGATCGGCAACGACGCGCAGTTCTGCTCCCATTGTAATACGCCCTTGTATCCGGAAGACCGCGCCGCGATGGCCGGCGGTGTTTGGCGCAAGGATCCGGGATTGCTGGCGCAACGATTTGAAATCGGGGATATCAAACGCCTCCTGCAGGATGATTTGCAGATTCAGGAGGGGACCGTCGCTGTTGTGATGGATGGCGGACATCTGCATGGGATCATCGAAAGCGGACGTCACAATCCTGATAGTCTGGCGCGCCGGATCAACTGGTTCGGCAATCCGCCCCCACGCTCGACCGTACTGATGGATGCGGGCGATATCGCACTTCCGCTGAAGGTCGAGGGGCTTCGTACAGCAGAGCATCACCCCATTGAATTTTATGGCGAGGTCATCCTTCGCTTTGGCAATGACAAGGAGTCCGCGCTCGCATTTCTTGAAAACGCCCTGAAGGATCAGCGCCAACTGACCTACAAGGATATTTCTGCATCATTGCAAGGAGTCGTCCGGGCGGCCGTTGATGCACTGTGCGTGACGTCGAAGCTAGACGATCTGGTGCGCGATCCTGAACGGCGCATGCGCCTCCAGGAAACCATGGTCCGGGTGATCGCCGAAGATGTCGGGCGTTATGGCCTGAAGGTCGTGCGCGTCTCCTCTGCAGAGTTCACCGGCGATGCCTACGAGGAATATGCGGAGCAGCTTGGCGATGTGGATATCAAGCGCCGCGAGCTGGAGTATGCGGGAGCTATGCGCGGACTGCTGAACAAAGAGACGATGTCGCAGATCAAAGACAAAAACGATCTGTTAGAGTACGAGGCTCAGGCTGCACAGGAGTTTGGTATTTCGCAGGTACATCGCCAACAGGAGCGAACAGTATTGCTCCGTGGCTTTGCGCACCAGAATGAACTGGATATTTTGCGGCATGAACACGATGTCGAGAACCAGAAGACAGAGCAGGAGATCGGCGTCAAGGTCAAGTGGGATGACTATAATCTCGAGACGCATATTAAAAAGGCCAATACGGATGCCGAGGTGCGGCGAATTGCATTTGTGCAAGAGATGGAAGAATCTAGAGATGCGTTGAAACTTCGGCAGGAGAAAGATCGGGTTGACCAGGAACGTAAAGCCTCCGATGCCAAGCGCCGTGCAAGCATGACGTTGCAGGAACGGTTGATGGACGTGGATGATCCGGCTGTGAGAGCGCAACTCATGGAACTCATGATCAACGAGCGTAATCAGAACATGACACCTGAGCAGATCCTTGCTGAAGCGGCCCGACACAGTCCTGCCGCAGCGGCTGCGCTTACAAGCATGAGCGACAAGAGCAAGGAAAATGCCGAACGTGTCTTATCGGAGATGAAGAAACTCTATGCCGATGCGAATGATCGACAGGACAAGAATCTTAAAACCATGCTTGAACCTGCTGTCGAAGCCGCCAAGCGGCAGGCGGCTCAGCCACAGACGATCGTACATTGAAATAGAGGATTAAAATAATGGCGCGTATCACGTGCAATGTGTGTGGCAAACGGACTGATGAGGGGCCGTTCTGTAATAAGTGCGGCGCTGCGCAGGATGGCTCTGTCAATCCACTGGCCCAGAAGGTGGAAAATGACCCCTTCCGGTCCGAGTTGCCGACTCAAGATAATCCTACTGTGCCCGACACGCCACGTACTCAAGAGGTTGGCACGCCAGTGAATGTGGGCGGGGCGAGGATTTATACATCGTCTGATGAAGATCATCATCCGCGTAGCGTGATTGACTTGCCGGGGCAGACGAAGTCGAACCCGGCGATGCACGCTGATCCTCCACCGCAGAATGAACCCTTCTCGTCCACCTTTGATGATTGTCCGTGGTTGTGGGTTGAACGCGACCGGATGATTTTCTGCGTGGAAAATACGAATGGCGTTTTGCGCTTCAAGATCTCAGCTCATGCGGAGGGCATCGAAGATGTCCGTATGAGACTTCAATTTCAGGGAGGAAACTCGACGGCTGTGCCCTGGTTCAAACCGAAATGTTTGCAATCGAAAGAGATCAAGCTGAATATCCCTCCGATGCCACCTGGCGCGCATCCAGTCGATGCTCATCTTCAATTTATCAGAGAAGGTAAGCTTCTGAAGTTTGAGACGACGATTGAACTCTATGTCTACCCGAATAGTTCCGCTGGAAAAATCGCAGAGAGCATTGTTTTCAACATTACAAATGACATCAAGACGGGACATGCATCGGATGTGCATCTGTCACAGGATGCGGCGAGCGCGTTTGGACACTTCACGAAGAATGGACATGCGCATGCGCTGACAGACCTGTTGAACCTGATGAATTCGGACATGCGTGCCTACCGGCGGGAGGAGCTCTATGATGCCGGCTGTGAAACCCCGTCCCCGTCTGCACCAACGGCGCCACCCCAGGAAGCGATCACGAAACGACTCTCCCTGATGGTCGGCGGGCGGCTGTTGCATCTCATTGCCGAGCGGCGGGTGACTCTCGGAAAAAATAGAGACAACCGCGTGGTGACGCGCCGGTTCAATCAGCAGGGTGTTGCGGATGCGCAACTCTGCGAACGGATCAGCAAATTTCACTGCACACTGGAACTGGACGGCGAGGCGTGCGTGATTCATGATGGCGGACGGGATGAGACCGGGCGCATGAGACCCTCTACATGGGGCGTATCCTGGCAAGGTGTTCCGGTGAAGGGTAGTCTGCGTATCCCTGTGGAGGCGTTGCCGAAAAAGGCCTCGCTTGGATTTGTGGCCGGCAATGTGGGATATGATTTCGAATTAGCGGCCTGTGCGCATCCCTTTGATTTTGGAAAATGTTCCTCTTGCAGCCAACAAGCCCGCCATGTGTGTTCCAATGGACGCATCCCGGCTCTGCTGTTGCGCAGGACCGATCAGGTGCCCGAGCACTATCTGCTGGTGTGGTCGTGCTTTGATCTAGGGTGTGTCTTCCCTGAGTGCTCGGGTATGGTGGTCTGTTATGAACAGGGCGCCTTTTCCATCCGTTTCTCAGGAGCGTTCGGATGGCTTGTGCCTGATCGGCGCGTGGGCGCGGTCGAGGTGCGGCCATTTGCCCAGGTTGGATTGTAAGATGTTTAAAAAAGGAGGGTGTGATCATGAGTTTTTTATTTATCAAGACGAAAAAGGAAAAGGCAAGGGAAGTGCGCAAGGATCGGCGGCGGGCTTTTCGTCAGGCGGAGAATTCTATTCAGGACGTGAAGGACCGCGCCAAGCGGATGGATAAAGATGCGGATGCGGACTGGCAGAAGGCGCGCGATGCGCTCAAGGAAGGCAAGAAGGCTGCAGCCCAGCGGGCATTGACGAGCTATCGTGCCGCTCAGGTGCTGATGACCAAGCTGGAGCAGAAGCGCTGGGTCTTCGAGCAGTATCTGATGAAGATGGAGGCTGCAGGGACCGATGCCGAATTTGCGAATGCCCTTGCCTCGGTGAACAAGGTGACCGACATCAATCCAGAGATGGTTGAGGATGTCTTCGACACCGCCGGCGAACTGCTCGGCGAGCAACAAGATGCAGACCGTTTCTGGTCCTCCCTGTACGACAAGGAGATAGAAGGGGCGACAGGTTCGTTGCAGGATCATATCCCCTCCATGGAAGAGCTCAGCCAGGCGCTTGAACAGGAAGCGGCCGCAGAAATTTCAGGGAGCGGTGCCAAGACAGCATCCGATATGGAACGCCGCATCGGTGGCGGACAGGAGAAGGTGAGGGAGATGCTGAGTGGGAAGTAAATTGAGAGTTAGACGTTTCACGCTTAACGCTCAATAAATGATGCGAATAACTTTTGACAGGATTTACAGGATTGTTGCTTGGGATTCTAATCCTCAAATGTCTCCTCGCCGAAGCGAAGCTGTCGGAAATCCTGTTCATCCTGTCAAAAACTGAACCCCGACCTGTCCGCTGTTCTATCCGCCGTAGTTTCAACGTAGGCGGAAGCTTTAGCGAAGGCGGAATCCTGACACTAAGTCATTGACAAGGAATCCAACGATGCGATCGATCAGCGAAATAAAAGCAGGGCATGAGAATGCCTGTACAGAATTTGTGAAGGTGCATGACTATGCCCGCGCAGCAGTGGAGGCCGCGCGTGCGGCTGAATACGGGTTCGCGCTGGCCGGGCGTACCTCCGGTTCTGTAGCAGAGGCACATACGCAAGACGCGGATGGGTGGGTGGCGTTGGCGGAGGAGCTGAAGAAGAGAAAGTCGGAGGTCAGAAGTCGGAAGTCGGAGGTCGGAGGGAACGCTGGAGAACAGAAGGGTGATGCAGAAGCGACGGACGGCGATGAGTGGCTGGTTGCGGAGAAGCCGGATGTGACCTTTGAGGATATTTGCGGGATGGCTGAGGCTAAGCGTGTGATTCATGAGATGGTGGTCTATCCCATGAGCAGTCCAGAAAAAGCTCGGGCATTGGGATTGAATGCAGGTGGCGGTGTCTTGGTCTATGGTCCTCCTGGCATCGGCAAGACCATGCTGGGCAAGGCCGTCGCAGGCGTGTTGCAGTGTCCCTTCTACTATGCCTCGGGCGCGCAACTTCGTTCGAAGTGGTATGGAGAATCTGAGCAGCGGCTGAACCGCTTGATTCGGACGGCGCAGGAGCAGCCCATGGCGGTCCTTTTTCTGGATGAAGTTGAAGCTCTGCTGCCTAAGCGTGATGATGGTACATCCGGGGCGGATAATCGCTTGGTGACGCAATTCCTTGCGGATGTCGGCGGCTTCAGAGAAACAAAAAATATTTTACTGATCCTCGGTGCGACCAACAAACCCTGGGAGATTGATGAGGCGGTCTTCCGCTCTGGACGCTTCGACGAAAAGATCTATATCGGCCCCCCGGACTATGAAGCCCGCTTAGGCATCCTTAAAAAACATATTGGCATTGCGACGTGCGCCGCTGATGTGAATCGAGAGGCTCTTGCCGAATCCTTGGAAGGCTTTTCAGGAAGCGACGTGGCAGGAATTGTCCATGCCGCCAAACGCTTGGCTCTTGGACGCGCAGTCGTCAGCGAGAGCGACCCCGTCATCATCGCCGAGGATTTTGAAAACGCCCGGCAACGGATTCCAAGTTCGATCACGTCCGAGATGCTGGCCGACTTTGAAAAATTCAAACATCAACGATTTGGTTAATGCTTTATGGATAAATCGATCGGTAATCAAAAGACGGTAAAACCAGCGGAATCAGACGAACGTAGCATGGGCAGTGTTCAGACGATGCCGTCCGGAGAGGCGCATCCGAACCACGACCAGAGTCTGGGCAGCGTTAAGACGATGCACCTAGGCACCCTGCGTCCTGCGGGCCGCCGTTTTTGTGCCGGGGATGTGATTCTCGGGCGCTACCGCGTGACGGAAGAGCTGGGGCAGGGCGGCATGGGCGTGGTGTACCGCTGCTTCGATACGGTGGCGGGGATCGACGTGGCGCTCAAGGCGCTGCCGCCCGAGGTGGCTCACAATAGCGGCGAGATGGAGGAGGTGCGCGCGAACTTCCGGCTGGTCTCGAAGCTGCACCACCCGAACATCGCCAATGTCAACACGCTGGAACGCGACACTGTTTCTGGCGACTACTACTTGATCATGGAGTGCGTGGACGGGTATGATGTGCGGCAGTGGGTGAGGAGGCGGCGCGACGAGGGGCGGCCGCTGACGCTTGACGAGGTGACAATCATCGCGTATCGCATTGCCGAGGCGCTGGACTACGCGCACGAGCAGGGCGTGATCCACCGCGACATCAAACCGAGTAACGTGCGCGTCAACTTTTCGGGCGAGGTGAAGGTGCTGGACTTCGGTCTGGCGGCGCAGATCCAGATGAGCCAGAGCCGTGTGAGCCAGGCAACCCATGGCACAAGCGGTACGGGCCCCTACATGGCACCCGAACAGTGGCGGGGTCAGCGGCAGGGAACAACAGCGGACCAATACGCATTGGCCGCGACAGTCTACGAGTTGCTGGGCGGGACGCCGCCGTTCGAGAACCACGACACCGCCATCCTGCGCGAAGCAGTGTTGAAGGATGCGCCCCTACCGCTGAAGGACGTGCCGTCGCACGTCAACGCTGCCTTGCTGCGGGGTTTGGAAAAGGTGCCGGAACTAATCCAGGCGAGGTCATCAATTTTATTGCTTTAAGAGGTGATAGTGAAAGAAGAAATGCTTGGTTGAAATGGGCGGTGAATCCAAATGCAACAGGGTATCATATTTATTTTGGCAGCGATCCTGGTAAATTATACAACAGTGTATTAGTATATGGGGTGAGTGAATACTACTGCACCGCACTCGAAAAAAATCTGCCCTATTATTTTCAAATTGAAGCCTTCAATGAAAATGGCATAGGGCAGAGATCAGCAATCATGAAAGTAGAATAAAACTCAGTTATAGTTTGTCACTTTTTTTTATGTAATTAATGTAAAGTACTGTCGACATTAAAAGGACAGTTACAATTGCATAAATGATTAAGGTATTAGTAGTAGCAATAATTTTATTAAAAAATATACAGGTTAAAACCGAATAAATTAAAGCTATTTGATTGACTATTTTTTTCATAATATATTTTATGGATTGCAGAAAGAACTCATACATTGTACACCTGCAGATATCTGAATTGTACCACATAATAATAAGCAAACTGGCGCACCAAAACCTGCCGTAGCTCCAACACAACCAGCATGACATAAAACAGCAGCT
>JBAXCC010000178.1:0-8164 GCA_037141675.1 bacterium | reverse complement strand
GCCGTATAGAGCCAGTCATAGCCGATGGACATAGCCAGGGTCATCTCTGCAACATCCAGAAAGTGGCTTGGGTTCCAATCGGTGAACGCGGCAATAGCGGTCATCTCTTCGGCGCAACGTTGCGCATAACGTTTGTCATCGGTCAGGCGGTAGGCCATTGACAATGTGGTGATGCGCCACAAGACACGGCGCGAGGTGCCGAGGAGGCGGCGGCCTTCCATTTCGCGGGGGCATGGCTTCAGGGGTAATAGCCCATTTGCATCAAACAAGATGCGCTCCTTGGCCAGCTTGCATCGCTCATCTGTTTCGCAGCGCTGCTTTAAGGTTGTGAAATCGGCGCTTGAGGCAAAGAGCACGGGATGCTCCTGCGCGATGAGGTTTGCCGTGTACAGTACGGCGGCAACGAGAATGGCTCCTGCTTTCATGTTCTCCCCCTAATGATGATATTAATAAATTATTAGCATTTATACGCTTAACTAAACGCAAAAGACCGTATGAGCATAGTGCTAATACGATCTTTCATCAAGTATAAACAAGTATAGGCTTAGACTTCTTTCAGACGAGCCTTCTTGCCTGTGAGTTCGCGCAGGTAATAGAGCTTGGCGCGACGGGTCTTGCCTGAACGCTCAACTTCAACCTTATCGATATAAGGCGAGTACAGCGGGAAGACTTTCTCGACACCAACACCAAAAGAAATACGACGAACGGTAAACGTTGCCGTGTTGCTGGATGCGCCATCGCGAGCGATGACTGTACCTGCGAACACCTGAATACGTTCCTTTTCGCCTTCTTTGATTCGAACGTGTACCTTTACGCTGTCACCGACGTTGAATTCCGGCTTCGCCTTTTTTTCGGTTGCCTTAGCAATCTGCTCGGCATTAATTTTATCAATTGCTTTTGATATCATCTCTCTCTTCTCCTACTGGCAAGCACAGGGTCTTGCACCTACGTCATTTCAACAAATCCGGGCGCTGACGCGCCGTCCTGTCTAATGCCTGACCTTTACGCCAGGCTGCCACTTCTGCATGATTTCCGCTCTGTAACACATCCGGCGCCGCCATTCCGCGATAAACCGCCGGTCGTGTATACTGCGGAAACTCCAGGAGAGGCTCCGTAAAAGACTCATCCTGCGTTGCCGCTTCACCGCCACCCAGCACGCCGGGTAACAAGCGAACCACTGCATCTGCAACCACCGCGGCGGGCAACGCCCCGTTGGTGAGTACGTAATCGCCGATGGAGAGTTCATCTGTCACCAGCGCGTCACGCACGCGTTCGTCAATTCCTTCGTAGTGACCGCACAATAGGATGAGGTGTTTCTCTTGAGCCAGTTGACGGGCTTCCGCCTGTCTGAACGTCTTGCCTGAAGGTGTCATCAAAATGACTCGCGCTCCAGGCGTCCGTATGGTCTCAATTGCCTCAACCCAAAGCTCCGGCTTCATAATCATGCCGGGGCCACCACCATAAGGACGATCATCCGCTGTCCGTCGCGCGTCATGCGCAAAATCCCGCAAATCAATCGTCCTGAAAATCACAGCGCCCATCGCGACCGCCCGCTTTAACATGCTCTCTTCCAGGAAGCCGCGAAGCATTCCAGGAAAAACAGTGAGCACGTCAATCAGCAAAGGCTCGCTCATGGCGCAACCGCGTAAGATTAAGAAGCTTTCTTGGCCTTACGGACAATACTAGCCACTGTTTCGCTCAGTCTGGCGCCTTTTGAGAGCCAATACGCTACGCGATCCAAATCAATCTTGAAATTCACGCCTTCCTGTTTCGGCAGGTACCAGCCGAGAATCTCTAAAAACTTACCATCGCGAGGTGAGCGCTCATCTGTCGCCACCACTCGAAATGTCGTGTTGTTATTACAACCTGTTCTGCGAAGTCTGATCTTTACCATTTACTCCTCCGTGAAGCGCAATACATTATCAAAACTCGGTGCTATACGCAAGCGGTTTCCGATAAAAAAGCATTACTTTTTCTTGGCTTGTTTTTTAGGTGTTTTTACCTTCTTTACCTTCTGTGCCTTCTTTTCTTTCTTTTCCGTGAACGAAAGGGTTTGCTTGTCCTCTGAAGGTGAACCCAGGATGGTACTGCCTGCGAAATCACCGCTGAGCAGTTGTTCCGCGAGGGGGTCCTCGATCATGCGTTCGACGGTACGCCTCAAGGGGCGTGCCCCCAGAGAGGGGTCAAACCCCTTTGTAGCCAACAAATCAATGGCTTCCTTGTTCAGT
This sequence comes from bacterium, assembly GCA_037141675.1. GTDB lineage: Bacteria > Verrucomicrobiota > Kiritimatiellia > RFP12 > UBA1067 > CAIZQW01. The sequence continues at coordinate 5,936 of JBAXCC010000178.1, read as the reverse complement.
TCCAGCGTGATGGCCTTTGTATCGAGGCGCTGACGGAGCTTTGAAAGCTCAACATCCAGAATTTGAACAATATCGGCCCGATCAAGCTTCTTAAATACGATAAGGTCGTCAAAGCGATTCAGCAGTTCGGGCTTGAAGATTTGCTTGGCCGCATTGATCATGCGGTCACGCAGGCGGTTGAAATCTTCGCTGCCTGTTTCGCGTGCGAAGCCAAGTCCCTGTCCCTGTTTATCGTAGTCAAAGCCAAGATTGGAGGTCAGGATGATGACTGTGTTCCGAAAGTCGACCTGGCGGCCAAGGCTGTCCGTGAGCCGCCCCTCTTCGAGAATCTGGAGAAGCATGTTCATAACGTCCGGATGAGCCTTTTCAACTTCGTCAAAGAGGACGACGCTGTAGGGGCGTCTGCGGACACGTTCGGTGAGCTGTCCGCCCTCTTCATGGCCGATATACCCTGGGGGAGACCCCACGAGGCGGGAGACCGTGAACTTCTCCATGTATTCTGACATATCGTTCTGGATGAGTGCCTTTTCATCTCCGAACATGTAGGATGCGAGCGCCTTGGCGAGCAGGGTCTTGCCAACGCCTGTCGGCCCCAGGAAGAGGAATGAGCCAATAGGGCGCTTAGGGTCTTTCAGGTCAGCCCGTGAGCGACGTAAGGCGCGTGCAATAGCCTGGATGGCGGGGAGCTGTCCTATAACCGTTTCGGAAAGTTCTTTTTCCATATTCAATAGGCGTGTGGTCTCTGCTTGACTCATGCGCTTAATCGGCACACCGCTGATGTGGGCAACCGTTTCCGTGATGTCATCAGCTGTGACTTCAATGATATTCTCAATGTGTTCTTTTTTCCAAGCTGCAGTGGCGCGTTCCATCTCCTGCTTGGCCACCTTTTCTTCGTCACGCATGGCAGCGGCCTCTTCAAAATCTTGTGCGGCAATGGCTTTGTCCTTGCGAGCTGAAATGTCAGCAATGCGGGCTTCATATTCGCGTACGTCAAGGGGTTTGCCTGTGACGCGCATGCGAACGCGTGCGCCGGCTTCATCAATCGCATCAATGGCCTTGTCAGGAAGCTGACGGCCGGGCAGGTATCGGGCTGTCAGCTTTGCCGCGATCTCCAGTGCCGCCACATCGTATTTAACCTTGTGATAATCTTCGTAACGCGGTGCAATGCCTTTTAAAATGGCGATGGTTTCATCGATGGTCGGCTCATCAAGTCGGACAGTCTGGAAACGTCTTTCCAACGCAGCATCCTTTTCAATGCTCTTGCGGTATTCATTCATCGTGGTTGCGCCGACGCATTGCAGTTCGCCCCTGGCTAATGCCGGCTTGATGATATTGGCTGCGTCCATGGTGCCTGATGCGCTACCAGCACCGACAATCGTGTGCAATTCATCCAGGAATAATACGACATTCTTTTCGCGATGAACTTCATCAATGACCTTCTTGATGCGCTCTTCAAATTGTCCGCGGTATTGCGTGCCCGCCACGAGTAGTGCCATGTCGAGTGCCACGACACGTCTATTGCGCATACGTTCGGGAACTTCTCCCGCGACAATAGCGAGTGCAAGTCCTTCGACGACGGCGGTCTTGCCGACGCCGGCTTCACCAAGCAGGACAGCATTGTTTTTTGAACGGCGGCTCAAAATCTGGATGACGCGTTCAAGTTCGTTTTTACGTCCGACCACGGGATCCAACTCGCCCTTGCGGGCCAGTTCCGTGAGGTCACGTCCAAAGGCATTGAGGGCAGGCGTTTTTGACCGCTTTTCCTTCTTTTGCCCTTCATCGGGTGCGCCGTCTGATGGTTCCATGAACTCCGGCTCGGATGAATCGATGGGTTTGATGGCATCATCATCCAGTTCGAGTATTTTACGGATGTTTTGAATGACATCCTCAGCTTTGACATTCAGGGATTCGAGCACTTGTGCGGCCACGCCTTCTCCCTCGCGCAGGAGGGCCAGCAAAATGTGTTCTGTGCCGGCGGCTGGTTGCTTCATGGCATGCGCTTCCGCAACAGCCAGTTGAAGCACTTTTTTGGTTCGCGGAGTCAAGGGTAGTTCGCCTTTTGTGGCGGTTGAACCGCCGATACCCGCCATGCGTTCAACGGCAAGGCGTATAGCTTCCAAGGAAACATCAAGCTCTTCCAGCACAGCAAGAGCCACGCCTTCGCCAAGCGCTACAATGCCGAGAAGTAAATGCTCGGTCCCAATGTAGGGGTGGTTAAATCGTTTGGCCTCTTCAATGGCCAAACGGAAAGCACGCTGTGCGCGCTCTGTAAAATTTCCGAATCCGTTCATATAAATTACCTTGTTGGAATGTTGGAATCGTGGACTATTGGAATGATGATTGGGAACGTGCGCAAGTTCATTAGCGTCTAATTGACGCGACTGTCAGTTCGCAGAGCATCTCAACATTCCATTGTTCCAAAATTCCAATATTCCATTATCCTTGGGCTTAGTGTACGCCGCGCTTACTGTCCGTATAGAATTGAATGAGTTTCAGAATCTCAGGGGTTTGTTCCATCTCATACTTGATGCGCTCGAGGGCTTGTCCGCGGTTCAGTCCCTCCCGGTAGAGCAGGCGATGGGCTTCCTTGAGCGCGGAACGTGTTTCTGCGCTGAATCCCCGGCGCTGGAGCCCAACGATGTTGGGTCCCAGGACTTTTACTTCCCCGTTGACGTTCTCAATAATCATATACGGAGGGCAGTCTTGACGAATCTTTGTTGCACCGCCGATCATCGCATGGGCGCCGATTCTGCAGAACTGGTGAATCCCCGCCATGCCACCGAGGATGGCATCATCCTCGATCGTCACTTCGCCAGCCAGCGTGGCGAGGTTTGCCATGATTACGTTGTTTCCGACATGGCAACCATGTGCCACATGGCAGTAAGCCATGATGAGACACTTGCTCCCGACATGCGTCACTTCGCCTGGTTTTGTTCCAAGGTGGATGGTTGAGAACTCGCGCAAGACCGTCTCGTCGCCGATTTCCGCATAGGTAATTGTGCCTTCTTGGAATTTCAAATCCTGTGTCTTCATGCCCACGCATGCAAAGGGAAAGATCTGGCACTTCTTGCCGATGGTTGTATGACCGCTCAGATAGGCATGTGCTTGAACAATGGTGCCCTCGCCGATTTTCACATCGGGACCGATGATCGCGTAAGGTCCGACTTCAACATCGGCTGCAAGTTCAGCTTTTGAATCAACGATAGCGGTTGGGTGGATGTTTGCCATGGTATTCTCCTTGTTTGTTGTTACTACAGATTTTTAGGTATAAGATATGCGGCTAACCCGAGACAAATGACGACGGGAATCCATATAAGAATGTCGGGGTGAATGGCTGGCGTTTTTTGAAAGGTCTCTGCCATAATAACAAAAAGATAAAAGGACATAGCAATGACTAAACTGACGGCCATGCCGATCGTGGAGTCCTTTCGATGCGTCTTAATGCCCAGTGGTATACCGATGAGCACAAAGCAGAAGGCCGCACAGGCTTCAACAAACCTTCTTTGATAACGTGTCCGATGTTCACAGAGCGACAAGATTCTGACGGGTTCAGGAAGATTATCCGTGTTTGCCTCTAGGGCCGTAATCGCGCGTCTGATCTCAAAAAAACGGAGCATTTTTACATTACGTGAAAGCGTCCGTTGTGAGATCGCATTCGGGATGACCTGGCGAAGGCGATCAGCGAAAGCGACTCCCGGTTTGTCGATATCAATGGGCGAAACGCGCACTTTGTACATGTCGAGGATGATGTCCGTCCCGTTCGTTGATACAAGCGCTTTGTCAGCCTTGATTTCACGGGTCAGTCCCTCTTTCGAGTTGTCAAACGCGAGAATGTCGTACAGCCAATTACCTTGTTTTTGGGCAAAAAAGAGCTTTACCTTTGGAAAATCAGATATGATTCGGCCCGGTTCCAGCAGGTCAAGTCCGACATTTACGCTGATGGTAGTTCGCAGCTTTTTGCGAGCTTCGGCCGAACGCGGAACAATCTCGTTATTGATGTAGATGCTCAGAAAGGTGCAACAAATCGCGAAGAGGACAGGGTACTTCATGATGCTGAGCAAGTTGACTCCGCAAGCGCGCATAGCCGAAATTTCGCTGTCTGCTGAAAGGCGACTGAAGACCAGCAATGAACTGACCAGCAAGGCGAGCGGAATAGTGAGGGACAAGGTTCCAGGGAAGCCAATCATCATAAAAAGGCCAATGGTAGAGGCTGGGACCCCTCTCATAATTAATTGGGCGATCTTGACTAACAGGCCAATCGTCAGCACAAATGAAAAGACCATCCACGCTAGAAAAAAAGCGGTCAGGAAGGACGAAAAAATGTATCGCTCGATAATTTTCATCTGTTATTCAACTGGAATGTTGGAATAGGGGAATGTTGGAATGATGGGAAAAGCGAATACCGACTCTGGAGGGCCACGCTTCGTCGTGGCCGGACGCGACAGAGCGCGTCCCTCCAGTGGGGCCTTCTTTATTCCAGTATTCCAACATTCCACTATTCCTCTTTAGTTACTCCGTGGCACGCCTTTGACGTAAATTTCAAACCTCCGGTTTTCTGGGTTTCCGCGTACAAGATTCGCCTGAACCTTGGGACGTGCAAAGCCATAACCCTTTACGCTCAACTGATTCGTATGAACACCCTTTGCAGTAAGGTGCTCAACAGCCAGTCTGGCGTATTTATCAGTTAGAGATCGCGCTGTCTTGTCATCTGCCCGCATCTTGCGGTCGATATGAGCCTCAATTCGGACAGTTGCTTGCGGGTTTTTGACCAGCAAGTCAGCCAATCGCTCCAGCGTATCACTAACATCAGATCTGAATGGGGTTAAATTATAATCAAAAGATGCGGGGATTTCAATCAGAAACAGGTCGTTGTCCGGGTTGAGCGGATCCGTCTTGTCCACGAAAATCTCGTGCCAGTCATCAACGCCCCCTCCGTCGGTGTCGCGCTTCAGGGGATTGGTTTTCCATTTATAGACTTCTTCGCCATCCAGAAGGCCATCAAAATCCGTGTCAGGATTCAACGGGTCAGTGTGGTATATCTTAACTTCCTCATAATCAGAAAGGCCATCTTTGTCTGAATCCTTGTTGAAGGGGTCGGTTCCTCGCATGGACTCTTCATCGTCCGAGAGCCCATCGCCATCTGAATCGCGGGAACCATCGGGGAGGAGAGGGGACTTGGGGCTGGATTTCTCTTCACTTCCAAAGGTATAGGATAATCCGATCCCCGCCTGATACATTATGGCGCCGTCTTCAGCAGAGAGGGTTGCACGTGTGTCCACACGGCAGGCGAGCTGTTCCGTCAGGTGATATAATATGCCCAGGCCGATACGAGGTCCGACAGTCTGGTCAGAGCCGCTGTAATAGCCTGCTCCGCATGCGAAATAGGGGTCGATACGCTCAAAACGGGTTACATGATAAAGCAATTCCGCTGCACATCCCAAGCCATAGTCTTCGGATGAGGCTGTTGTATACGGCACAACTAAGCCTGAAAGGTCCGCTGTCCAGGAGTCGGAGAAGCGATAGCTGACGGCCAGTGAGAGAGCGGCAGGCACATCACTGCCTTTGTTTCCCTCGAAAAAGAGTGCGTCAACGCCAGGCTTTACGCTCCATTGGGGCAAGGGCGATGTTTCCTGGGCATCACTCGCCAGTGCCAACAACGGAAAGAAGACCAAGAAATATAGACAACGAAAAAACATTATGGGTCGTATGATACCACACTCGTATGCGGTCGCATAGTCCGAAAGCAGAGTTTTCAAAAGGGCCAAAATTATAAAGACACAGCAAGGTGAATTTGCTAGTATGCCCACAATCAAGGAGATCAGTATGAGAAATTACAGTGTTGGATTTATGGTTGGGGTGTTGGTGCTTGTGTCGCAGTTGTTTGCTGCAGAACCTGCTCCATCCTTTGTAGACGCGCGGCCCACGGTTCGCTGGCG
>JBAXCC010000177.1:0-8205 GCA_037141675.1 bacterium | reverse complement strand
CCAGTATAGAATTCGTGGACTGAGGTCCGACGGTGTCTTCTCCGAACCAAAATGGGGACCGCGTCTTGAAAACCGGCCCGTGCGGGTCCATGTTCAAATGGTTCCAGAGGGCGTCATGGCTTAACGAAGGTTTTTTTGGCAGTTTTTGCTCCTTCAGGGGGGGCATCTTTCCGGGCGTTTCAACCTTGAAGCTTCCACGACCGATATTTCGAGCGTCCCGTTGGATACCTTTTTCAAACCATCGGCGGAGCAGGTGCGGCCCAACATCATGTTCGTGCTCGACAACTCCGGCAGCATGGCCTGGACCCACATGCCTGACAACAGCGCCGATGGCGGCAGCACGGTGCCGTTTACCTACGGTTTTTATGGGTACCGCAGCAGCCAGTGCAATGGCATGTACTACAACCCGGCCACCACCTATACGCCACCGGTTTATGCCGACCACACCACGGCCGTGCCCCACTATTACCCCAATGCCACCTTTACCGCTGCCTGGGTCGATGGATACAACACCGGCAGCGGAACAACCAATTTGAGCACGAGCTTCCGTGCCGAAGGGGATGGCACCAACCAGGCGGCCTACTACTACAACTACACGGGCAGCCAGACTTCTCTGGCCCAAAAGAACTATTACGTCACCAACACCTTTGTCAACGAATGTGGCACTGCCAGTGGCAGTGGCACTGCCACCAGTGGCACGGCACCGGGCAATGCGGTATTTACCAAGGTGGTCATATCAGGAACTGCCGCCCAGCAGAACTTTGCCAACTGGTACAGCTACTACCGTACGCGCATCAACATGATGAAGACGGCCACTGGCTTGGCCTTCAGTGCGCTTGATGACCGCTTCCGGGTGGGGTACATGAACCTCAATGCCGGAGGTACGGATTTCATCAACATCGGGCAGTTCACCGCAGCGCAAAAGACAAACTGGTACAGCGCCCTGTACGGTGCCAGCGCCAGCGGCAGCACGCCGACGCGCACGGCGCTCTCCAACGCCGGGCGCGTGTTTGCCAACAAGATTGCTTCGGTCAACGGTGTGACCGTGACCGACCCCATTGAATACTCGTGTCAACGCAATTACACGATCCTGTCCACCGACGGTTTCTGGAACAGCGGCAGTGGCTACAAGCTCGACGGCACCACAACCGTCGGCAACGAAGATGGCAGCTTGCCGCGTCCTTACTGGGATGGTGGCGGCACGCAGCGGCAGCAGCGCACCAGTATCTTGCAGACACGTACGATTACGCCGCAGTTGCAAACCCGCACCTTTCTTTAATGACATGTATTGGTTTTCTGTCGCGACAGTCCGTGCCGTTGAGGAGATGGGAATACGTGCAGCAGTGGGACGCCTTTTTATTGAATCCAGTCCAGGCATCATCCTTGATCAAAACACGCGGGAGAATGAAAGACTGGAAGCGATGGAGGCTTCGCTCTCGTCCCGCGTCATCCTCACATACGCGCCCCATGCCATCTATACGGTTTCAGGAAAGACGCTTTCCAAAGTCGCCGAACAAGCGAAGGCCGGCCATGACTTTATCCACATCCATGCCTCCGAAACTGAGCTGGAAGTGGCGAACTGTTTTAAGGACCACGGTATGTCGCCCATCGCGTGGCTCGACACGTGTGGCATGCTCGGTCCACGAACGATCTTAGCTCACTGCGTCCATCTCTCCATTGAAGACATTGCACTTATTCGGCAGCGGGAGTGCATCATCGCACACAATCCAACCTCGAATCATAAATTAGCGTCAGGCCGTTTCCGCTTTCATGATGTCGTTCAAGATGCAGGTTGTCATGCAACGATTGGGACAGACGGTGTCGCATCAAACAACAACCTTTCGATGCTTGAAGCAATGAAATTTGCCGCTCTCTCGGCAAAAGATCAAAGCAAAAAAGCGACGGTGGCCCCTGCCAACTTGATTTTTGACTGCGCCACGCGAAATGGTGCTGAGGCGTTCAACATCCATGCCGGTGTGATCGAAGAGGGCCGCTTGGCCGACGCATTACTGGTGGATCTGTATCACCCCACCATGGTTCCCAATCACCATTTAATTTCAAACATGGTCTATGCCGCTGATACGTCCTGCATCGACACCGTCATTTGCGATGGACGCATCTTAATGGCCAACAAAGTTATCCCTGGCGAGCGGGATGTGATTGTTGCTGCACAGCAATCGATTGCTGGAATTCTTGGCCGACTCACAACTAACACCTAACGAATGAACTGCCATGAACGAGAATAATGCCAATTATGCTAAGATAGGTTTCTTCGTCCTCACTGGATTTGCGCTCATCTTGGTGGCGATCGGTATTGCCGGAGCACGCGTCATTAAGAGGAATGAGATCTTCGCCGAAACCTACATTGCTGAATCCGTGACTGGGCTTGAAATCGGGTCCCCTGTAAAATATCGCGGGGTTCCTATTGGTTCAGTCAAGCGAATCGGATTCCTGTATAGCGAGTACGGAAATGATATGACCGACCATGATGCGCCACTCAATGCACAACGCATCTTGGTCATTATGGCGCTCGACCCTCAACAGTTTCTTCCTATGAAAGCTGTCAACCCGAGTAAGTTTCTGCAGGATTTGATAACGAGCGGCTTACGCGTTAAGGTTGCTTCACAAGGCATCACAGGTATATCCAGCATAGAATTTGACTACTTTCCAGCCACTCAATACTCAAATGAATTCCAAACCGTCACTTGGAAGCCCAAAAATGTCTACATACCTTCAGCGCCTAGCACGTTCTTTATATTTAAGAAAAATACAGAAGATCTGATTTTCAAGTTTAACCAACTTGACTTACAGGGCATCGCCACAGAGTTCCATGAATTACTGGAAACGACGCACGAAAAGATCGGCGCACTCGACACAGTAAACATCTCTTCTAATGCGCTTCAACTGGTTCGAGAATTGAGGACAACAACACAGGCTATTCAGAAATTTGTTGGATCGCCAGAACTCCAGAGCATTCCAGCGGAATTAGCTGGAACTTTAGCACGTGTGAATACGACAGTCGACAACATCAATTCTCAAATCCAACCCTTAATGGCCTCTTTAAAAGGTGTTACGGATCGAGCAGACAATCTTTTGGTCTCCCTTTCCACCGTTACCACCAATACAGGCACACATATTGATCAAACGTTTGAAACTGTTGGAAAGACACTGGACTCCTTTGGGAAGACTCTCGATTCATTGGGGAAAACAGCACAAACAATGAACCGATTGACAGCATCACAACAATACGCATTGACGGAACTTATCCAAAATTTGCGCACCACGTCTACAACGCTTAACCAGCTTATTACCGATGTGCAAGCTAATCCAGCATCCCTTATCGTGGGGCAACCTCCAGTCCCACTTTCAGAAACGAAATAAAGTGCTAAATTAAAAAAGCGAATGGCTAGATGCCATTCGCTTTTTTTTAATTATGCAGGTTGTCTTTAGTTCTTATAAAGGACCTTACGGTTACCTTTTTCGATCTTACCAATGATGACAGGAGCCATCTTCATTGTTTGCAGCATAGTCATGGTCTTCTTCGCATCTGCTAGACGGACAACGATGACATATCCTATGCCCATGTTGAACACACGATACATCTCGTCACGATCAACCTTTCCTTGGCGTTCAATAAAGTTAAACACCATCGGAGGCACCCACGATGCACGGTCAACAATTGCATTGCACTTCTCCGGCAATACACGAGGAATATTATCGACAAAGCCGCCTCCCGTGATATGAGCCATGCCACGTATTGGAATGTGCTTGGCAATCAATGCGCTCACAGGTTTCAGGAAGCTGCGGTGAACCGCTAATAATGCCTCCGTGACAGTGGTTCGCGTACCGGGAATCAAATCCTGATGCATGAGGCCACACTGGTCAAAAATGACCTTTCGAGCGAGGGAGTAGCCATTTGTCTGGAGTCCTCCAGACGGCAACCCTATAATGACATCTCCCGACTTAATAGCACTTCCTGTAATAACCTTACGCTTCTCAACGACACCGACAATCGTACCTACTAGGTCATATTCGCCAAGAGGATACAACCCAGGCATCTCCGCTGTTTCCCCTCCTAATAACGCGCAATCGTTTTCCTTACAGGCTTTAACAATCCCGCCGATCACTTCTGTGAAAATGGTTGTATCAAAGCGCGCCGTTCCAATATAATCCATGAAGAATAACGGCTTAGCGCCCTGGACAAGAATGTCATTTACGCAATGATTTACAATATCCTGCCCGACGGTATCGTGCTTCTTCGCAAGAGCGGCGACTTTCAGTTTCGTTCCAACGCCATCTGTACTTGAGACAAGCAACATTTCTTTGCCGGGTGACTGAAAAAGTCCACCAAAGCTTCCGATGCCGCCAACAACCCCTTTCGTCTTCGTCGTCGCAACCATCTTCTTGATGATTTCGATGCCAGACATCTTAGAGTCAATATCCACGCCAGCCTGCGCATACGCAGATGGTTTCTTTGCTTGGTCAGCTTTCTTTACCATGTTGTGAACCTCACTTGCTCATGTTTACATCAGATAGTCAAAAACGGGCATACCTTAGCATGATACTTTCACTTTTTCCAGTAAAAAAAGTTAAATGCAATAAAAAGACTTAAAAAGGCCTACATCTTGTCGAAAGCAACCTCGTAATCCACTTGCTGTGTAGCTTGAAAGTAGTTTCCAATAAGCTGGTTCTTATCAGCATTCAGAATCAGAGTATATCGAGACCCCGGATAATTGACGTCTTGGAGTTCGACAAACACCTTGGTAAACCCTCTTTCCTCATAAATCCGGGCCTTCCCGACATGGATCGGGCTTGGATTAAAGTAGGCGACATCCAGGGTGTTATTTTGCAGAAGCTGTTTGAATTCAAGGACATAGCCACCATCAGACCTGACCCACTTCCCCTTGATTTTTTCAAACGCCGCAGTCAATTGGACAGTTGCCGCTGCTTTTACTGCACCAGTAGATTCAGTTGACTTCTCTCCTTTACCGCATCCGATCAACACCGTTGAGAAGACCAAGCTGACGATGACACACATGAAATGATTAACGTTCATTTATTAACCCCATCCCTGTTATTTGAGCATGAACCCGGCGTCACACCAGTCGCCATGGTCGCTTTTGTTGTTGTCTCCAGCGGAATCTGAAATCAGAACGATTTCACGAGCATCTTTTGGAATTTCGATATCGATATTCCACGTTTCAGACTGTCCAAACCTCAAGACGGGCGTACTATAGATAATGCGGCGAGCATCAGAAGCCTCGATTGCAACCGTAAATATCATGCTCGACTGATTATCTTTCCGCTTGCTCTCGTCAATGCCAACAACAGCCACAAAACGCTTCCACTCTGGCTTACGCTTATAACTCACATACCCATCTGCATGGATGCACAATCCTTTATCAAACATCTCCTTGCCGAGAGTGAGCTTGCCTGTTTGAGACTTGCCATATTGGACCGATCCATGCCCGGAAACAGCTTGTTTCGGTTTAAGCTCGTCAACATAGACATCCGGCTTCGGGGGTTTGGGTCCAAGCTCCGGCTTCTTCAGTGTCAAAATTTTAGTTGTCTTCGGTTCACCACGTTCTCCGCTGATTGAAAAGGGCGTCACTTCATAGGTGTATGCCGACTCCGCATTCACCTTCTCATCCCTCCATACTCCGCCGACAGCCTCTTTTATAACAACCTCCCCGTTGCGTTTGACTTCGCTCGCGCGGGTGTTTGAACTCCACGTAACGACGACTGGGGAATAGACATCTGCCTGTTCAGCGGAGAGCGTTTCGATGATTGGCTTCGTGCGGGCTACCTCGGCTTGCTTGAACAAAGCAGCCCATTGAACGCGAACACTCTTCTTCGACCGCAACATGACCCGTACAAGCCCTTCTTCTGACTTGCTTTCGATCGTCACATCTGGATTGTCAACCTTCACGCCCTCCAGCACAAAGCCACCCTTGGGCACCAGGGTCGTTATACGCAGTTCATAGGGGTCATCCGCGACAAGCTCACTGACGCCCGTGAGCGTATTACTCTGCCACTCCTCTTTGAACACATCAATCAAACCCTGAGTAATATGCCGTGAAGTGCTGATGAGTTGCGGATGATCCACAAGCGGACGCACGGATAAGTCTTCGCAGGAACGCGCAGGCAACGTCCTGACAAGCCTATCCTTGAATAACGGCAGCAACCCGTTGCTCCAGTAATCAAATGCGACGTATACCGTATTCTCCTTCAGCCCTATACGCTTCAAATCATATTCAATCGTAGACTCCTTGGAATCCCAGTTATAAACGCCAATCACATTGCGTTCAAAGCCTAATGCAGTATCCGAGACAAGCCACAAACGAGGAATCGTGTTCTCAAACAAGTCTACTGGACGAGCAATCGCTTTATGGCTCGGCATCGTTCGCTTGAGAAGATCAAGCTGATTAGGTTTCAGCTTGCTATATTCCTCGCTGCTGCTGTTCATGAAGCCAGCCAACGTCACATACGTGCAAATGACCTTGGATGCCATCTCGGGCTCGATACGCACATAAAGAGGATCAGGGTCATTATACCACACGCGTTTATTGAGGAAGTACTGCCAGGCGCCATATTTAGGTCCGCTCATAATGCCGCCCCAACTAGACCCATTATCCGGTCCGATGCGCATCGCATCGATCATCCCAAAGCCCTGTCCTGCACTGCGCGCGTTCTGTGAAACACAGCACCCGAGAATAAAGGTGTCAGGGCCAGCCTCCTCCCTGAGAATCTTTTGGCTATTGCGTGCCATCTCCATCTGGGTCATGTTCGGGTTGTGCAAAACAGACTGCCCATAATTGTCCTCTTTGAAGACATCGTTCACATATTGCGGATTCACCGCAAGGCCTGTCGAATAGCCATCCAGCTTGAGATACTTATAATTCCATTCCTTCACGTTCTTCCGGATCTGAAGCCGCAAATAATCCTGGACCTCCGGAATCGTCAAGTCAAAGCATGTTCCGCCCCAAGGCGTGTCAAACGGGCTACCATCCGGTCGCTTCGCAAACCAGTGTTGCTTGTCTGCAAAATAAGGATCATCATAGGTGCCGGTAAACGGCATGAGCCAGATACCTGCGACCATGCCGTGTCCGGTAATAACATCGGCCGTTGGACGCATGCCATCCTTGTAGGCGCCGGCGGGGTTATGTCCGATAAACACCTTGTCCGGACCGTTCTTGCTCTTTCCGAGTTGCCAGCCATCGTCAATCTGCATGACATTCAACCCGAATTTTTTAAGTTCTGCTGCAACAAATTCCGTGCGCGCCTTCATCTTCTCCTGATTGGATGCGCGGTCCACATACCAGGTACAATGAACCGTCGGCATGGGAGGAAGCTTGATCGTATAGACCTTGGCAATGGCATCTGCATACGCTTCAAGACCAAGACGCGCATCATCAAAATAGCCAATCGCAAAAGTTTCAAGAGCTTCGGACTTATTCGGCTGCAACAATAGTTTGCCATAATCCACACGAGGCACCATCGTCTGCTTATCCGTCAACACAATGCCACTGCCGCGATCCGTGGTCACCCATCCGCCCACCACACCATTGCGCGACTCCGCATTCACCATGGCAATCCACATATAACTTCCCATATTTTTTTCAGTAGGGTGTGGACCGCCCGTGGTCAGTACAGATGTCAGGGGGGTATTCAGAATTTCAAATGAAGGATAGTACACGCGATTCGTAACCGTCACGGCTAAACCATTATTCAAACGCATCCTGAAAAAGACAAAGGGTTGTTCCGGATACAGAGCAATGCTCAAGGTGTCGCTTTCCAATGCAACCCCCTTCCCCACACGATCATTGACCTCTGTTTTCTTAAACGTTGTCGCTTCTATTGTCGTCTGCGCGAAGCAACGTTCCCCCGTTGAAAGAGTAAGCTTCCCGGCATCCGACAGCTTAACCGTCATCCTGGAATTACTAATCGTCTGATCAGCAGAACAAACTGTGAGTCCAAAAGCAACCACAGAAACTAGCACGAGGCAACTCAAGTATCTATTGGGCATATTCATCCCCCCCCCATGTACATAACGACACGTTTCTTTTTAGATAACAACGTTAACACAAATGTGGCCTGAGCTGTTTGCTCAAGCCACTCATTCCGTCAATACGTGTATCAGTTCGGACGGATAGCATCGACCTTTTGGACAGCCTCCTTCAGAAAACCGGCAAAGGCATCCAGACC
>JBAXCC010000176.1:0-8310 GCA_037141675.1 bacterium | reverse complement strand
TCACCCGCTTCACCGATAAACATGTCAGAAAACGACGCCTTCAGCATCCGCGCCAACCCGCTCCGTAGAACCGCATGGTCATCAACAATTATCACTGCGCTCATCTCAGTCTTCCTTTTGCCAGCACCTTTATTTTCTTCAATCACTTTAAATGCTCAACACGTTATTTGATAAAACAGTACCACTAATTTGTCCTACACGCAATGTCGTATTTTGCTGACTATCGAATATGTGTAGTTTCCGATCGCGCCGATCCCGCCAATCGTGCTTGAACAACAACATCTGTTTTGATATTATCGAAAATTATATGATTCATCACATGAAATTTGTTAGAGTTAAATTGTCTCATCAGATGACTCAGTTTATCGTCTGGAGTGTGTTGCCGATTGGACTGCTGTTGACCACGGTGGTCGCCTTATACATCAAGTCCATCGCGGATCGGCTTGAAGAGCGGAACTTTATTGCGGAGTGTAATGAAGTTCAAAGTAGCATTGCCAATCGGCTGGATGACCATGCGCGTATCTTGCTGAGTGGCGCCGCGCTATTCAATGCATCTGACACAGTCACACGAGAGAAGTGGCGCATCTTCACCCAGAGTCTGAAGGTCGAAAAACAACTTCCGGGCATCCAAGGGCTCGGATTTTCGCTGTTGATTCCGCGGTCCACTATTTCTCAACATATTCAGGACCTTCGCAAAGAAGGTTTTCCTGAGTATCGGGTGCGGCCAGAAGGGGAACGGGAGGTCTACTCCTCCATCATTTATTTGGAACCCTTTTCAGGCCGCAACCTGCGAGCCTTCGGATACGACATGTTTTCGGAGCCGATTCGCCGGGCTGCCATGGAAAGGGCGCGAGATACGGATGCTGCCGCGCTCTCTGGCAAAGTAGTCCTGGTGCAGGAAACCGATTTGCTGGTTCAAGCCGGCACCTTAATGTATGTGCCGGTCTACCGCAAAGGAATGCCCACTGCTACCGTGGAACAACGCCGCGCTGCCATTATCGGCTGGGTCTACAGTCCGTACCGGATGAATGACCTACTCCAAGGAATACTTGGCGTCAGTGCGTTGGAGCAAACGTCGCAACGCTTTCTGGCAATCTATGATGACGCGAGCCCTTCACCGCAAAGCCTGCTTTTTGGGCATACCCCTGTAGAGAAGAACATTCGCTTTAAGCGCCAGACCCCCATCTTCTTCAACGGTCATCGCTGGACAATCTGCTTTGCACAAACCAGCGGCGGTTGGTTTACAGCAAGCTATATGGGCGTCTGGTTAATTCTTATCGGGGGTACACTTAGCACGTTGCTGCTGTGTGCCTTCTTCAGTGTCTTACTGAACACCCAATCTGATGCGCAACAGTTGGCGAAAGGGATGACCGCCGACCTGCAGAGAAGCGAAGAGTCATTGCGCCGAGTTACAGAGCGCCTGTCGCTGGCCGCACGGGCAGGTGGTGTGGGCATCTGGGACTACGACGTGGTCAATAACCTGCTCGTCTGGGATGACCAAATGTTCCGTCTCTATGGAATCACGCGTGAGCAGTTCAGCGGTGCGTATGACGCCTGGCAAGCGGGGGTTCATCCGGAAGACCGGCTACGGGGCGATGAACGCATCCAGCTCGCCTTGCGGGGGGAGAAGGAGTTCGATATCGAATTCCGGGTTCTGTGGCCAGATGGGACGATCCGTTATATCCGTGGCTTCGCGATGGTGCAACGCGATGACTCAGGCAAACCCTTGCGCATGATCGGCACAAACTGGGATATTACTGAGCATAAGCTGGCTGGGGAGAATATCAAGCGACAGGCCAGTTTGATCAATTCCTTGCTCGATTCCATGCCAGATATCATTTTCTTCAAAGATATTGAGGGGATATACCTTGGGTGTAACCCTAACTTTGTTAAGTTTGTCGGACGGCCAAGGCAGGAGATTGTCGGCAAGACCGACTATGACCTTTTTGATAAGTCGATCGCGGATGCTTTCCGGGAAAACGACCGGCACATGCTGGAGACGAACAAGCCTCGCCATAATGAGGAATGGATTACCTATCCCGATGGTCGCAAGATTCTGATCGATACGCTCAAGACGCCTTATTGGGGACCCGACGGGGAGCTGATTGGGATTCTCGGCATCGGCCGCGATATCACAGCCCAACATCTGGCTGAGGTTGCGCTGAGAGAGAGCGAAGCTAACTTCCGCACCTTCTTCGAGACGATGACAGACATGATCATGGTGGGCACACCCGAAGGCCGCATTCTTTTCGCGAACAGCGCTGTCACGAGAACGTTGGGTTTCACGCATGATGAACTCAAGGGGATGCATCTACTGGATGTGCATCCAGCGGATAAGCGGCAGGAGGCCGAGGCCATTTTCACCGCCATGTTCAAGGGCGAGCGGGAGAGCTGCCCGCTTCCGCTGGTGAATAAGAATGGCACCCTTGTGCCGGTCGAGACCCGGGTCTGGTTCGGCAAATGGAACGGGGAAGATTGCCTCTTCGGCATCTGTAAAAACGTAAGCGCGGAGCAGGAAGCGCAGCAGCGCTTTGAACGGCTGTTCCGTAACAATCCCAGTCTGATCGCGCTTTCCACATTGCAAGACAGACGTTTCATGGATGTCAACGACGCCTTTCTGACGACGCTCGGCTATTCCCGCGAGGATATCATCGGTCATACCTCCGCCGAATGCGGCTTGCTCGTGTACCCGGAACAGCATGCCTCAGTTTTCTCGCAACTTTTACAGGACCGTCACCTAGCCGGCGTAGAATTGCAAGTCCGATGTAAAGACGGGACGCTTCTCGACGGGCTCTTCTCCGGTGAAGTGATCAGCAGTCAAGGGCAGCAATACTTCCTGTCTGTGATTACCGACATTACGGCTCGCAAACACGCCGAAAAGGAGTTGGCGAGACTTTCGGCCATCCAGCGCGAATTGATGCATCTGGCGACAGAGTTTGTCAATGTGCCGCTGGAGCTTCAGGATTCCGCAATTGATCAGTCGCTGGCAACCATGGGGCAACTCATCCATGCAGACCGTGCCTACCTCTTTGCTTATGACTTCCAAGCAGGGGTCATGTCGAATACCCACGAATGGTGTGGCGTTGGGATCACCCCTGAGATCAACAACCTGCAGGCGGTACCGAATTCCATGATTCCGGATTGGGTCGCGACGCACTGCCGAGGTGAAAGTATACACATTCCCAGCGTGGCGGCACTGCCGACCGACAGTTATCTGTGCCAGCTGCTCGCGCCTCAGGGAATCCGTTCGCTGATCACCCTGCCACTGATGCAGGGGCAGGAATGTCTGGGGTTCGTGGGTTTTGATGCTGTCACGGAAGAGCGACACTGGCGCGAAGAAGAGGTGGCGATCTTGCATGTGCTCGCGGAACTCTATGCTCATTTTGAAGCGCGTCGTGCCACGGAGCGTGAAACTCAGGCGCTCCAGCAACGTTTGACCCTGGCGCGTGACGCGGCGCAAGCTGCAGCTCACGCCAAAAGTCTCTTCCTTGCTCATATGTCGCATGAAATCCGGACACCCCTGAATGCTATTCTCGGGTACGCTCAGATCATGGAGCGTGAGTGCCAACCGTGCCCTGTGAAGCCGAGGCTGAAAGCAATCACCCGCAGCGGGGAACATCTGCTGGAATTGCTCACCGATTTGCTCGAACTGGTGCGATGTGATGCTCACACCATTACGCTCGCGCCGAAGACCTTTGATTTTTATCAGGCATTGGAGGATGTGCGACTCATGTTTGTCAGGCATCCGGCGGCACAGGTGTTAACACTGGAGTTTACGTGTTCGCCTGAGGTGCCTCGCTTGATCCATGCGGACTCCGGAAAGATCCGGCAGATCCTCGTGAATCTCGTGGGTAACGCGGTCAAGTTTACTGAAAAAGGTAGCGTACGTTTGTCGGCTTCTGTGCTGGAAGGAACGATGCCGGACGGGGATTTCATGATCGCCGTAGATGTGGAAGATACGGGACAGGGTATCGGGCCAGAGGATTTGACCCGCATCTTTGAGGTTTTTGAGCAGACTGAGAGCGGCAGGAAGGGAGCCAAGGGCATGGGGCTTGGTCTCTACTTGAGCCTGCGCTATGCACACGCGCTTGGCGGTGACATTACCGTGACGAGTCAGCTCGGCGCGGGAAGCTGTTTCCGGCTCACTTTCCGAGCTCGGGCTATCAGCGATGAGACTCATGGGCAGTCCTCCAATAGAAATGTGTTGAAGTTATCCAAAGGACAGCGAGCGTTTCGTCTTCTGGTGGTAGATGACGACCCCTCAAACCTTGAAATGCTCGTGTCCATGCTGGAGCCGGTCGGCTTTTCCGTCGAAACGGCGGCCAGTGGCGCGGAGGCCGTGTGTCGGATGCGTCAAGCAGAGTCGGTTGACCTGATTTTGATGGACAAGCGCATGCCAAATATGGATGGGTATGAAACGATCGCCCGAATCCGCGAACTCCCAGGTGGGCGAGTAATTCCGGTAGTGATCGTCACGGCTTCCGGCTCCGCCGATGAAGGCGTTATCGCGCTCGCCGCAGGCGCGAACGGATATGTCCCCAAGCCGATTCAACGGGAACAACTCCTGTCGGAGATTGGCAGAGTCTGTGGCCTCCACTATGAGAAGGAACAGTCTGTCGTCTCTCCTGGGGTGATACCTGCCGTGATCACTGCCGAAGCGTTGGCAAGCGTGCCAGAGGAGCAACGTCGCCTGCTTGAACAGGCTTTGCGCCGCGGGGACATCTTTTTATTACGTAAAACAGTCGAAACGATCGCGCATGAGCATGCTGAACTCGCCGCAAGTATATTCTTGCTCATCGACTCCTATAATTATGACCGTCTACGCAGTCTCCTTGAGTCTGCCAAAGGGATAATAATATGATTATTAATTCCGACCCCGTAACCATCATGATTATCGATGATGAACATGAGAATCTGAACGTGCTCGGAGAGATGTTCCGTCAAGAAGGGTGGAGTATACGGGCCTTTCCGCGCGGCGATCTGGCCCTCGCCGCCGCAGGCGATGAGATGCCGGATATCATCCTGCTTGATATCCTGATGCCGGGCATGGATGGGTATGAGGTGTGTCGCCGCTTTAAGGCTGACGATCGGCTTTGCTCGATCCCCATCATCTTCCTGAGTGCCTTCTCGGATCCTACTGACAAGGTACGCGCTTTCGAAGCGGGCGGTGTAGATTACATAACGAAACCCTTTTTCGAAAGAGAGGTTTGGGCTCGTACGCATACCCACCTCGGGTTGCGCCGATACCAGATCCATTTGGAAAAACTCGTCCGTCAGCGCGTTCAGGAACTCGCCGAGGCGAATCGTCGCCTGAGCATCTGGGATGATGCCAAAAACCAGTGGCTGAATATGCTCTCCCACGAGATGCGTACTCCCCTCAGCAGCATTTTAGGCACCTCGGAACTCTTGTTCATGGAGGTGTCTCAAATCTCCAGCGTAAACAGCCTGCGCGAGACTTATGACTATTCTTGCCGCCGCATGACCAAGCTGATTGAAGATGCAGAAACCCTTTCGCATATTGATGTTGCTTCAGAATCCTTTGGGCTGAGTCCCTTGTCTTTGTCAAATGTTCTCAGAACTGCGCTCAACGCGTTTGCGGGGCAAATGACCGAGTGTGAGGTGCAAGCCTCTCTTTTAGCGATAGAACAGGTGACAGTCCTCGGGGAAGAGAATCTGCTCTCGCGGGCTTTCACGGACCTGCTTCTGACAGCCGCGTGTTGTGTATGCAAAGGCGACCCCTTCACGTTGGAGACAAGCGTTTCCGAGGGACAGGCACATGTGGTGATTACCTTTGGAAGAAAAACGTTCACGCCGGATGCCCTCGGGACGTTTTTCGAAGTGGGTGGCCAGCGGACACTGATCAAGGGAGGCGGTGATTTCGGCTTAGGAGCTGCCTTGGCCAGCCGCATCCTGAGACTGTTTAACGGCCAGGTATCGATACGCAATGACGCGGATAAAGGGCTTATCATAGCAAGTATTCTTCCAATAACTTGATTTTACCAATTTGTAAAGAAATAGTACAAAATGAATTACGATATTGTAAAAACATTATCAAAATGTTGGATAATTAACGGATAAAACGCTGTTTTTTTATTATATTGCTTTATGGCATGAGGTTTGCTTAAAATTGATGTATGAAAAAAGACTCTTCAGTTTATCCTGTGCCGGATATAGGACTTTACAGCTTTGAAAATGAACATGATGCCTGTGGTGTGGGCTTGGTTGCTTCGCTGGACAACAAGCCGAGTCATAGCATCGTTGAGAAGGGTATTACGATCCTAAAGCGGCTGATGCACCGCGGTGCAGCGGGTGGCGATCCCGACACTGGTGATGGTGCGGGCATTCTTGTCGCGATGCCGGATCGATTTTTCCGGTCCAAGGTAGGATTTACGTTGCCGAAGCGTTACGCTGTGGCGATGGTGTTTGGCGGTGTGGGCATGGAATCAGAAATAGAGGCTGCGCTGCATGGAAAGAGTATGGCCGTGCTGGGCTGGCGAGATGTGCCGGTCAATCCGGACGCGATCGGACGCAATGCACGCAACTCCATGCCGCGCATACGACAGCTATTTGTGAGCGGGGAAGCCTTCGGATCGGACGTGGTGTTTGAGCGGAAGCTCTTCGTGGTCCGCCGTATCCTTGAAAAACGTTTTAAGGAGTTGACCTTCTGCAGTTTCTCGTGCCGGAGCATTGTGTACAAGGGCTTGCTGATGGCCACGCAGATCGATGCCTTTTACATGGATCTGATGGATCCGGACTTTGCCTCATCTGTGGCCCTGGTGCATCAGCGGTATAGCACAAACACCTTCCCCACCTGGAAGCTTGCCCATCCGTATCGCTATCTGGCGCATAACGGCGAGATTAACACGTTGCGCGGCAATCTGAATCAGGAGCGCAGTCGCGAAAAACTCTTCAAAAGCGAATTGTTCGGTGATGAACTCAAAGAGTGTCTGCCCTTATTTGATGCGGGTCTGAGCGATTCCGGTTATCTTGACAACATGCTCGAACTGCTGGTGCTCTCGGGCCGCACGCTGCCGCATGCCATGCTGATGATCATGCCGCAGGCGTGGGGGCCGAAATATCATCTAGGCAAGGACGTACGTGGATTTTTTGAATACCATTCTGCTCTCATGGAACCGTGGGACGGCCCTGCAGCCGTGGCCTTCTCCGATGGTATCAATGCCGGTGCGATGCTGGATCGCAATGGCTTGCGTCCTGCCCGGTATACGCTCACCTGCGACAATATTTTTGTGCTGGCTTCGGAAACGGGCGTGCTGGACATCCCTGATGACAACGTGGTCCGCCGCGGTCGGCTGAAACCCGGCGAAATGATCTATTGCGATCTAGAGAACCATCGCCTGGTCTTTGATAACGAGATCAAAAATCAATTGGCGCGCCAGAAACCCTATCGCCGCTGGGTGGACGACAACAAGATCTTGGTGCATGGGCTGTTCGATTCCATTACGCCCCCTCAGGCCCAGGATGACCTCTTTGGGTTGCAGCGACTTTTCAATTGGAGCCGCGAGGATGTCGAGATCATCGTGAAGACGATGGCTCAGACAGGGCACGAGCCAGTCGGGTCCATGGGAAATGACAGCGCCTTGGCGGTCTTTTCCAAAAAGACACCCCTGTTGTACAATTACTTTAAACAACTTTTTGCCCAGGTCACTAATCCGCCGATCGATCCCATCCGCGAGGAGCTGGTGATGAGCCTTCTGACCTATATCGGTAATCAAGGCAATATCCTTGAGGAGAACGCAAGCCACGCCAAGCTTATCAAGTTGCAGCGTCCTGTGCTCACGGATGAGGATGTGCGTCGGTTGTCCATGGTGAAGGATGAGGCGTTTCAGGCCATTGTATTGTCCATTGGCTGGGAGGCTGATTTATCAGCATCACTGAATGATCTTGCGGCACGCGCTGTGGAAGCAGTGAAGTCAGGCAAGCGCATTCTGATTCTCTCGGATCGCGATCTCCCTTCTGGGACTATGCCGATGCCTGCACTGCTGGCGACCGTGGCGGTCAATCGCGCACTTGTACAGGTGGGCTTACGTCCTCCTGTGGGCGTCATCGTGCAGTCCGGTGAAGTGCGGGAGGTGATGCATTTCGCGCTGCTGATCGGCTTCGGCGCGACCGCCGTCAATCCTTATTTAGCCTTGCAATGTGCGCATCAGCTGTCGTTGACAAATGCGATCACGGCGGATCCAGCCAAGGCCGCGGAGAACTATATCCATGCGGTGGACAAGGGTCTGCTGAAGATCATGTCCAAGATGGGCATCTCCACCTTGCGCAGTTATCGCTCGGCTCAGATCTTTG
>JBAXCC010000175.1:0-8325 GCA_037141675.1 bacterium | reverse complement strand
TGTCTGGCGATACGCTCTTCGTAGGATCGATCGGACGCCCAGACCTGATGGGCGGCACCATGGCGGCTTCAACACTGGCTGGCATGAGTTACGACACCTGGAAGAACAAGCTCGCCAAACTTGACGACAGCGTGATCGTCCTGCCCGCGCACGGCGCGGGATCGCTGTGCGGAGCGCACCTGCGTGACGAACCCTCCTCAACCATCGGCGCGGAGCGCGCGACCAACCCCTACCTCCAGCATACGGGCAAAAATGATTTCATCACTGCCGTCCTGGAGGGACTGCCTGAAGCGCCACAATATTTTAAGCACAATGCCAAGATGAATCGGGAAGGACCGTTGCTGGTGGCATGGAACGCGGCGTTGCCACCGGTTCCTGCGCTGGACAAAACAGTAACCGACGTCAACACGGGATATGTTGTGGATCTGCGCGATGCGAAGAGCTTTGCAGCAGGGCATATCCCTAACTCGGTGAACATCGCATTGCGGGGACGTCTGGAGACATGGGTCGGTATCATGGTCCCCTGGGGCAGCCGCACGATTCTTTGCGGAAGTCCCGACGAACTGAAAGAGGCGGTCTACCGCTTGCACCGTGTCGGTTACGTTGTCGCGGGTGCGCTCACTTACGACGCCTGGGTTATTGCCAATCAGCCCGTCTTGTCAAACGAGCCTATCGGACCGCAAGTTCTCTATCAGCGGATGAAAGACGGCACAGCACCCGTGATCGTGGATGTGCGCCTGCCAAGCGAGTGGATGGGACTGCGCATCGGCAATGTAGTGAACCTGCCACTCAACATCCTCGGCGATCTCGCGGCGACGAAGCTAGACCCGCAAGAGCCAGTCGTGACTGTCTGCAACTCGGCTTACCGTAGCAGCATGGGCATCGGCGTGTTGGAACGCAAGGGATTCACAAAGGTGGCCAGTATGGTCGGAGGCAGTGAAGCGTGGATCGAGGCCGGACTGCCTGTGATCCAGCCTGCTTCGCCAGGCGGGAACACGACCGCTTCGCAACCGAAACGTGTTGTCAAACTTCCAGACCGGATCGACCCTTCCGCGCTCAAGCGTCTGCTCGTGGATCTGCCGGGCACCTACGATCTCGTGGACATCCGCCCGGCTGAACAGTTCGCGGATTATCACGTGTCTGGTGCACGCAACATAGAGCTGGCAGACCTGATCGCTGATCCTGCTTTCCTGACAGGCGCAGGGCCTCTGGTGATTGTGGACCGCGACGGTTCGCTGGCCATGGCAGCAGGAGGAATCCTTTCGCAGAAGACCGAACGGCAGGTCAAGGTCCTGTTCGGCGGTCTCGACGCCTACTGGAAAGATGTGGAGATGGGCAGGCCGATCAAGGCCGTGCCGCTTGCACCGGCCGCATCCGCACCGCCTTCCAATCTACCAGCGGCACCGGCACAACCGACGACTCCAGTGCCGCAGACACCTAAAAAGAAAAGCGCGGGGTGCTAAACATGAACGCTAAACCTTATTCAAATCCGTATCTAGCCGGTGTTCTGCTCGGCTTGACGCTGCTGGCTTCTTACCTAATTCTTGGGGCCGGACTCGGAGCCTCGGCAGCCATCGCACGCGCGGGGGCCTACTGTGAACTCGTGCTCGCTCCGGCACGGACGCTGGCCAGCCACTACTTCGGCGCGTGGGGCGCTCAGCCCATGAATTACTACTTGGTCTTCATGCTGGCGGGCGTGTTCTGCGGAGGGCTCATCTCTGCTTTACTAGCCGGCCGCTGTGCCGTCCGTGTTGAACGCGGGTCAAGCTGCTCCTCGCCCAAGCGGTTGATCTTCGCGGGGGTCGGCGGCGTCATCGTCGGGTTCGCCAGCCGCCTCGCAAACGGCTGTACCTCGGGTCAGGCCTTGTCCGGCAGCGCCCTGCTGCTCACCGGCAGCTTGCTCTTCCTCGTCAGTGTATTCGCGGGCGGCTATGCCACCGCGTGGTTTGTCAGGAGGCAGTGGAATGATTAACACCTTTTTCAACAGCGGAATGCTCGACTCGCCTGCGGCCTTTATCGCGAGCCTTCTAATCGGCATCGCCTTTGGCGTGGCGCTGGAACGCGCGGGATTCGGCAGTTCGCGCCGCCTGGCGGGTATTTTCTATTTTCGCGACATGGCGGTTCTGAAGGTCATGTTCACAGCCGTGATCGTCGCGATGCTTGGTCTCTGTTACGCCAAGGCTTTTGGCTGGGTGACAACCGACAACGTCTATTTTCTGCACACACTCTATGCGGCGCAGATTCTCGGGGGCCTGATCTTCGGCATAGGTTTCGTGATGGGTGGCTGGTGTCCCGGTACGGCTGCGGTCGGCGTAGCATCCGGCAAGATCGATGCGCTGGTCTTCTTAGCCGGTGCGGTTGGAGGGAGCATCCTCTACAACGAACTTTATCCAGCTGTCGCGCCACTGACTGCAAACGACCGTGGCGTCGTGTTCGGCTTTGAGTCGCTGGGCGTGTCCGAGGCAAGTTTTGCGTTCGTCTTTACGCTGATCGCCGTGGGCTGTTTCTGGGGCGCTGAAGCGATCGAGAAAAAGCGCAATGGCGTGGACGGCTATTGGAACACGAGCTTCCTCAAGGTCTTTAGCGTCGTGCTGGTTGTCGCTGCGTTCGGCTTATTTGCCGCGCAGATGAAACCTAAAGCAACAGCAAATGTGGCCACCCAGGAGCAGACCTTGCTGACCGGCATGCAGGAGGGCGCGGACCATATTGAGGTGCAGGAACTCGCCGACCGTCTGTTGGGGGGCGACGCATCGCTCCTGCTGGTCGATATCCGCACACCAGAGGAATTCGCGGAGTTCCATATCCGCACGGCGATCAATATTCAGGTGGCCGACTTACCGACCGCGCTTGCACCACGCAAGAACCAAGGCATGATCGTGCTCTATTCCAACGGTATGACCCATCCAGCGCAAGCCCGTGACAGTCTCGCCAGGCTGGGTTTCGGCAACGTCTATCAGCTCACTGACGGGTTGCAGGGCTTTCTGAATACGTGTCTCAAACCCGTGTCGCTGCGGAGTGAACCCGTGCCGTCCTTGCAGGCTGCGAAGATCCGCGCGTGGCGCGCGTTCTTCCTCAGTGCGCCTGTTGCCGTACCTGTTCCAGCGGCAGCCCCTTCACGTTTATCAGAACCTTTACCTGCAGAAGTGGAGACCGAGTGGTTGGCTCAAAATCTCGGCAGGCCTGATGTGAAACGGATCGACATGCGGCTCCAACCGGAATACAACAGCGGACATATACCAGGGTCGTTGAGTCTGAACATCGAGACCCTTCGCGGCTGCATTGAGGGCATTCCGTCTACGCTGCTGCCTGCCAAGCTGCTGGCCGAGCACTTCTCGTTCATGGGGCTTCGCCCAGAGGACACCCTCATTGTCATCTGGGGCGACAAGCAGCAGGACGCCACACTCGTCGGCATGGCCTGCGAACGGCTGGGGCACCGTCGCACTGCAGTATTGAGAGGCGGCTTCGCCAAGTGGCAGAGCGAGAAGCGACCCATAGACACGGTACTTCCTGTTGTCACACCGACGAACTACCCTGTCCCCGCGAAGGCGGATACCTTCACGGTCGGCGCCAAGGAGGTCCTGGCTGCGATCGGGAAGCCTGGTACGGTGATCCTTGATGTCCGGCCCGCTGATTTCTTCACTGGCAAGAAACGCGAAGAGGCGCGAGGCGGTCATGTTCCAGGAGCGGTCAACAGGCCTTTCACGGATGACATGGCCAAGGGCGAGGCATTCAGCACACTGAAGCCGGCTACTGAACTGGCAGCCGTCTATGCAAAGCTCATCCCCTCCAAAAATTCGCCGGTCATTGTCCACTGCCGCACCGGCCATCAAGCCAGCCAGACGTTCTTTGTCCTCACTCGTCTTTTGGGCTACACCCATGTCCGCTGGTATGATGCGGGCTGGACCGAATGGGCCGCGCGGCCAGAGCTGCCAGTTGTGAGCGAGGCAAAGTGATGAGCGAATTGAAAAAATCGTTGATAACCGAAGATCCGCGCGTACCCTTAGCAGCGGAACGAACTTTTCTCGCCTGGATCAGGACGGGCTTGGCGCTGATGGGCTTTGGTTTCGTTGTGGCGCGCTTCGGACTGTTTCTCAGGGAGGTGTCCGCTGTCCAGAAGATGCCGCAGCCGCTGTCTCACGGCATCTCCCTGTGGCTGGGTCTCGGACTGGTCATATTAGGCGTTGTTTTGAACGTAGCCGCACTTATGCGTTACCGCCGTTATTTGAAAGACCTTGCCGCAGGCATTGTGCCCCAGCCCAAAGCGCAGCTCGAGACACTGGTTGCCGTCGCATTGACGGTGCTTGGGCTTGCGACCATCCTGTCGCTTTTGGTTATCGCATTCTGACAGGCGGAAAAATGATGATAAGTAAGTATGGCTTTATAACGTGTATGCGTCGGAAGTCTCTAGGCTGGCACGTTACAGCGTTATCGCAGGTAAGATGGTTTTTCAGCAAGGCCATGCCCCTTGTGTGTGTCCTGTTTCTAGCGGGTTGCATCTCCAGTTCTTTGGAACGGGTGGAGACGACCTACTGGGCGAAGCAACTAACTGAGAACGCCCTAACCACTGGGCGTCTCAGCGAACACACGACGACCTACCTGGCGCTTCGCGGCTGGCAGGGCAAGGCCCTCCGAAAATCCGAGCCGATTCTTCAGGCCTTGCGCCGGCAGTTGACCCTTGAGCCGGACCGGGCGGGCTTGACTGTCTTTGCCGAGTATGCCTACCTATCCGGACTTGAGGAGCAGAAGCAGAACGAGAAGGCGAAGTTATTGCTGACTGCTGCACGCGCGGCTTACTCGGCAGTCTTTGACGAACAGATGGGGCCGATGCTCGACCCTCTTGATCCCAATCTCCGCTTTGCAGTGGATCTCTACAATTATTCGCTCTCCGAACTAATGGGGTTGCTCCTGGCTGAGGGACGGAAACCCGGGCAGGAACTGAGCTGCTCGCTTATTGAAGGCCAGCTGACAGTGACCAAAGGGTACGGCATGGGCGAGGCACAGACGTTTAAACAGATCCTGCCAGCATTCTCCCACAAGACGGAAGAGCTGGAACTTCACACGCGGCGCCGGGGCATCGGCGTCCCCGTTGTCGCTGTCCGACCCCCGACGGTCCTTGTCCCGGAAGTGCGACTCCTCCATCCGCCTGTCTACCAGGCTGGCGTGATGCCCGTGACCTTCCTAATGCGCTTTGGCGAACCGTGGCGCGAGACCGGTGAACGCCTGACCGCAACGTGCGAAATGTGGAGTTCTCTCACCAAGATGCAGGTCGAGATCAACGGACGCCGTGTGCCACTGGAGGCGGATACCAGTCTTGCCCTAGCGGAATTTTACGAGAACGGCTCCCAGTACTACGGGCTATTCAATATGTTACGCCTGCTGCGCGCGGAGACGGTCGAAGGGAACCGAGGGCTATTCCTGCTCGAACCCTACAACCCCAAAAAGATCCCTGTCGTCTTTACGCACGGTCTGATGGATTCGCCTCTGACGTGGGTCCCGATGCTCAACGCGCTCCTTTCCGATCCGGTGTTGAGCGAGCGATACCAGTTCTGGCTCTTCTTTTATCCCACCACGAACCCGATTCTGCTGTCCGCCTCTGAGTTGCGGGGTTCCTTGCTCGCGCTGCACAGGGATCTAAAGGCAAAGGGCGAAGCGTGGAATGACATGGTGCTGGTGGGGCACAGCATGGGGGGGCTCCTCTCCCGCCTGATGATCACGTCATCGGGCGAGGCTTTCCGGGATATGGAGCGACACTGCCTGACACAAGCCGCTGGCGATCCGGAGCTTCAAGCCTACCTGAAGAGCCTGGCCACATTTGAACCGCTTCCGTTTGTGCGGCGGGTCATCTTTTTGGGGACACCCCACCGCGGCGCCTACATGGCCAACCAGACCTCTGGCTCGCTCGGCAAAAGTATCAGCCGCCGTCCAGAGTACATCCGCAGCTTTCTGGAGGCCAAGGAAGGGCGGGAGGAGCGGTTGCTGAGCCAGGCGAACGGCATCGCCAATCTGGCCCCCGACAGCCTGTTCAGCCTGGCGCTGGGCAGCAGCGTGTGGAGTCCCGCCGTGTCCAGCCACTCCATTATTGGCGACCTTCAGGCCGCAGGAACCACCAATGGCACTGATGGGGTCGTGTCCTATTGGAGCTCACACATCAACGGCGCACAATCGGAACTTGTGGTGGAAGCCACTCATCTGTCGCTACACAAGAAGATACCGGCCATCACAGAAGTGCGCCGCATCCTGCTGGAACACCTGACGCGACAGCCTAATGTCCAGAAGTGAAGGCGGACGGCAAAGGAAACTAATGATGAAGAAACTAACGAGAAGAAATATGGTCGCCACGCTCGGCGCGGCGGGAGTTGGAACATGCGTATGCGGGCTGGGCGGCGGTTGCGCCACGTTCAGCAAGGTCGGGACTACACCTGCGATTACAGCAGGCACCTATACGGTCGAGGGTAAAACGTTAAAGGTTTTGCTCGATAAAACGCCTGCATTAACAAGCGTGGGCGGGTCGGTAAAAATTATTGATGCACGTCTGCCCATGCCGCTTCTCGTCGCGCGGACGGGGGATGCCACGTATGCAGTCGTCTCCCTGCTATGCCCTCACCGGCACGTGGAGGTCGAGTACCAACATCAAGACAAGCTGTTTCGCTGCGCCAGCATTGGTCACTCCAAATTCGGCTTGGACGGCAAGTTGATTAAGAGCATGACGACCAAAGAGTCCATCAGCCACTATTCCGCCGCGCTCGATCTGGCCGACAAGAACCGTTTGGTGGTCACACTCTGATGTTTGATCACTTCAATATACTTGCGCCCATTTACGAACGGCTGATTCCACCATCGGATTCGGAGCTGCTGATCAGATTGCTTGAACTATCAGCTGAGCACACGTTGCTTGATGCCGCAGGCGGGACTGGTCGGGTGTCTGGCGCGCTGGCCGCATCGGCGGAGCGTGTCGTGGTCTGCGACGCTTCGCCCAACATGCTGCGGCAAGCCCGCCAGAAGGGACTTGAGACCGTGCAGACGGATTTGGAGTGCCTGCCTTTTGCAGATGCGTCCTTCGACCGCATTCTGCTGGTGGATGCCCTCCATCACGTGAGGGACCCGCGTGTGGCCCTTTGTGAGTTGTTGCGCGTCCTGAAGCCCTCCGGACGACTGGTGATCGAGGAGCCGGATATACGACGCCTGACGGTTAAAGGTGTCGCCCTTCTGGAGAAACTCTTCCTGATGCGAAGTCACTTCAAGTCACCGGAGGCCATGATGACGATGATCTCCGGAGTCGGAGGATGTCCGACACTCGCCCGCGAGGATCATTTTAGGGTATGGATCGTCGTTATTAAAAATGTTAAGAGGATACGTTAAGAGACTAAGAATATGAAAAATTCAACTGTTCGAACGATTACCGATCTTGCGATGTATGTCGCGATGAGCTTCCTAACTGGCACAGGGCTCTTGATCCACTACCGGCTTGTGCCGGGATTTCAAGGCGGGCATGGTCTCACCTTTCTGGGGCTTTCGCGGCACGAATGGGGTGTGTACCATCTCTGGGCCGCATATTTTCTGTTGGCTCTTGTCCTCATTCACCTGATCCTCAACTTTGCGTTCATCAAAAATGTCATCGTTGCAAAAAAGATCTGGCTCGTCTTTGTTTTGGGCGTGCTCGGACTTATGATCACAGCCGTCTTCTTGCTCTTGCCCATCCAGAGGGCATAGGGCAACGCCCAAGGGCAGGTGCAGAGACCCCGCACGGGACAGGGCAATCACGAGTCAGTTCGACCGTAAAAGGAAGCATCACCGCCGTGCGAACAAAGCAGTTACTGCAGAGCGAACAAGCGCTACGCTCGTGAGCATCAGGCAAGAGATTCCAATGATAGTTGGATTGGAAGGAAGATCTGCACTGTAGGCGGTCAACAGTCCGCTGGCACTCGAAACCAGTCAGCAGTCTTCGTGCTGACCCGTCTCTTGGGTTACACCCATGTCCGCTGGTATGATGCGGGCTGGACCGAATGGGCCGCGCGGCCAGAGCTGCCGGTGGTGAGCGAGGCGAAGTGATGAGCGGCGTTTGATTCGCTGGTTACGGAAGTGTCACTTGGAGCCGATAAAACTTTGTCTGGACCGACGTGTTGGTGTCGGCCAGGGAATCAACGCCGCCATGTCCCCAGACTGGCGGCTGGCTTGGATCATTTGTCCATGTAGCGGAAACCAAGTTCGTCGTCCAATGCATCGTATACTGCCGCCCAAGCGAGGAGCCCTCAAAATAGACTCGCCAGGGCGGCAGATTACTGATTGCCACGATGCGGAAGCACGAGGCCGCGTTGGTAGGGTCGG
>JBAXCC010000174.1:0-8344 GCA_037141675.1 bacterium | reverse complement strand
TCCGTGTCATTACTCATACCAAAACCTCCCCTTTTATACCAAAGCCTTTACACGCCCAACAATGTCTGCCACCGCCGCATCAACCGGCACAATGGCCATTTCCTTAGAATTACGCAGCTTCACTTCAACGCCGCCCTTGGCCAAGCCCTTTGCCCCGACCACGACGCGCACAGGACAGCCAATCAAGTCCGCATCTTTGAACTTAACGCCGGGACGATCTTCGCGGTCGTCCACAAACACGTCAATGCCTGCGTCCTGCAACTCTTTCTCCAGCTTGTCGACAACAGCGCACACCGCGGCATCCTTGGGGTCCAGCAGGAGCAGTGTGACAGCAAAGGGCGCCACAGAGGCCGGCCACAAAATGCCATCCGCATCGTGGTTCTGTTCAATCACAGCCTGCAGGGTGCGCGTCACACCAATGCCGTAACAGCCCATGACCATCAGTTCACGCTGGCCTTCAGCAGTCAGGAACCTCGCGTCAAACGACTCGGAGTATTTCGTGCCCAGCTTAAAGACATGGCCGACCTCAATGCCGCGCTTCAGTTGCAGCGGCTTGCCGCACTTGGGACACGCATCGCCTGTACCGACAATGACCAAATCTTCGAACATCGTAACCTTGGCATCACGCGCCAGGTCAACATGTTTGATGTGCGTATCCGCCTTGTTCGCACCCGTAATAAGGCCTGTCGCACCCTTGAGCGCCTGATCCGCATACACAGGGATCGTGAGGCCCACCAGTCCCGCAAAGCCAACTGGGGCGCCGGTCACAGCCAAAATCGTTGGATCATCCGCAAGCTCCAACTTCTTCACGCCCAGCAGGCGCTTGAACTTGTGCTCGTTCAGGTCACGGTCACCCGGCACCAGCACCGCCACGGGCTTGCCGTCCGCCGAGTAAATGAGCGTCTTGATAAAGCGATCACCCGCGCATTTGAAGAAGGCCATCAGCTCTTCAATCGTCCGCACGTTCGGGGTTGCGACCTCTTCGAGCGCGCCATTTTCAGACGACCCGCTGGCCGCCCCTACCTTGCGCTCCGCGCGTTCCTGATTTGCTGCATAACCGCAAGCGGGGCAGTCGATCACACCGTCTTCGCCGGAGTCTGCCAGCACCATAAATTCATGCGACCACTTGCCTCCGATGTCGCCCGTGTCAGCCTCTACAGGGCGCGCCAGCAGGCCGCAGCGCTTGAAGATGCGCACATAGGCATCATACATCGCCTGGTACGAGGCATCCGCGGCTTCGTACGAGACGTCAAAGCTATACGCGTCCTTCATGATAAATTCCTTGGCGCGCATCAGGCCGAAGCGCGGACGGATTTCATCACGGAACTTCGTCTGGATCTGATAGACCGTGCAGGGCAGTTGGCGATAGGAGCTGACCTCGCCGCACAGCAGGTCCGTCGTGACCTCCTCATGCGTCGGGCCGAGCACCATCATGCGATCCACTCGATCTTTGAGACGGAACATTCCAGCGCCCATGGTTGCCAGACGCCCTGAGCGCTCCCACAACTCAGCCGGCTGCATTGCGGGCATCAAAATTTCCTGGGCACCCGCGCGGTTCATCTCCTCGCGGACAATCTGAGAGACCTTGTGCAAAGCCTTCACTCCGAAGGGCATAAAGGTATAGAGACCGCCTGAAAGTTTACGGATGAGTCCTGCGCGGACCATGAGCTTATGACTTGCGATTTCTGCTTCCTGGGGGTCATCACGCAGCGTGTTGATTAAAGTACGAGACCAACGCATGAAAAGTATTTCCTTCCTAACCTATTACGTTCAAAACAATTAAGTTTCTATTTCACCCTATTTCACGTGTTTCCGCAAGACAAAAATGGTGAGAAGTTCTAAAGTGCTAAAGTTCGAGAGTTCTAACGTGGACCTTGACGCTTGAAACTTGAAATACGCGAGAGTTTTAAAGCTTGAATTTCTTTGTGGCTTGGTGGCTTTTTGCATGACAAAATGGCCAGCAATCTGGAGGGACGCGCTTTGTCGCGTCCGGCCACGACAGAGCGTGGCCCTCCAAAGGCCTGTATTCCCCATCGTTCCAGTATTCCAACATTCCAGTGAAGTTACAAGGGAACAGGCTCGCAAAGCGCTTTGAGATTTTCGGGGGGCGTACCGGGCGGAATTTCACAACCGGCCATCACAAGATGCGGATTACCTAGTTTTGCGTAGCTCTCCTGCACCGTCTGGCGTATCGATTGAGGCGTCCCATGGAGGACATCGGCCACCGGATCGATCCGTCCGGCGATCGCTATTGTGTTGCCTATTGTCTTCCGGGCAGCTTCAGGATCGACCATGTGGTCCAGGTCCAAAATATCGATCGGCAACTCGGCAATATGCGGGAGCAGATGCGCAATGTCGCCACAGATATGCAACTTCACAAGGCCGCCTGCGGCGCGGATCGCCTCGAAAAGTTGCTTTTCATAAGGCCATACGAGTTCGCGATAGAGATTCGGCGGAAGCTGACTGCAGATCGCGTCCCCCACGCCAATCGTATCTGCGCCTTCCGCAAGTTGCGCCTTTGCAAAGCGTATGGCGGTCTTCGTACAGCGCGCCATCAAGGCTGCGCACGCCTCCGGCTCCATCATCGTATCCAAAAGAAAGTTTTCAACGCCATGCAGGTCTGCGGCCTCTGCAGCAGGTCCTTCGACCCAGCCCAGAATCGAACACTCACCCCCTACGCGCTTCTTGTATTCGCGGACCGCCAAAAGACGGTCGAGCATGCGCTCGCAGTGATACGGATCAGGGTCCTCAGGCAACGCCGAGAGGTCCGTAATCTCGGGGACCACGATCGCTTCGCACACCGGCGGGTGGTTGGGCTCGTAACGGATCTTTCCTCCAAACCCCTGCACCTCGCGATAGGGATCGGAGATCACGCTGACCTGATCAAAGCCGAACGCCTCGCGACAACGGATGTTCGACTCCACGAGCACCTTATAATCCGATGCAAAGGCCGCGTAGTTCGACCCGATGTATTCCGCAGCGAACTGCATCAAAATGGGAACGCGCGGTAAGAAGTCAACCGGTTCACCCTTGAGGGTCTTTAGGTAGCGTTGTAATGAATTCATGATCTTCTCATTTTTGGGACCCAGGCCCTTGGACTCCAGACCCAGGCCCGGACGTCGGGACTCAAGTATAACTGCTGCTTCAACTTTAGAACTCTCGAACTTTAGAACTTTAGAACTGCTACTGCTTTACATCTCCCAGCCAGGCCTGCGCGAGCACTTAATCCATTGGTTGGCGCGTTCGATATTCGTGACCTTCATCGCGGCCTCGTCCCACAATAGACGCGTGTCCGCACGCTTAGCGATGTTGCCCAGCAAGGCGAATTCCGTGAGCCGTGCCGAATACTCGAAGTCGGTGCAGGATTGACGCCCTTCAACAATAGCGCTCAGCCAGTCGCCTTCAATACCGCCCTTGGGACGCACCAGCGTCTGCTCGGGCCGCTTAAAGCTCTTCATTCTCGCTTCCGGAATGATGCGCGGACTGTCACCATAGACCCCTGCGACAATTTTTCCTTCCGTTCCATTCAGGATGATGCCGCCTTCTCCAGGGAGGTTCTGGTCATCAGGAAGTTCAACTGGACGCGGCGGACGGGTGCCTTCGTACCACGTCACCCTTAGGTCCGGCTTAGCAAACGTAAAGGTGATCACAGCTGACAGCGGATGCGTATCCGGATTATTGCCACACGAGGTCGCATCAATCGCTACGGGCATCCTGCGGTTCAGAAGCTCAAAGACCACGTCCAGTGTATGCGCACCGCGGTCGCCCATCATGCCGTTTCCGAAATCCCACCAGGCCCGCCAGGTGCCGGGATGATACGCACGATGAAAATCACGCATCGCAGCCGGGCCGATGAAAATGTCCCAATTCATTCCCTCTGGCAGGGGCATCTTCTCTTTGGGCTTCGTGCCGACGCACGACGACCAACCGGCATGGCCCCATGGATAATAGGAGAGACTGCACCACGAATCAATGCTCGTGATCTCGCCGATGGCACCTGCTGCCACCCATTCACGAATCAGGTAATGGCCTGGCGAGGCATGTCCTTGAATGCCCATCTGCGTCACGACCTTCTTCTCTTTGGCGATACGCATCAGCTCGCGGCACTCAAAGACGTCATGACAAAGGGGCTTCTGCACAAACGCATGCTTGCCGGCCTTCATAGCCGCAGCAGCGATCACCGCATGGGTGTGGTCGGGTGTCGCAATGACAACACCATCGATGTTTTTCTCCTGCGCCAACATCTCGCGATAATCCACATAGAATTTCGCCTGCGGATATTTCTCGCGCGTCTTTTTGACATTATTCGGGTCCACATCGCACAGCGCAAAAATCGTATGTCCCTTATTCGCGACACTGTTCAAATTTGAACCTCCCATGCCGCCAAAGCCAATGCCAGCAATGTTAAGCTTGCTGTTGGCGCCGGCCACATTCGCGGCAGGTGCCTGCTGCGCCTTCAAAATGCCTGGCAATGCAGAGAATGTTGCACCTGCCGACATGGTTTTCAAAAAACTATTTCGTGTCATTTCCATAAAAAGCCCTTCCCCTAATTTAAACATGTCATGAGGTTAGCACATTTCAATGAAGGATGCCTTGTATTATCTTCTCAAAGATTTGTAAAATCTTATCACCTTTTTCTTGAGGTATCACGCGACCTTCGCTATGCTTAATGGATGAAATCGTTAGACTTTCAACAGGCTTTTCTGGACCAAATCAAAGACCCCCGTCTCATTCATCAGCTCTTTGAGGCATTGCCAGATGTCGCGTTCTTCATCAAGGACAAAAAAGGGCGCTTCATCATGCAGAATCGGCGCTCACAGGAATACTCCGGGGTACAAAGCGAGCGCGATGTCATCGGCAAGACTGATCATGATCTCTTTTCAAAGGACCGGGCAGATATTTACGCCGCCAGCGATCAGGCGGTGATCAAAAGCGGAAAGCCGATCCTGAACACGGTCGAACCCGCACCGGAACACTCAGACCGATTGATTGTCGGGAGCAAGTTTCCGATCAAGGGTAAAAACGGGAAGATCATCGGCATCGCAGGCGTACATCGCGTCATCGACGGCATGCGCGACACGCCCGAGTGGTACGGACGCATCGCCAATGTCCTAGATTATCTTCATAAGAACTATGCCACGCCTATTACGCTGGCGGACTTGGTCAAGCGTTCTCGCATTTCACAAGCCCACTTTGAACGGCGCTTCTCAAAAATCCTGGGATGCAGCCCGATTGAATACCTCTTGCGCGTCCGCATCCGGGCAGCGCGTGACTTGCTGGAACATACCGACCGCACCATCACGGACATCGCGCTAGCGGTCGGCTTCTACGACCACAGTCATTTCACCAAGACCTTTAAGCAACTTCTCTCCTGCACGCCCTTCCACTATCGCAAACGCCACCAGCGCGAACGATAAGCACACCTTAAAATGCGCATCCAAGCGTTGCCGTATAGCGCACAAAGCCACAACGTCGCAAAGGACAAACGCCTATAATAAAATTTAGCTGATTAGATCCCAACGATCTTGATAATTCTTTGAGAAAGTTCTGATTGTTGACCTTCGAATGCCTTGTCGATTTCCTTTTGGATTGTGATAGAGTAGTTGGGCGATGTCTCCTGAAGGCACAATGTAAACCTCGGGAAGTACACTCGGATTGTCTATCTTCTTCAAAAAGGAGACGAACACGATGAAGTGGTGAGGTTTCATGCCGCTAAAGTTATCCATCGGCCAAAGAGTAGTCCCCTCGATACCCTTGACATCAATCGTGGTGGTGTAGGTACCAAAGTCGATAACAATGTCGACCGCCTTCTTGTTTCCGAGAGTAAGGTAAGCATTCAGCCCTTTGCGATAGAGAGCGGCTAGGATATAGAACTCGGCAGCAAGGTTAGTGTTGTATTTGCTTTTGGGCATCTTCTCCTCCTTTTGCTTATGGTGTTAGGGCATTCGCTCAAATCAATCAAAGAAACAGGCTGTATACACCTAGCAAAATGCCTAGCAAAATAATGAGGATACCAAGACATCCAAAAACACCCTTCAAGCAGCCGGGTTTTAAGTCAGCATTACAATGAGGACACCGCTTTGCATTTGGCGGCACCTTGCATTTACAACTCGTACATTCTTCCCATTCCTCATTCTGCTGAGTAGCAGACGTCGGAACGGTCATTTGAGAAGGTTGGAGTTGTGGTGGCTTTGTGGATATCCCAGAATTTAGATCTGACTTGCAGTGCTTGCATTTAGTTGCATGTTCTAAAATCTGTTCTCCACAAAAAGGGCAGTCTTTCATTTTGGCTGAAGTCATTGATTATCCTCATGGTTCACAATTCCAAAGCACTTCTCACCTGCAGAATATGTTTTCCGTCAACTGCTTAAACAATTCTTGTGTATATTCTAAGGTTTCATCATCGCAACAAGCATCTGTTCCCATTCTCAACCATCCAATTCTTTGCCCATTTAAAAAGAAATCATGGCCATTATATGCACTTCCCAGTGCCGTATCAGAGTCCCCAATAACCATACTTTGTATTGAATTGACATCCATCTTGCCATTTATTTTAGACATGGCAAATGTTTTTGCTGGTGCAATATTGTAATAGAGATTTTTATCGGTCAGAACTAATCCCGTTGTTAACCCCATTGAGGCAGGTTTATTTATGACCAGCAATGGTTTCTCGACGTTCGGATCAAACCCTTGCATCATATTCTTTTGGTGCAAAGCCAGCAAATCACTAGTAATCTCTGCACCACCATACACGTGTGAGTGACTTGTACCCAAAAACCCCTTCTTTATTGCTGGATTCTTCGCTCGATGATTCTGGTGAAAGTTCAAAACAAACTGTTCGACAGCAGTTGACCTGTCAATGACCGCTGTCTGTGGAGCAGCACCTGTGCAAACGCTGCCATTTAGCATTGATTGGCAATGCTTGCATTTGATTGCTTTGGAACTGATTTCTTCGCCGCAGAATGGACAAGACACGGTCTGTGCGGATGTTGCGGTTGCCTGGGTTGCAGCAGGTTGCGAAACGGCCGCAGTTGTTGAAAATTGATTGGTCATGGGCTGTGCGGCAAGCGGTTGAACAAACGTCTGTTGGGCTTGCGCTATTGGTTGCACGGCGTCAAACGGAATGCCTGCGGCATCCTTTGATATTTTTCCTGTCAAAATCAGGATGAATTCGACAAATGCCCAAAGATACGATACCCAAGCAAACGTTCCAACTGTCAAGATAGTTATCAGCAACTGAGCAATCGCCTTGCCTTTGAATCCTAGATAAAAATTGTGTACCCCAAAACCGCCTAAGAAAAACGCCAACAATGCTGCAGTTGTTTTTGATTTACCTTTCATCTGATTCCTCCTATGCTTTGCTAATTTTGCAGCACCCGGACATCCGAGTTGTTCGGATGATATAACCGAATTCTGCTTCTTTCCTATCCTTTTTGTTCGAAATCATTCAGCATCGACTGGCAATGCTTACACTTGATGGCCTTTGCGCGAATGTCTTCTCCGCAAAACGGACAGGTCTTTGTCGGTTGTCCATCCGCACTTATCTGAACTGGCACTGTAATGGGTTGTGTAACTAATGTTTGCTGGGTAGAAACCACTTTGGATGACTGATTTATCTGGTTGCTGCTATACCGCGCATGATCATAGACGCGATCGATTTCGCCGCGTTTTTGATAATACTGTTTACATGCCTCAAGAGAATTGTCCGTAGGGTCATTTTTGACTAGATCGACCATCGCCGTTTGCCTTGGCCAAACTGCCCAAGCAAATGCGACCAGATAACCTATTCCTGTCGCACCAAAAATTAGGTTGATCCCCAAAATTATCCACTTGTAATGGTGTTCACGATTAAACGCAATGATTGTTGGGCAAAAAAACACAAGGAAGGCAATCAATATGCAGACGAGACCCAAAATTATCATCATTGAAGATTTGAGTGTTTCATCCATTGCACATCCTCTTTTCAGCTAAATCACACATTTTCTCACTCGATAAAAAGCACCCCCTTCAGGGCAATAAAAAAGGCGCGGACTCCAGTCCGTGCCTCAGAGAAGGTACCAGCAAGCACCCGTAACGAAACACAAGAGCTGGAGGCGCGCCAGACGGCGCACCTCCGTGCATCTCGCTTCATTACAATCAAAACTTGCTGGTTTCTCTCTGAAGCAACAATGCGCGTAAGCGCAAAAATAACATACTGCGGAAAATCTCTCCCGCGTTGGAAAAGAACAAAGACCGTTCATCCTGAACGGAATAATGTTAAGAGCTTACACCCTTAACAGGTCATTTACAAGGGCAAATAAATGTTTGATAAGAAAACGGAATGGCATTGGCGAACGGTTACCCT
>JBAXCC010000173.1:0-8384 GCA_037141675.1 bacterium | reverse complement strand
TTCAGGACGCGACCTTTAACATGATGAAAAAGGCCGGCTTTAACGTTTCATGCGGATCGCGTTCGTATGTACCGTCCATTGACGACCCCTCAATCCGCTGCCGCCTGATCCGTCCGCAGGAAATCTCCCGCTACGTCGAACTGGGTCTGCTGGATGCTGGTATCACGGGGTACGACTGGATTTACGAGAACGGTTCTGACGTCGTGGAAGTCTCCGAAATGTGCTATTCCAAGGCCACATCGAATCCTGTCCGCTGGGTGCTCGCCGTCCCGAATGACTCACCTATTCAAAGCGTCAAGGACTTGCAAGGCAAGCGTATTGCAACTGAAGCCGTTGGCTTGACCAAGCGCTATCTCGATCAGCACAATGTCGTGGCTGAAGTTGAATTTTCCTGGGGTGCCACAGAAGTCAAGGCCCCCGAACTGGTGGACGCCATTGTGGAGCTCACAGAGACCGGCTCATCGTTGAAGGCGAACAATCTCCGTATTCTCGACACCATTTTAACCTCAACAACCCGTTTCATTGCAAACAAGAAGTCATGGGCAGATCCGGAGAAGCGCGCGAAGATTGAACAGATCGCCATGCTTCTCCAGGGAGCGCTTGCAGCAGAATCCCGCGTCCTGATTAAGCTGAACGTGGCTGAAAAAGATTTGGCAGCGGTTGTCAAGGTTCTGCCGGCTCTCCACTCGCCAACCATCAACAAAGTCTTTGGGGATGATAACTGGTACGCAGTCGAGTCCGTCGTGGCAGAGAAGGTCGTTCGTGACATCATCCCGCAGATGTGTCAAGCTGGAGCAACGGGCATCATTGAATTACCGCTCAACAAAGTCATTTTTTAAAACTGCAACAGTCACGAGCTGAAGCAAGACACTGAACAAAAACAAGGAGAGAGAATGGGATCCATCAAGAAAAAACGCCGTGCGAAAATGTCGAAGCACAAATATCGTAAACGCCTGAAGGCTAGCCGTCACAAAAACAAGTAAGGCGAGGCGTTTTAGCGCTACCTAACCACCGCACAGGCGTTACCATTCTTATGGCATCGCCTGTGCTGTATTTTATTTCCACGGATTATTCATGACGAGCCGTGCTAAATATTCAACAACACCTACAAAAATTCCCTCAGGAGTTTTTAAGTTATTTTTTGTTTTTTGCCTTTTAACCGTTTGCGGTTGGCTGGTCGGTTGCTCATCAACCAAGTTGGCGCTCAAACCCAGCGACGAAGACGCCCGCCTTGCAGGTGCAGAAGCTCTTCTTCTCAAAGCTACCAGCCTTGCAGATGAAGAGAACGTCAACACCAACGCAGTCAACGCTGACATTGCAGAAAACTTGCGATTGGCTCAGCGCCTTGCACCGGATAGCACCAACATTCTCGAACGGGCTATGTATTGCCTGGTCAGCCGCCGGCTTTATAACGATGCCTATCAGCTCTCCCAGAGTTATTTGAAACGCAATCCAGATGCACGGTCCATTCGCTTTGCTGCAGCCTGTTGCGCAGATGCCGCTGGCAAGACGGATATCGCGGCAGAAGAGTGCGAAATACTCTACAAGCTTGATCCATCCGATCATGAAATTGAAGAAGCTCTCATACGGCTCTACTTCTATTCCAATCAAGGCGCACGTGCCTTGCAAATGATTCAAACTGCATATGCGCGTAATCCGGACAAAGAAAGCCTCGCCATTCCGACGAAATGGGCCATACACTTTATCACAAAAGACAGAGACTTTATACGCGGGTTGCATTGTCTGAATATCGCGCTCACGCAGAATCATCACCCCACCTCTGTGCGTTCTGCGCTCTTGTCATTGGCGGGGGAATGCTACCTGCAAACCAAACAACCGTATGCCGCTGTCACCAATTTACTTGCCTCCTACGACATGGATGCAAACAACATCCAGCCCATCCAACGACTCAGCATCATAGCCAGCTTCTATCCAAGCACGACAAACCACCTTCAGGAACTTGCTACTGAATACAAGCAGTCTAAACCCGTTTTAAGCGCCCTCATCAATGCCGTCTTGGCACAATCCGCCAATAACAAGGGCGCGGCCATCGAGAGTTTACGCCGCGCACATGACGCGAGCATGGTCGCAGGCTATTTCCCACCTGAAGGCCTTTACCTCTGGCGCATTACATTGCTGGACCTCGCCAAGCGTTCTGCTGAAGCGATTCCCATCTTGAAGGCCTCGCTTAATATCCATCGCAACTCTGATCCACTCAAGAACACACTCGCCTATATGTGGGCTGAGCAAGGAACAGACCTGGAGGAGGCGTCTAAACTGATCAATGAGGTTTTGAAAAACACGCCCAATAATGCGGCCTATCTGGACACCAAGGGATGGCTACTCTATAAGATGAAACGCCCGTATGATGCCATTCAATATTTGCTGAAGGCTGCAGAACTCGACAAAGATCCTGTCGTCCTCGATCATGCCGGCGACGCACTCGTCGCAACAGGTATGCACGCGGAGGCTGTTGAATTCTGGAAGAAGAGTTTCGAGCTCGACCCCAAGCCAGAAGTCGAAAAGAAATTTAAAAAGTAACAATGCTGATCGACCGCATTAAATGTGCGGCATTTGCAATCCCTTCCACTTTCTGCTAACATTAGTTCACTTATTTTCGAGCAGAATAGCGATGAACCTAACAGCCCCAAACATAAAAGCCGCATTGTCAGATATTGAAGAGACCCAGGATTTGCTTGAAAAAGCAATGAAGTTAGCCGGGCTTGTTTCCTTCTTGTTTCGTGAGGCTGGCTGGCCACTCGTGGTGGTGGGCGGTTCGGCTGTCGAGTTTTACACCGAAGGCGCATACATGTCCGGCGATATTGATTTCTGCCGCCAAACATTGGCCCCCATCCCCCTTCGCGTATCACAAGAGATCATGGGCAAGCTGGAAGCCGCAGGTGGCCCCCGAAGTTGGAAAGCTGCCGGACTATTTGTCGACTTGCTGGGGC
The DNA here is from genome assembly GCA_037141675.1 of bacterium. GTDB lineage: Bacteria > Verrucomicrobiota > Kiritimatiellia > RFP12 > UBA1067 > CAIZQW01. Next base: position 5,433 of record JBAXCC010000173.1, on the reverse strand, counting down.
TTCTTGAAAACGAATCCAATAAGAGATGCACAGAGTTGCAAACGCCTTATGGTCCAGTGACCTTGATTCCTCCGGAGATGATTTTGGTCGAGCGTGTTCTTGCCGCAGTCTATCCATCACGCAATCAAGAGCAGTACGATATTGCAAAAAAGATGATGGCGTCTGGATTGTCTAAAGACGCCGCATTCGATTGGTCCGAGGCGGAGCGGCTTGCCGCATTGCCCGCTTTTAATGTCTTAAGCGAAATGCGGGATCTGAAGAAGGAGGTCCAACGTGGACTCGAAATCTAAAGATGACCGTCGCCTGACATGGGAAGAATGGCAGTCAAAACGCCAAGCATTGCGTGAGCAGACAAGCCGCATGGGCCCAGCCGTCACGCGACGGAAGGAGAGTTCTTCCGACCCTCGCCTCCGAGCAGCATTTAACGGCAATCGGGCCCCTGGCAACTAAATTACTTGGCGTCCTTCGTTGCTTCAAGTTCCTTGATCGTAATATTCTTGAAGAGGAACTGACCGCCCTGCGGCACTTCAGCCTGAAGGCAGAGATGCCCCTTTGCAGGTTCGATCCCGTCACGCGACCAAGCCTTCTCGCCATTGAATTCGAGCTCGGCTGTCTTGCCTTTAACTGTCAACTTGAAGTGATTCCACTGATCCTTCTTAAAGAGACTCGCGGCCTTGGTCTTATCCGCACCGCCAATTGCGCCCTCCTGCCCCTTGCGCAAATTCACCTGATACTGCTTAGGCCATGAGGCTTTCCCTTGCGGCAGATCGCACCGGAAGTAAATACCCGAATCCCACATGTTTGTGTGAAGTTGCTTCCAGTCGCACTCCAGCACAAAGTCCGCATACTGCTTCTCTGCAGCCAGGACTCCGTTGCCGCTCTTGATAAGGATCGCGCCATCCACCACTTCAGCCTCGCACGTTATGACCTTCCAGCCATTCAACGTCTTGCCGTCAAAAAGCGACACCGCTTCTTGCGCGTAAGCACTGCAACCCAAAACCGCCGACAACAGAACCGGATACATCAAACGCTTCATAAGATTCCCCTTAATTGATTAATAATGAATGTAGTTTACCGAAAAGCTTATCACATAGAAATCTCTTTTTACTTTGAAAGCGAAAGCGCGTAGAGTTTCTTTTGAGTCGTGATGTAAAGCGTGCCATTGGCGGCTACAGGAGAACCGCTGATGGCACTGTCAAGGAGGTTGGTGGAGAGCACCTGTTTCTCCTTGCTGGCAGCCAAGACAACAAACTCTTTCTTCCGTGTACCCACGTATACTTTGCCATCTGCGACAAGCGTCGACGACCACATATCGCCTTGAATATCGTGCGTCCAGTAGGGTTTGCCCGTCACTGCATCCACACAATGAATTTTCTGTCCTGAATCTGCCGCAAAAACCAGTCCATTCCAGACTGCAGGCGTAGAGAGCGTATGCCGGTTGAGAGGATAGACCCATTTCTGAGCTGTCGCTGTCACATCGCCCGTCAAACTTGCATCCAGGCACCTCAGCCACGACTGCCGCTTGCCCCACCAGATATCGCCGCCGCCTGCAACATATACACGACCATCCACAAACACGGGCATGGCGTGAAACGTACTCGGCCCCTCTTGGCGATTCGCTGTCCAACGATGGACATTCTCCTTAGGTGCTGTCGGATCACTGTCAAACCACCAGACCTTCTTCAGCTTTTGAACTTCGTCCTTTACCTCTGTGATGGGTTCAAAGGCATAGACGATCCCATTCGGTCCTGCATAGAAGATCAGCTTGCGTCCATTGACCACACCCAACGAGGGCGATGCCCACGTGCAGTGAAAGATGTTTGGGCCAATATGTTCATTGTCTGTTGCCACGAGCTTTCCAGTCACTTTGTCAATCACGATCAAGGACGGCGCATCCGGCGATGCAATATGGCGGTGCGTATCATCCACACCGTTCGACGTGTTCACATAGAGGAAACGCCCGTCGACCAAGATTGAAGAATGAGCAGCATCATGCTGACGGATGCCGCACTCCTTAATCGTATCATAGAGCCACAAAATATCCGCATCAGCAGGGCCCACCTCCACGACAGGCAGCCCAGCGGGGGTACTATGACGCGCTTCATCCTTGAAGGGACCGTCATTGCCATTCGCCATGCCTTCAGGGTCCAGGCACATCACCTCACCACGACTGCTCACCACATAGACGAGATTGCTCTCAACCGTCACCGGCGAACAGACCCCTGACCCTGTCCAATCCCAATAGATACTGGTGGTGATTTTCGGGACAACCAGTTGCCAGAGATATTTTCCGGTCTTCTCATCAAAGCACATCAGAATGCCCCGATCCCCGATATGCTTTTCATTGCGCGGATTCTTATTGTTTGTCCCGATGTAAACCTTGCCGCCTGCAATCACAGGTGTGGCATGCGTCTCGGTACCAATATCCGCGATCCATTTGACATTCACACCATTAGTCGGATCAAAGCGATCGGGCAACCCCTTCTCCTGCGAAACCATGTTCCGCGAATAGAGTTCCCCCCACTGCGGCTGATCCGCAGCCAGCGCAACAGCAGAGAGCGCCAGTGTCCCCAAAAAGATTCGCCCCAAATATTTGCTACTTAAAACTATCATGATTTAGGAGTGTATCATTCTTCGTCAAAAGACTCAAACTCCGTTTTTACTCCACTGAATAACGGGCGTAGGATTCGGGGGTCTCATAGAGATAAACAGACTGAATCTGTAGATGGGGCTTTAATTCCTGGAAGATGTAACGCGCCAGATTTTCAGCCGTGGTCTTGAAGGGCAATGCCACGCAGCGCAGTGCATATTTCATCAACGTTGCAGCGATGTCGCACTCCATGTCATTCGTTTGATCATAGATGAAGGCATGGTCGAAACGGGAAAGAATGACCTCTCCGACGATGCGCTTCAAGTCCTTGAAGTCAATGACCATGTCATTTCCATTATAACCTTCCACGACCTCGACAATGAGCCGATACGTATGCCCATGAAGATTTTTGCACTGCCCTTGATGATCAGGCAACACATGCGCGGCATCAAAGTGACACTCTTTTGAAACGGTTAACATACTGTAGTTCCTTTCTCTCTCAACAGCCGTTCTTGCAACACCGATATCAAAGCGATGGTCGCGGTATCGGTGCGCAATGGACGTGAACCCAAAGAAAAGGGAGTGAACCCGCGATTCAGAAACATGTCGAGCTCGTAATCTGTCCATCCCCCTTCAGGGCCGATTGCCAAAAGCGGCCGTTGCCCCTGCTCAAGCTTCCAGCCATGCCCCCCTGCTTCTCCTGGATGGGCAATCAAGCGCAAGGCATTCGGGAAACATGTATCGAGTTCATCCTCCATGAAGGGCTTGAAAAGCTGCTTGATCTGAACATCCGGCAGTCGCGTTATACCCACCTGCATCAAACCTTCAACGAGCAAGGGCGTATAATGCGCTGGCTCGATCCATTGACTGCTGAAATAACACTTCTCCACCTTGAAGGCGTTGAGAATCACGATTCGTCTAGCACCCAATGCCGCAAGTTGCGGCCACAGCCGCTTCAACACCTTGGGACGTGGCGCAGCCAGGATCAAGTCAAACCACGGTTCTGGCGCTTGTTCGTCGTGTTGCGTGCGCAACACAACACCCTGTTCATCCATGCGTTCAACGCGCGATGTCCCGATCAACCCATTCAGCACGCCTGTGCGCACTGCATCCCCCACCCGCGCCTTCAACACAGTCCGGATATGCTCCGCACGCTCATCAGTCAGTGTCACCGTGCCATCCGAATTACATTCATCTGATGCCAGGATAATACGGTTCATAGACGAATGTTTACCTCGAGAGCCAGCCGCCATCGACCGCCACAGTGTAGCCGTTCATATAATCGGCAGCGGGAGAAGCGAGAAAGACGATAACGCCCATCAGGTCAGCGGGTTCGCCCCAGCGTCCTGCTGGAATGCGGTCGAGGATCGCCTTGTTCCGTTCCGGGTTCTCTCGGATCGGACGGGTGTTCTCTGTTGCAATATATCCGGGAGCAATTGCGTTACACGTGATGTTATGCTTCGCGAGCTCGTTGGCCATGAGCATGGTCAAGCTCTTGATGCCGCCTTTGGAGGCTGCATAGCCTGGCACAAAGACGCCGCCTTGGAAGGAGAGCATGGAGGCGATGTTGATGATCTTGCCGCCACGGCCTTGCTTGATCATCTGTCCGGCAGCGACCTGACTCAGGAAAAAGACGGAACTCAGGTTGATGCTGATCACATCGTCCCAGTTCTTTTCCGAATGCTCCACAAACGGTTCGCGACGAATGATGCCGGCATTATTGACCAGAATGTCGATCCCGCCCATGGCGGCAAAGACTTCATTCATGACCTGCTCCGCGCTGGCCTTGCCTGCGCCTAAGTCAGCCGTAAAGGACGCAGCCTTGCGGCCAAGGGCCTTCACTTTCTCTACGGTCTCAGCACAATCGATCACATCGATCACCGCCACGTCAGCACCAGCCTCAGCCAAGGCAATCGCATAGCCCTGTCCGATACCGCGCGCGCCACCGGTCACTACGGCAATCTTCCCGTCCAACTTAAACATATCCAAAATCATACTTATTCCTTTCTGCACGAGTTTGATGTATCAAACCCCTACCGGATCTTCGCTGGATCCATATCTTCAAACACCTGGTTTTCGCCGCCCATCGCCCAGACAAAACGATATGCGCCTGTGCCCACACCACTGTGGATGGACCAGGCTGGCGAAAAGACGGCATCCTTCTCCTTCAGCACCAGATGGCGCGTCTCAGAGGGCTCGCCGAACAAATGGATCACGCGTCCATTTTCCGGCAGATCAAAATAGCAATACACTTCCGTGCGGCGGTCATGCGTATGCGGAGGATAGGTGTTCCAGACCGAACCTTCGGCCAACTCCGTATAGCCCATGACCAATTGGCAACTCTGGATTTTTCCGGGACGGATGAACTGGTTGATCGTCCGCTGGTTTGCATCCTTCTTCGATCCCATCTCCACTCGATTGGCCTGATCCGCTGTCGCATGCGTGGTCGGATAAGCGGCATGTGCCGGATAGGAGACCAGATAGAATTGCGCAGGTTTCTCAGGGCATATACTTGCAAACGAAACGTTTTTTGAACCTTTGCCGATATAGATGCACTCGCGTGAAGCCAGCACATAAACCGTTCCATCCACGGTAACCTTGCCTTCTGAACCCAAATTGATGACACCTGATTCACGGCGTTCGTGAAAGTATTCGCACGCCATCTCCCTGCCGCCCATCAATGCCAATTCGATGGTCGTGGGCACAGCGGCTGCCACAACGGCGCGATCCACATCCGAGTAGATCACATTCAGTTTTCCAGTTTCAAACAGGCCTTCTTTCAAAAAGTGAGCGCGCTGTTCATCGGTTGTCATCCGGCGATATGCCTGCCGGTCGGCGGTATT
>JBAXCC010000172.1:0-8396 GCA_037141675.1 bacterium | reverse complement strand
CAGCTTGAAACAGTCGCGCATTTCCCCCTTGTCCTTTGACTGGGGAAGGACTAACATCAATCTACGAAGTAGATGGCATGAACATCACACGAAAAAGGAGATAAGCTTATGGCAAAGATTCTGGTTCTCTATTACAGCATGTATGGTCACGTTGAAACCCTTGCGAAAGCAGTGGCAGAAGGAGCGGGCAGTGTCGAAGGTGCTGACGTCACCCTTAAGCGCGTACCCGATTTGATGACGGAAGAGGCGGCACGAAAGGCTGGCGCCAAGGTCGATCAGGCGGCACCGATTGCAACCGTGGAGGAGTTGGCGGACTACGATGCGATCATCTTCGGCACGCCGACACGCTTCGGCAACATGTGCGCGCAGATGCGCAATTTCCTGGATCGGACCGGCGGGTTGTGGATGGGCGGAAAGCTGGTGGGCAAGGTGGGGAGCGTGTTTGTTTCCACAGGTACACAGCATGGCGGACAGGAGACCACCATCACCTCGTTTCACACCACGCTTTTTCATCATGGCATGATCGTCGTAGGCGTCCCGTATGCCTGCCCTGAACTCATGAACATGGGTGAAATCACCGGCGGCACACCCTATGGCGCAAGCACACTTGCTGGCGCGGATGGTAGCCGTCAGCCCTCAGAGAACGAACTCAAGATTGCCCGCTTCCAGGGCGCACATGTTGCGCAAGTGGCGAAGAAGTTATCGGCCTAACAAGCGCAGGGGCAACGGCTCGGTCGTGCCCAGCATTTGATATGGACAGCAAAAAGATGAAAAGCAATCTCCTGATCGCAGTACTGATGTGCGTGTTTTGTGTAGCATGCACAAAAGTTGAGTCAAGCGCGGGGGCATCATCTCTCGGAGACCATTCGCTGACGCTCAAAGTTGGCGAACTCGACCGTCACTACATTGTCCATGTGCCGACAAACTACGCGGCCATCAAGTCAATGCCCGTTGTGATCATGTTTCACGGCGGGGGTGGCACGGCCCGAGGTGCGATGCGTGAAACCGGCTGGGCGCAAAAGGCCGATCAGATGGGGTTTCTTGCTGTATTTCCTGAGGCGACGCCGCCTGACCCGACTAAACCCGGCCGCTTTGGTAGCAACAGCCAGCTATGGAACGACGGTTCCGGTCGCTTTCATGCAGGCCAGAAGAATGTTCCGGACGTCGCCTTCATCAACGCGATGATTGATGATCTCATCGTGCGCTTCAATGTCGATCGTCGGCGCATCTATGCAACGGGCTTCTCCAATGGGGCTTCAATGGCGTTTCGCGTCGGAATCGAATTGTCTACGCGCATCGCCGCGATTGCGCCCTTCGCCGGAGCGCTCTGGATCAAGGAGGCCAAGCTCGAGCGGCCTGTCTCGCTCTATTACATCACAGGCGATGCAGATCCGCTCAACCCATTCGAGGGAGGCGCGCCCAAGTTTGCCACGGGTAGAGCCTCGAAGGACATGGCCTCACGGACAAAGCCCGCCGTGCGTGAGCACGTCACCACCTGGGCGCGCTTCCTCGGTTTGCAGGCTGAGCCCAAACCAGCGGCTGCATCGCCGGGGGTCACAACGCTCATCTACAGCGGAGATCGCGACGATACCGAAATCCGCTTCACCGTTATCAAGGGACATGGCCATATCTGGCCGGGCGGCAAGAATCAGTTGCCGGAGTTCATGGTCGGTAACCCATCCGATGCCTTCAAAGCCACTGATTCCATCTGGTCCTTCTTCGAGAAGCATGCGCTGCCAGAATCCAAGTAGCGCGGGATAGCCTCGCCTGAAGAGTTTGTAACAAGATGGCGGAGGCAGATGTCCACGTCAAACTGTTCGCCTCTTCTTTTGCGCATTTCCCCTTGTCCTTTGCTAAAGGAAGCTCTATTATCAATAAAAACTGCTTAGTATCCAGATGGGCTGGGACAAATCAACAGTTAGGAAGCAAAACAATGAAGAAATCACTGACTATCGTAAGCCTGATCCTCGCACTTGTGATTCCTGCAGGGATGTCTTGTGCGGAAACGCCAGCGGATAAGCAAGGAGCGACTGCAGTCGCGGACAGCAAAGCAACGGATCGTAAAGAAGCCATCCGTAAGCGGTTTGAAGAAGACCGGAAGACCTATTCCATAGACGAACTTCGGGAAATAGAGAAGCTCTATCAAGGGGCCAACAAACAATTGAATACCCCGGAGGCAAAAGAGAGTTTAAAGAAGCTCATTGAGAAGTTTCCAAAGGCGAACCGTACAGGATGTGCAGTCCAGTATATGGGGCAGATGTCAACAGGGGAGGAGAAAGAAAAGTATCTGAAACTGGCCATCAAGGATTTTGGTAATTGCTATTATGGCAGCGGTGTCCAAGTCGGCGCGTATGCACGGCTCTACCTTGGCTACTATTACAAAGAAAAAGGCAAGGAGAAAGAGGCGAAGGCTCTCTTTGATGAGATCAGGAAAGACTATCCCGACGCCGTCAGCCACAAGGGGAAACGGCTGGCAGACAATCTGCCTAAATAACTCGTCCATTACAGGCATAAAAATATGCGGCGAGAAGACAGACGTGTTTCAGAGCAAGAGGCTTTAGCGATCCTTGTGCAAGGCGAGTGGGGCGTATTGTCCACCTGCTCGAAGGCCCAGGGTCCATACGGCGTCCCGCTTTCGTATTGCTATTTAAATGGCAGTCTCTACTTTCATTGTGCGTTGGTCGGTCGGAAGCTTGACGACATCCACGAAGACGAGCGGGTGTCGTTTTGCGTGGTGGGCCGGACGCAGACCCTGCCCGAGAAGTTTTCCATGAGCTACGAGAGCGTGATTGTCTCGGGTGTGGCCTCCGAATGCACAGGCGAAGAAAAACTGAACGCGCTGGATGAGCTGATTAGAAAATATTCACCCGGCCATCTTGAAGCAGGCTTTGCGTATGCCAGGAAGAGCGGGGAGAAAACCAAGGTCTATAAAATCGCCATCTGTGACATCTGCGGCAAGGCCAGAAGATAAATACAAGCGATAAGGTGCAAACTAAACGCATTCGAGACAACGGTGATTAGCCGAAGGATAGTTTGATTCTGGGAGAAAAGCTTTTATGAAAAAGATAACTGGCTGTGAGCGGGTGAGAACAATTGCTGTCGCAATGGTGTTCTCTTTGCAATCTTTTGCATACGCTGCTGAAGAGGCGGGGAAGCCGGATATTCTCTTGATCATGCCGGATCAGATGCGCGGGGACTGCCTGTCGATCCTGGGGCATCCCGTTGTTCGTACGCCGCAGCTGGACCAGCTGGCTGAGACGGGCGTATTGTTCCGTCGGGCCTATTCGACGGTCGCCTCTTGCATCCCTGCGCGATATGCACTACTCACAGGGCTTTCTCCGCAAACCAGCGGTGTCGTGGGCTTTGCTGCAAAACCTTTTTCAACGCCCTCCCTGCCGGAGTTGCTCGGGAAAGCCGGCTACTCCACTGTGCTAGTCGGTCGGAATATGCATCAGGTTCCTGCAAGCGGGGCGTGCGGCTATCAGAAATCCATCCTGGGATCGACTTATGTAGGCAATGATGAGTATGATCAATTTTTGAAGAAAGCTGTGCCGGAGACCGGGGGCATTCAGGAACTCGTCAAGAAGACAGGCGTCACCTACAATCATTGGCAAGCTGCGCCGTGGCCGCTTGCGGATGAGTTGCATCCGACTGAATGGGTGGTCGCGCAATCCCGTAAAGTAATCGAGGCGTCAGAAGCGAAGCAGCCGCTCTTCCTGACGACATCATTCTACGCTCCGCATCCGCCGCTCTTCGCTCCGAAGAAGTACTTTGAAGCCTATGCGAAAAAGACGTTGCCCTCGCCAGCCCATGGGGACTGGGTGAACTGGGAGACGCTGAAGCCGAAGGGAGATAGCGGAGGCCACCGCGTACTGCTGGAAGGCGAGACGCTTCGCGCGGCACAATGCGGCTACTTCGGCCTGATCGAACACATAGACCAGCAAATCGTATCGCTGATCAGCGACTTCAAAGCCCGGAGCGAGAAGGCGGGACGTTCATGGGTGATTGTTGTTACGAGCGACCATGGCGAGATGATGGGGGACCACGGTTTTTTCCGCAAGTGCGAACCGTTTGAGGGATCCGCCAATATCCCGTTTATTTTCTGCGGGTCCCCGGCGCTCGGCTTCAAGTCCAAATTGCGCGTGAGCCAGCCGGTCTGTCTGGAAGATATCCTGCCAACGCTGCTGGCATTAGCAGGAACGAAAAGTCCGGCGCATGTGGATGGTGTCAACCTGGTGCCCGCCTTGCGCGGAGAGCCGTGCGTCATTCGCGACGTGCTGCATTTCGAGCATGCGCCTTGTTACAGCCAGGCCCAGTCCTACCAGGCGCTCACCGACGGCCATTTCAAGTATATCTGGCGGCCGACTGACGGCAGTGACCATCTGTTCGACCTCGAAAAGGATCCGCGCGAAGAGCACGATCTCACCAAAGACAAAGCCTGTACCACAACACTGGAAACATGGCGATCGCGCCTCGCACAGCGCCTCTCGACCCGACCCGAAGGATTCTCAAAAGACGGCAAGCTCATCCCAGGGCTTCCCTATCGCGCCCTGAACAAAGGGACTTTAGAAGTAGGCCAATAAACAAAGTTTCCGTGTCGTTCCGTGGGCAAAAACAAGCCGGTTTCTTTACCACGCTACCACTTTACCACCATGCTTCTTCCTGCGCACCTGTCAGAGTGCTTAGATGCGAGCGAGGATGAGTTTCTCGACACGTTCGAGCCATGCGTCGACGGGATAGCAGACGCCAGTTTCGTCTTTCGCTAGATGGGGTCGGCCTTTTGTGAATCCTGCGCCTGTGTAGACATGGGCATGGGGCATGATGATGCCATCGACCTTCTGATTGATGCAGCCAATGCCCAGTTGCGCAGCAGGATGCGCGGAGCAGGCGTTCGGACACCCTGAGATCCGCACCTCGTCAGCCACCCAACGCTGCAAAGTTTGGCGCTTGTGCAGATCGTCTGGCATGAGACGATCCAGCGCTTCGGCTAGACGGTCCGCCATCGCAGGAGCATCGACCATTCCGAGCTTGCAGACCGAGGCGCCGACGCAAGTCACAATGTGGCCCTTAAAGGAGCGGAAGGTGAGATCCACGTCCGGCAGCCGCTGGCATAGTTGATAATAAAGCCATGCCAGAGACGATGTCGCGACAACAGGGATCAAGATATCTTGCGCAGTCAGCAGACGCAGGCGGGTCGAGCCGACTTCTGACGCGAGCTTCGCGATTGTCCGCAATGCAACAGGCGTCAGGTTTCCGTAGGGGACAAAGAGGCGGACCGATTTGACCCATTCGCCGAAACGCGTCGGCGAAACCGCGACAGCGGACCAGAGGGCATAGTCAGAACTAGCCTCAACACCTGCCGGGGGCGGCAGGAAACGGTCGTGCAGTCCGTCAATCGACAGGCTGCGCATCTGGACTGAAAAGGGCACAGCATCCTCTGTGGTTGCATAGTAGTCAGCATAGAGTTTCCGGAACTCCTCAGAGCCAATTCGCTTGAGCAGAAAACGGAGCCGGGCATTATTGCGGTTGTTCCGGTCACCATGGTCGTGGAAGAGCGAGACCATCGCGAAGGTGGCCTCCACCAGCCGTTCCACAGGCATAAAATCGATCAGACAGATGCCGACTGCACTATCACGACCCAATCCGCCGCCGGCATAGACTTGGAAGCCGCGCTCCCCGTCTCGGAGGACGGCTACAAAGCCGAGATCCTGAACAGAGGCTTTCAGAATGTCTTTTTCGCTTCCGTAGAATCCGATTTTGAATTTGCGCGGAAGCGTATAGGACTTATCAAAATTCTGCATGGCGCGGTTAAGGGCCGTCGCATAAGGATAGACATCAAAACGTGAGTCTGGGGAAAGGCCGCTATCACTGCTGACCATGATGTTCCGGTAGGTGTTGCCGCCACCGCCCTTGAAAGGCCAACCCAGACGGTCGCAATCCAGAACAGTCTCCATCACCCGATCCGCAGGGATGTTGTGCAATTGAATATCCTGCCGTGAGGTCAGGTGCGCTTGTCCGCCCACCCGTTCGAGCAGATCGGCAAAAGCGGAAATCGTTGCGCAGTCGATCTCGCCGCCGTTCACACGTACACGGACCATAAAGCTCCCGTCACGTTGTTGATAAATACCAAAGGGCGCTGCAATGGGCTTGAGCGCATCCGCCGTCAACCGTTCAGCCACAAAGTCGGCAAATCCATCCGTGAGAGTTGTATAGTTTTCGTGCATCCATTTCTCCAATGGGGGAAGAGCATAACAGATTCCCCGTTCAATAGCACAGCCTTTCGTTTAGGGTGCGGTTCAGTTTAGTTGAAACTGACCCGTACCAAGGAGGAGGTAGGAAGGAGGAGGGTGGAGATAATAAACAAAAACACCAATAAAACAAGCCCTGGTCGTAACGTCGAGTATTGTTAGAACTGTTGTTCTGCGCTAAAAATAGTGATCTCATAAACAGGATGGCATTTTGTAATTGCCAATTTTTGCAAAACGGGTTTCCCTCATACAACTCCTCCCTCGGGTGCTGATTCAACAAAGTTGAATCGCACCCTAAATGCAGTATTCCGGGATGACATGGTTGCTTGCCAGCAAAGAGAGAACAGCGGCAAGTCCTGTTTCCCGTGGAGTGGACTCCAAGAGTGTGATAGTTGCAGCCCCTAAAGTCCGCTGGTCCGCCTCTTCGATGGACACCACCAGTAAATCATTCGGCTGGTTTAGCAGGCTCAGCCGTTCGATCGTATAGTCATCCGCGGCTGGCAGCGCCGTGATAAAGATCAGTCCTGCGTCCGTCAGGATTCGGGCCAGCTCGCCCAGTCGCTGAATCTGTGCGTCATGTTCCGAACGGTTGTCCGTCACATCCGAAGCCAACCCGCGCGAGAGGCTTGAGAAGCCCAGAAAGTAGGAGCTCAAGTTCATACGGAAGAGGCGCTGTTCGAGTTGGCGGCCGAAGTCGCTCACGGTCTGTGTGGAGGACCCTGTCACAATGACGGTCTTGCCCACATGCCGGTTGCGGATGAGGCGATCCTTGGCCGTGACCAGTCCCGCTTCCCAATGGAACTCGCGGCGTTCGACATGATCCCGCAACAGGCTCTTGCCGTCTGAGATGACCCGCGCCGAATCAGGATCGACAAAGACCGTATCGGTCACCAAGGCGGCACCTGCAGTTACGTTGCTAAGCTCATCGACGAAGATGAGGCTTCCCGTGGCGTGGTTAACCGCATAAGGATCGATATAGAGCGGTTTGGTCGTCTCGACCACCACGCGTCCGATCCCGTTCAAGGGCAACGCGTCGACTGCCTTCTGCTCCATGGTGTTGACGTCAATAGCATAGACGAGCGCTTCAATGCGCGCCTTCACAAAGCGTCCCGCATGGCGGACAAGGTAATTGGATCCCGCCTTCAGCGGTGTCTCGCTCATCCAGATCACCACAGCTTCAAAACGGTCCTTCAATGAAGGCCGGTTGTTGTCGTGGACAATCATATCGCCACTGCTGATATCCACCTCATCTTCCAGTTCCAGCGTCACGGCCTGAGGGGCGAAGGCTTCGTCCAGGTCGCCATCAGCAGTGACAATGCGCTTGACGATGGACGTCTTGTGCGAGGGCAGCACATGGATTTTCTCTCCGGGCTTGATGGTTCCGGAAACGACGGTTCCCGCGAAGCCGCGGAAGTTGAGGTGTGGACGGATCACCACCTGCACCGGGAAGCGGAAGTCGCGCGTGTTGACATCGTGCGAAATGTCAACGGTCTCCAGAATCTCCAGCAGGGAGGGACCTGAATACCAGGGCGTCAGTTCCGGAGAGCGGGCTGTGACATTCGTCCCCTTCAGCGCAGAAACTGGCACAAAGCGGATATCCGGGATGTCGAGCTTCTGCGCAAAATCGCTAAAGGACTGACGGATGGTCAGAAAGGTCTCTTCATTGTAGCCGCCGATGTCCATTTTGTTCACTGCGACCAGCAGATGCTTGATGCCAAGCAGCGAGGCGATGAAGGCATGACGCCGTGTTTGCGTGACCACGCCATACCGCGCATCAATCAGGATGATCGCCAGGTTGGCGGTCGAGGCGCCGGTGGCCATGTTGCGCGTGTACTGTTCATGTCCCGGGGTGTCCGCGATGATGAACTTCCGTTGCGGTGTTGAAAAATAGCGGTAGGCCACATCGATGGTAATGCCCTGTTCGCGTTCAGCCTTGAGACCGTCGAGCAGCAGCGCATAATCGATCTCCCCCGCGCCTGTGGTCCCATTCTTGTCGCTGGCATCCTGCAACGAACTGAGCTGGTCCTCGTAGATTAGCTTGCTATCGTAGAGCAGGCGGCCGATGAGGGTCGATTTGCCGTCATCCACGGACCCGCAGGTGATGAACCTCAGCAGATTCTTATTCTCATGTTCATCCAGATAAAGTCC
>JBAXCC010000171.1:0-8652 GCA_037141675.1 bacterium | reverse complement strand
GATGGCCACGCCCTGATGATTGCCACCCTCGCACAGATCGTCCAGCGCTTCGCGCTCCAGGGTCTTAAAAGGAATCCCTCGTGTCAGCAATACGCCACGAATCTCCGCTACGTCAGGCGCATCGCGTCCTTCTGCCGGAAGAACCGCCTCGTAGAGATGCCGGCGCTCAGACTTCACGACCTCAAGCACAGGCCTGCGGCCATAAATCCAATCGCCTCGGTCAGCCAACGGTACATGCCGCGGCGCGCCAACTTGAAAATCTTTGTACTGTTTGTTGCGGTGTTTCACTTGACCGGCTCCAGCAAATCATGCAAATACAGTTGCGCAACGGCGCGCACATCCAACGTATGCCCCGCACAATACGAGACAACCCGCCCCACAAAACGACCCGTATCAATCAGCGCAATAGCGGCCAGCAAGTCGAGTGTCGCGCGATGCCATGCCGGCTCTAATGCCTTGCCGCTGCTCTCTTGCACAAAACGGGGTTCACCATAAAATTTCTTACTCCCATGAATCAGAATATTGTCCTGGGTGTAGCCCAAGTTGCGCGTATCCGCGAAGATAAATCCGAATGCCTTGACCATCAGCATCTGTCGATGCGACGCATTGGTGCGCGCAAAGGCTCCATAGCGGAAAGTGTCTGGCGTCACATCAAAGACAATGCGCTGCTGGCCAATGATGGACTTGAAATTAATCGCGCAGTCCATGCGCAATTTTTTTTCACCATTTTCAGGAGGCAGGAAGGTCAGAAAATCACCGCGCTCACCCGCAAAGGTCACGGGTTCCTTTACCGTGACATACCGGGCAGGCTCATCGTACTCAACAATGCCGGCCTTATCAATCGCTTCAACCAAATCCATGCTGCTACGATCAAAGAGCGGCGGATCCCCTTCCTCGACACGCAGGGTCAGATCATCAACACCCATACCCAGGCGCAACGCAACAATGTGCTCGACCATGCGCAGATAGTTTCGCGGATTGCCACTGCGCAGGACAATATTGCGCGCCGACGTCCAGACATTACGGATAGAGACGAGCGTATTGAGTTGTTCCTTGAGATCCGCACGCTGAATCCACCAGCCATATTCGCTTAGCTTTGATGGCGCAAAGGTCACAGTCCGTTGCGCATGCCCATAAAAGGTTCCAGGCCCCGTCACCGATGCTTCGCGGGCAATACCTGTACGACGTTCGGAATACCCCGTCGGTCCATTGCATAGCCGAACATCATCCACAGCCTGGGCATGAAATTTTTCATACGCCCCACGCACCGTATGTTCATCGCCTAAAAATATTTTTCCAACAGGATACCTAAACTCCATACTCTCCTCATCAGCCCGCATCAACTTTTTCCCGCCAAACGCTTCGAGAGACGGGGTAAACCAGGATCACGGGCACCAAACGTAATCAATGCACCTCTTCCATTATGCGCAACTGCACGCATATGGGCTTCCACAAGCTCTAACGAATTAATTGATAATACTTTAACATTTTTTTCCTCCAAACGTGAAGCTAAATCCGTGCTGGAAACACTTCTATCTGCTGTGCCGCCCGCATCATAGACCGGAAGTAGCAACAGTTCATCGCAAGGACGGCAAACCCGCGCAAACACCTCGGTTAAGTCGTCGAGCATTTTGCGCAGCGGCGCAAAGCCATGCGGACGCCAGACCGCACAGATACCCTGCGGGAATGCGTCGGCAAGGGTCGTCCAGGCCGCTGCCAACTTTTCAGGGTTATGGGCATAATCGTCGATGACCATCGCGGGACCACATTGGCCAACGCGCTGTAACCGGCGCTCAATGCCACCAAACCGGCTCAAGACTTCTGCCAGCCGTTCCAGCTCCGCTCCCAATGCACGTGCCATCCGGACCGCATGCCAAGCGTTATGGATGTTGTGGAGCCCGGGCATCGGCACGCAAAAATCAACCCCTTCAAAGATGAAATACCCATTCCAGCCCTCTTGCCGGATGTGCTCAAGCGGAGCTGCTTCTGACTGTCCGTCAATGATGATGCCCGGGACCTTTGCCCGGAACGTGGCAAACAGATCCAGCGTCTCCTTCAAATCAAAATGGTCGGCAGAGGCGTTCGTGATAATGGCGTGCTCAGGATTGAACGCCAATAGCGACTTGTCCGATTCGTCTGCCTCAATCACGGCCCATTCACCCTTCCCCATGCGGACTGAGCCGATTCGCGTATTGTCCGCATCCCAGCCCGTTACGGCTGCGCCATTGATCACGCACGGATCAAAACCCGCTCCCTCAAGTAACCAGCCCAGCATACCTGTCACGGTACTCTTACCGCAGGTCCCCGTCACCGCGATCAGACGACGGCCCTTCAGGAGTGCGGCCAGCTCAGCAGCACGATGCACAACAGGTATGCCTAAGGCGTTCGCACGAACAACCTCAGGATTGTCCGCTTCAATCGCCGTACTGACCACCAAGCGCGCGGTCTCTTCCGTCACGCCACAACCATCTTGCGGGAAGAGCGCGACACCCTGATTCTTCAGACAGGCCAATGCGCCCGTCAAGTCGCCCGAGTCGAACAAGCGATCAGAGCCTGTGACCGTCACGCCCATATCCAGAAGCGCCTGCGCCAGCGCGCTCATGCCCACGCCCCCTATTCCCGCAATATGCACCTTTGATTTCATAGTGTTTCTTTTTCTGTCAGCCACGTTAAGCCATCCTTCGGCTT
This sequence comes from bacterium, assembly GCA_037141675.1. GTDB lineage: Bacteria > Verrucomicrobiota > Kiritimatiellia > RFP12 > UBA1067 > CAIZQW01. Next base: position 5,964 of record JBAXCC010000171.1, on the reverse strand, counting down.
ACGGCGCCAAGCCATCCAGCCTGCCAATATACACAATCCTGTAAGCCACACAACCACCTGCCAGACCGCCCATTTGCCGGTATTATAACCAAGCCCTGGACAGTTTGCCGTCACTTCTGCGGTACGCACCATAACCATAGTCAGAAAGCCAGCGGCGTGATTGAAGATGCTTGCAAGCCATGTATGGATGAAACTCGCAAAAAGCCCAAGCGTCCCCGCAATCACAATTAATCCCGAGATTGGAGCGATCACCAGATTTGCGAAGAGCCCGCCGGGTGTGAAGCGGCCAAAATAATAGCCGGTCAGGGGTACAGACGCAAGAAATGCCGCAAGCGAAATCGCAACAGAATCAGCAAAGAAACGCACGACAATCCCCCATCGGTGTACCCACGCTGCCTTTTTTAGATTGCCGGCAGCGCGAAGCATCTCCTCCTGTTTTTTCAGCTTCACGCAGCCAAAGAGTGATTGGAATATCTCGCAGAAGGGTCTCATGAAGGCGATGAGTCCGACCACCACGGCAAATGACAGGACGCTCCCGATGTCAAAGACAAAATCCGGGCGCCACACATGCACGATCACGGCTGTAAGCATTAAAGCTGAAAGCATCGTCGGCCTCCGGCCAACCAGAGGCGCAAGAAAGAGGAAAATACCCATCACGCACGAACGGATTGCACTCGGACGTGACCCCGTGACAAGCGTATAGGCAATCAACAGGGGCACAATCAGAAAGGGCCAATGGACGCGCTTTAACCCCGTCATTCCAACCAGAAGCACCAGCATGCCTGCGACAAAGGCAATGTGCATGCCCGAGACGGCAAACACATGAATCGTTCCCGAGTCACAAAAGATGCGGCGCATCGCCTGGGGCATCTCGCTGTTATACCCCAAGAGCATCGCCTGGTTCAGGTCTGGTACGACACCCCAGTCTTCAATGCCAATCGCGATGCGACGCATCGAATCGCGGCGCACCTGCTCGATGCGCGACGGCCAGATGCCCGCATCATAGGTGGTCAGACGCATGGAACGGGTCTCGCTCTTCCCCGTGTTCAGCGTCAGGATCGTCAATTGACTACGACGTGCCTTTGACGTTGTGGCGCTTCCGCGGAAACGCCATCTCTCGCCGGGTTTAGGCGCACATCCCTTGTCATCGACACTCGCATACCAGTTGACCGTCAGTGGCAGATATGTCAACGCCTTATCCCCGCGCGGTGTTTGAACCTTCACGTCAAAAGCTTTAAACGTATAGCGTGCCGTGTGCCCCTTGATGGGGGTCACCATCACATCCGGCCCGACAGTACAGCTCAGTGTAGAGGGCGACTTCTTTTCTCCGCGGGTGAACCACGTGCTCTCTCTTTCACGCCCTGCGCAATCCCAGCCCGCACGGCCTGCACCCAGAAAAAAACTACAGACAGCCATCACTGCTAGATCCGTCAACTGAAGTCCCCTAGCCTGTCGTGCCCTTGCATAAAACAGAAGGGCAACGGCGAAGAAAGACACCCCTGCTATCACCCATGGCCAATCCATACCCTGGACCATATATCCCAGACAAATGCCTATGAGAAAAAACGTTCCCCCCACTAAAAGGGGTTGCCGTTGATGAACCTGAAGAATATGTTGCCCCAACCCTATACGCATGGCCAAATATTACTCCTTTTTCAGACAGGGTTCAAGACAGGAAAAAAGCTGCGTTGAAGGGTTGTTTTATTGATTTTTTGACAAAAAACCAGTATCCTGTGCCGCATACAAGAATGGTGGAGGACTTTTATGACGCAGGACTTGCAACAGCTTTTGGAAAAAATTAATACGGATGGAGTCGAGAAGGCAAAATCTGAAGCCGCCAAAATAATTGACCAAGCAAACGTACAGGCCAAGGCCATCGTTGCCGCTGCGACGCGCGAAGCGGAGCAGATGGCTGAGCATGCCAAAAAAGAGGGCGACGCCTTTGAGCGCCGGGCTGAAGAAACCATTCGCCAGTCTGCACGTGACACAGTCCTGAACGTTGAAAAGTCCGTCACTGCGATGCTGACAGCCTTGCTCCTCAAGGATGTCAACATCACCATGAACTCACCCGAACTCGTGGCTCAGCTTGCCGCTGAAGCTGTCCGCGCTTATATCCAAGAAAAGGGGATCATAGATGTTGTAGCCTCTGCAAAGCTTGTTGATGTGATCCGCGCAAAGCTCGCCTCAGAAGCACTCAATGGCGTCACGGTTATCAGCGACGATCACACAGGCTCTGGCTTCAAGGTCCGCTTGGAAAACGGACGTGTCGAGCATGATTTTTCCGGCGCTGCTGTAGCAGACGCACTTGCAAAAAACCTTCGTCCCAAACTGGCTGCCTTGTTAAAAAGCTAACCCCTCTTAACGAATACTGATGCTTCTCTCGCTTGAATCAAAATCCTGTTCATGAGCACCTACTATCTTATTTCTTCGCTCCCGATGCTGAGTCTCGACAGCCAACCGCTGATCACCGCAGAGGCGTTTGCTGAATCGTGCCGGGCACAACTGAACACAGAGGATGCAGATGCCGCAGAAGCCCTCCTTCGTAACACCCCTTCGCAACATCCTTTTGTCCTTGCATGGCGCGATAAAGATGCAAACCTGCGAAATGCTATTGCTCGCGCTCGCGCTCGTTTAGCAGACACCGATGCCGAGCGCTGGATCCGTCCGACAGAAGGGTGCGACACGGGCATTGACCTTCTCGTTGACGATGCCTTCGAGCAACCTGATCCGCTGAAGCGCGAGAAGGAAATCGACGAAGCACGTTGGCTGATTGCTGAATCCCTGCAAGGGTATGATCCCATGAGCGTCAGCGTCGCATTGGGATACGCCATCAAGCTGACCCTCGCCTTGCGCTGGGCTAAGTTGAATGCAAACATAGGACGTGAAACATTTGAACAATTGACGAGCAACAAATTCTGATTAGACCGATCAGGCCGATCCGCCTGATCCACTGGAGTGACGAATGACAACAGGAAAAATAGTCGGCGTAAACGGTAACATGATTACGGTTGCCTTTGATAACGCCGTGGCACAAAATGAAGTGGGCTATGCCTGCTTGCCAGCGCAGGATGGAAGCGTCCAACGCTTGATGAGCGAGATTGTCCGCATTCGAGGCAAGTTGGCAGACATGCAGGTCTTCGAAGACACGCGCGACTTGGGTGTCGGTGACAGGGTTGAATTCACAGGCAACCTGCTCGCCGCTGAACTCGGCCCCGGATTGCTGAAACAGATTTACGACGGCCTTCAAAATCCTTTGCCCCAACTGGCGGCTCAATGCGGCTTCTTCCTTCAGCGCGGCACCTACCTGAATGCGCTCGACCGCAAGGCGACTTGGGCGTTCACGCCAACGGCCAAGCCGGGCGACCGCGTCACCGCCGGCGAAAAGCTCGGCACTGTGCCAGAAGGCATCTTCAGTCACTGGATCATGGTCCCCTTCTCATTCCAGGGCGTGTACACTGTCAAAAGCGTAGCCACTAAAGGCTCCTACACCGTTGAGCAGGATATTGCTGTACTGACTGACGCCGAGGGCATCGACCACACCGTGCACATGATGCAACGTTGGCCTGTGAAGTTGCCCATCACCTGTTTTGAGGAACGTCTGAAACCCGTGAACACCATGACCACGCGGATTCGTCCAATTGACACCTTCTTCCCCGTAGCACTGGGTGGCACCTATTGCATTCCCGGTCCCTTCGGTGCCGGCAAGACTGTGCTTCAGCAAATCACCTCGCGTTATGCAGATGTTGATATCGTAGTTTTAGCAGCTTGCGGCGAACGCGCCGGTGAAGTTGTGGAGACGCTCCGCGAATTCCCTGAACTCAAAGACCCGCGCACCGGCAAGACCCTGATGGACCGCACGATCATCATCTGTAACACGTCGTCCATGCCCGTGGCTGCACGCGAAGCCTCTGTTTATACTGCGGTGACCCTCGCCAGCTATTATCGCCAGATGGGCCTGAATGTGCTGCTCCTGGCAGACTCCACATCGCGCTGGGCGCAGGCGTTGCGCGAACTGTCTGGACGCCTCGAAGAGATCCCCGGCGAAGAAGCCTTTCCGGCCTATCTCGAATCGCTCATCGCAAACTTTTATGAGCGTGCAGGCCTCGTCCGCCTGAAAGACGGCTCGACAGGATCAGTTACCATCGGCGGCACCGTGTCACCCGCTGGTGGAAATTTTGACGAACCCGTGACACAGGCAACTTTGAAGGTGGTCGGAGCTTTCCATGGTCTGTCACGCGCCCGCTCAGATGCGCACCGCTTCCCGGCCATCGACCCGCTTGAAAGCTGGAGCAAGTACAAAAGCATTATCGAAAACGACCGCGTGGAACGTCTGCGCAAGATACTCCAGTCCGGCAACAACGTGGCGCAGATGATGAAGGTCGTCGGCGAAGAAGGGACCAGCGCCCAAGACTTCCTTCTCTACTTGAAAGCCGAGTTGCTCGATGCTGTTTATCTGCAGCAGAACGCCTACAACGAGGTTGACGCGGCAACACCAGCAGACCGCCAGCGCGAGATGTTCGGCGTGGCGGAAAAGGCATTGAGTGCAGATTATCCCTTTACGGACAAGGCTGTTGCCCGCAAGTTCTTCCACAGCCTTACGCAAGCCTTCATCGACTGGAATCAAACCGCGCTGGACTCCCCCGAGTTCGCAACACGCCACGATGCCATTGTGAAAACGATTGCTACGGCAACCCACACGTAAGATTGCACACCTGTTATGAGCGAAGCAAGGCCAAGTTTCCAGTTTCAATTTTCAATATTCCTTTATTCGACGTGAGGAGAATCAAAGATGCATAAACTTTATCATACCATAGACAACCTCTCGGGAAGCGTGATCCGGCTTCGCGCAGAGGGTGTCAAATATCGTGAACTCGCAGAGGTAACTTCACGTACAGGCACCTCGCTAGCCCAGGTCATCAAGCTTGAAAACAAAAATGTTACGCTCCAGGTCTTTGCTGGCGCTCGCGGCATTGCAACCGATGCACGGGTACGTTTCCTTGGCCACCCCATGCGCGTATCGTTCTCTGACGCCTTGCTCGGACGTTCCTTCACAGGAAGCGCTCAGCCGCGCGACAAGGGGCCTGTTCTGGCCGATAACCTCATTGACATCGGCACGCCGTCCGTGAATCCTGCCAAGCGCATCATGCCGCGAAACATGGTCCGCACAAACATCCCCATGATCGATGTCTTCAACTCGCTTGTCGAATCGCAAAAATTACCGGTCTTTGCTCGTGCCGGCGAACCCTATAACGTATTGCTCGCGCGCATTGCGCTTCAGGCGGAAGTCGACATCATCATCCTTGGCGGTATGGGACTCAAGTACGATGATTACCTCTACTTCCGCGACACGCTCGATGAATCCGGCGCCCTTTCGCGCACCGTGATGTTTGTGCACACAGCCTCTGACCCTATCGTGGAATGCATGCTCGTACCGGATATCGCACTCGCAACAGCCGAACAGTTCGCGCTGCAAGGCAAGAAGGTGCTCGTGCTTCTGACGGACATGACCAGTTTCGCTGACGCCATGAAAGAGATCGCGATTACTATGGAGCAGATCCCTTCGAACCGCGGCTATCCCGGCGACCTCTATTCCCAGCTCGCATCACGCTATGAAAAGGCGGTCGACTTCGAAGGCGCGGGCTCCATCACGATTCTCGCTGTAACAACGATGCCGGGTGATGACGTAACCCATCCTGTGCCGGACAACACGGGTTACATCACGGAAGGCCAGTTCTATTTGCGCAACGGACGCATCGAGCCTTTCGGTTCACTGAGCCGTCTGAAACAACAGGTCAACAAAGACACCCGCGATGACCATCGCACCATCATGGACGCCATGATTAAACTCTATGCGTCCTATAAAGAGACGCAAGAAAAGCAGTCGATGGGCTTCCGCATGACCGAGTGGGATGGCAAGTTGCTCAAATACGGTGTACGCTTTGAAAAGGAGATGATGGATCTCTC
>JBAXCC010000170.1:0-8657 GCA_037141675.1 bacterium | reverse complement strand
GGAACTTGGGCAACCAGAACAGGAAGAACCACCAGATCGGATCAGTCATCAGTTTGCCGAAGAAAAATGCCCATGTCGCCCGGTTGCGAAGAACCTCTCGAAGGGGCATGGCATGTTCCTCTACGCCTGAACATTCCGAAGGACGTACGTCCGGACTCCTGTAAAACGCCATCCAGATCAGACACCAGATCCATCCGAGAATGCCGAGTGCCAGACATGTCAAGCCCCAGCCACTTTTCGCATAGACAGCAAGGATCACAAGCGGTGCAAGTATCGGACCGATCATCGATCCTGTGTTGAAGAATCCCGTAGCCAACGCCCGTTCCTCTTTCGGGAACCATTCCGCGACAGCTTTGATCGCACACGGGAAACAACCTGACTGCGTGAACCCTAGTGCAAAACGGACGAGAATGAAAGAGATCACGGAAGCAGCCCAACCATGAGCCGCAGTCACAAGGCTCCATAGCGCGATGAAAAGCGTAAAGCCCCATCTCGTCCCAAGTCGATCAATCACCCAGCCCGCACCAAATACACCGACCGCATACGCCAACTGATAAGCGGTAACCATGTTGCCATAGTCCGTTTCTTTCCATTTCAAATCTTGGGTCAATTGCGGCGCAAGAATCGAAAGGGCCTGACGATCCATATAGAGTATAGTCACTGCCAGAAAAAGCAATGTGCAAACAACCCATTTGAACTGTTGACTTGAAAACATGTTTCTAGAATGACACAAAGACTCATCATTTGGCAAGGGCCAAAATACGCAAATAAATCCTAATATGCGAAAATATGCTTGGCAATACAGGAAGGGTAAAGTATGATGAAGCTTCATGATGGTCAGGAAAAAAACAACTATTGCCGTTGTCTTTCCGGCAAGCATCCCTTGGATGGCTGAAACGTTGCGCGGCATTAAATCGTATGCAGACCGTCATAACGGCTGGGCCATTATCACCAGTCCGCCCTCGTTGCAGAGTAGTGGCGAAGAAACAATACACATCCCCGCACTCCGGAAATGGAAGGGTGACGGCGTGATCACAGTACTCATGTCTCGACGCGAAGAAGAGCTTGCCGGCAAACTTTCCATTCCTGTTGTCAACCTTTCAGGGTGGTACCCCCCTACCCCTAATAGCCTCTCGCGTGTCAACGCGGATTACCGAGCAATGGGCAGGCTTGCCGCAGACCACTTTATTGCGACAGGGATCAAGCATCTTGCGTATTATGGTTTTAAGCAAGTCTGGTTTTCTCAAGAGCGTTCTGCGGGGCTCCAGCAACGCGCAACAGAGATGAAATGCTCCTTTTCCGAATTTCTTCATCCCATGAGTCACCGAGTCGTCTCCTGGCAGCAGCAAAAGAGACTTCTTCTCACGTGGTTAACACGCCTGTCCAAGCCTGTCGGCGTTCTGTGCGTCCACGATTACCGCGCCCGCGTCATTCTGGAATGTTGCGAGGAGCTTAACTTGAACGTGCCGGACGATGTCTCTGTGCTCGGCATTGACAATGACCAGATAACCTGTGATTACTGTACGCCATCGCTCTCCAGTATCTCGCGTGACCCGTTTGCGTGCGGTTCGGCTGCAGCGGAGCTCCTGCATCACCTCATTTTGAAGCGTTCCCCCAAGACAAAATTAATCCTAGTCCCTCCCGGTGGCATCATTCAGAGACAATCGACGAGCCGTCTTTACGACGATGACCCTATTATCAAACAAGTCATTGCCTACGTCCAGAAAAACATAGCCTGTCCATTTTCTGTGCTTTCTATTGCTCAAAATATGAATCTATCGAGACGGACGCTTGAAACACGTTTCCAGACACAGCTTGGCATCACTCCACACAACTATATTCTTACTCAGCGAATCAACCATGCCAAGACGCTGCTCCTTCAAACCGAAACATACCGCACACTCAGCGAGATTGCTTATGCCTGCGGATTCAGCTCGTTCAAGACATTCCGCATGGCATTCAAAGCCTTGACCAAAATCACGCCCGCCCACTATCGAGAACAAAGCACATAAAATAGGCGGGGGGGTGGAGTACGTTGCCTCCAACCCCCGCCGTGGGTATATTTATGTGAAATCTCTATTTCAAGGGTATCTGGACGTTCGTACTGATCTTTCCTTTTACACGATAACCATCCGTCGCCCCAAAGAGAAAAGTAGGTTCATCCTCTTCAATGAGCAATGCGGGCCTCTCAATTTTGCTATCACTCGGTGTGCCGTCTGCCAACTGAAATGTGTTGCCGAGAACCTTCGGCTGTTTTGCCGGCACCCACTTCAATCCATCCTTAGAGGTGAAGAGCGCAATGCCCCCACTCGCGCCAGTGAAAAGGCCCACCACATCCCGCGTCAACGCATAATAGCAGTCGCCATATTTTTTTGAAAACCAGATAAAGGGGTCCTCGGCAATCATGGAATGCTTGCCGGGTTTATCCGACTCAAAGATGTTGCCCTTCTGCTTGACATAAGGGCCTTCTGGCTTATCCGCGAAGGCAACACCATATCGAACCTGTCCGCCCATGGACTTGCCATCCACGATATTGACCGCCTTATAGATGATAAGGGCGCCTCCATCCGGACGGATCGCGCCTGCCGGATTGGAGGTCATCAAGGAATCAAACGCATCCTTAGCAGGGCTTACATCCACTGAAGGCTCATCCGGGCGGGTCCAGGGACCTTCAGGCTTCTCAGCATACGCCACACCGATGCGCTGATTATTGCGATGCTGCGGATATGTCTTCCCGTCCCCATAGTTGCCCATGTAAAAGATGTAATATCGCCCTTTGTAATAAAGCGCATTTGCATTATGGGTCACATCCGCATCCCAATACTTTTTTCCTGTCTTCGGATTCACCCCTCGAGGAGGCAAGGAGACATTGACAGGCTTATATGGACCCTGCGGACGATCTGAAACTGCATAGGCAATTTCAGAAGCCAGCGCCCATCCGGGCGCAAAACCACGTTTCACTGGCCAGCGTGAATAAAAGAGATGATACTTGGCGTCAGGACCTTTGACCGGTGCACCGCACCAGACAAAGTAATCAGCCTCTCCAAAGCGATTTTCGAGAGGCAACGGTTTCACACGCACGCCCAAGGCCAACTCGGCACCCGTGGCGGTCACAGCCAGAAATAGAACACATATCGCCAGAAATCGTTTCACGTTTGCTCCTGTTTTCATAAGTTCGCGTTTAACCATTAATCGATAGCAGATATCAATGTTTTTAGTGTAGCAGATCCCCAAAAGAAAAACCTTTGTATTTGCGTTTATTTGATACGCATTTACGAAGTTGTTATGGGAGGTTTGAGGACGCCAAGACTCAAAAAAAGGCGCAGGACTTTGAAGACCTATTTCATCGACGCGGCCATCATCTTTCTGATGAACGGCACCCCTTGGCGCGCTACATTTAGCGGGTCATCAAAGAGATCGCGCCAGATTTTCGTGGCGGCGGCAAGCCCGGGCAAGGAACGGCCAAAAGCTTCCAGCACAAACCAGCCATCGTAGCCGATCGAATTCAAGGCGCCAAAGACGCCCTGCCACGGAATATGTCCTTCCCCTGGAATACCCCGGTCGTTGGCGCTGCAATGCACGTGGCGTATGATACCCCTGCCATGCTCGCGAATGGCAGCAACCATATCCTTCTCTTCAATATTCGCATGGAAGGTGTCAAACAGAACTCCGACGGACGGATGATTCACACGCCGTGTAAAGGTCGCCGCATCTTTGAGCGTGTTCAACAGATAACACTCGAACCGATTGAGCGGTTCCAGAGCAAGGGTGATGCCCGCGGCCTGTGCGTTGTCCGCCACATGAAGGAGAGCTTCTGCCGCTCGGGCAAGCTCGGCCTCTGTTGGTCCGTTTCCTGTGAACTGCCCGATCGTCTGAAACATCGGACCGCAAATCACGGTCGAGCCCATGGCATGCGCACAATCGATGAGCCAGTTCAGATGATCCACCGCACCCTGGCGTTGCCGAGGGTCGGCACTTACAGGATTTTGCTCAGGCGTCACAAACGCCATGGAGGCCGTCCGCTCTAAACCAAGATCATCAAGCAGCTTCCCCAGCGCCACATAGTCCGAAACCTTCCCCTCCATTGTGGGAATCTCCACGCCATCCGCGCCAGCCTCTTTCATGGCCTTCAAAAGCGGGGTATGTTCCTGGGTGACGCATGTCGCATATAAGAGTAGATTGACGCCGATCTTCATCTGTTACCTGCCTTTCCTGTTCTGATAATCATGATATAAAGCTAAGATCTCTGGTTCTGAAAAACGGCCTATCACGAGTCGAGCATGGGCGGTGATTGATTCGCCATGCTTGAGGTCACGACCAAAAAGCGAAAGATACAGTGAGCGATGGGAGTCTTCCCCATAGGGCATAAGCGTGGCGAAACAATCATTCCGCAAAGACATGACGGCCACTGTCAGTCCGCTGCCTGGGTCTTTGCGCATCACCAGCGGTTCTCCATAGAAGGCGATACGCTTGAAGTTGACCGGATGGGGAGGCTTCTCCCATCGTCCATCCCGCAATAATTTATCCGCAGCTTCATCGCGCGGGAAACAGATCCACTCGCCCTCGTTCTTGGTGATTTGGACAAAGCCGCTCGGCCCATAGCCATACGTGATCGGAAACCCGTTGAAGTAAGAACCGAGAAAGGATTCAAACTTCTTGAGGTCGCACTGCGCAGTCACGGTGGTCGCCACATCCAGCATGTTGGATGCCGCCCACGTATAGACCGCTTTCAAGGCGAACGGGTGTTGCTCATCCGGGGCCCACTGTATTTCCACGCTTCCGTCGGGCAATGCTTTCGCGGTACAACCCCAGTTGAAGGCATCCGGCAGGAAGCGCTGGTTCTCCGCAAAGAGGCGATAATGCGTTAACACTCCATTCTTACCCGCGAGTTGCGTCCCGGTAGAGCACTCCGTAAGCGGCTGGATGGATCTCGGGAACCCCTTCGTCTGGGGTGACCCACGAAACGCACCGGTGTCAAAGCTGAAGCCACCGTCCTTCGGGATGAACCGAAGATCTTCTGCAAACAGTGTTGAGCAAAACATCAACGTAAGCCACAACGGAAGCGATTTCATACGTGTTCACCTCCTAGACCGTTAGCCCCGTCAGATCAACCGTCAGCTTCTTGTTTTCTTTAATCAGTTCATCCAGCGTCAAACGGCATCCACGAGCAGACGCTTCGCGCCCAAGAATGCAGGTCAGGTGGCCTAGAATAGCCCGAGGCACAGTCTCATTTCCAAACTTCTTGTCCACAATATTCGTGTAGAACTGTGCAACATTCGCAGCGGCGCCTTCGTTGTAGATCCCTTTACTGACCTCCGAAACATGATGCTTATCGCCTCCGCGAACATACACCTTCCCTGATGCATAAGAAATATAGGCACTGGCCTTATCACCGTATAAGCTAGACGTGAGATCGGTATAGCCTGCATTATTATTCATGGATTGCGTGATATGCATCCACGTAGCTCCATCGTCAAACTCAAAAATCGTCTGACTGGTGTCGACGCGATCTCCATGTGGGTTGGGACGTACAATGCGCGACTTCCCATAGGCAGTAACCGGCGCCTTGCCTAATGCAGCCATGATACCGTCAATAATGTGTATGTCGTAAGAGACGATGGTGTCGCCACTCAGCGCGACATCCGACAGCCAGACCACATGACGGAAACGGCTGGAAATATCCTTGCCCTTTTCCGGATCATTCCATGCCCCTGTCTTTCCAGTGGAACTCATGTGCGCCAACTTCCCTAATCCGCCTTCTTTGATACGCTTAATAATTTCCGCGTTTGCAGGATCAAGAGGGAGCTGATAATCCACCAACACGCACACATTTTTTTGGGTCGCCGCCTCAGCCTTTTTACCGACCAGCAGCGTGCCAGGCACATCGACCGCTATCGGTTTCGCCATATAGACATGAATGCCAGCATCGACAGCATCCGAAACCTGCTCAGGATAAAAGTATGGGACATCCAAGACGCACATCGCTTCAATGGCGCCACTTTCGATCATGCGCTTATAGCCTTTAAGTCCTGAAAATCTGAAATTTTCAGGTACACCATATTTTTCGCCCATCGCTTTGACAACCTCAGGAAAATAGTCGCAAACAGCAGCAATCTGATAACCGCCGTGCTTCTTCATAAAATCACCAATGAGATTCCCGCGATGTCCGCCGCCTATGATACCGATCTTGATTTTGCGCTCATACGTTTTCGGCTCCGCCGCAGGCTTAACGTCCTGCGCGTGCGCCATGTCCTGCGATAAGATCGTTCCTATCGTTGTAGCGGCCAGTGTGCCCCCCAGAAAATGACGACGACTCGTCTGTGTCTGCTTCATACGTATCCCCCCTATTTTGATTTGAGACGCTTATTTTTCTTCTGGAACGCCCAATTCCTTCAACGTGCAGCGCATCCACGCCAATGACTTTTCAATCATCGGTCCCCCATTACCCTCGCATTCCATACTTAATGTCCCAGTATATCCATTATCTCTCAAAATGCCAATCACCGTTTTGATGTTGTCCGCATTCACGCCATCGCCAATCGCACAGTGGCTGAGCGCAATGCCGGTCGCATTCCCACGCACAAGCGCAGCAAGCGATTCGGAGACGTCTTTGACATGCACATGGCGGATCTTCTTGATGAAGCGCTTGGCAAACTCGACCGGACTCTGCCCTGCAATAAAGCTGTTGCCGGTATCCAGATTGAGCCCCAGCCACTTGGAGTCGCAGAAGGCCAGCATCTTTTCAAGCATATCCGGCTTCGTGGTGAAGTAGCCATGCACTTCGATATTGATGAAAATCTCATACGCTTCGGCGACGGTCAGGATCTGCTCGTAAGACCGCTTCATGAGATCCATAGCTTCATTATCGGTCAGCCCTTCCGGTCTGTGCAAGCCATCCGTGGTCGCAATGTTCGGACACCCCGCCAGCTTTGCCCAGGGCAGGGTTTTGAGCACGTATGGCACACCGTAGGTCGGCCCGTCCTTCCCTGAGAGCGGGAAGGCGGCATCCACCTGCGAGAATTTGACACCGTACGTGGCCATTTTGTTCTTCAGCATGAGCGGATCTTCGTAGAGCGCCACATGCGGCTGGTAGCCCAATCCATGAATCCAGCTCACGCCGTCAATAAGGCCACATTCGATGTTGTGAACATCATTCTTCTGTGCCCACTGCAAACAAGACTCAAAACTTCTGAAACTTGTATTAAACGCATCTGTGTGAAAACTGATCTTCATCTTCTTCTCCATTTCTATAATTTCAGAATCCTCACAACAAAGTTCACAAAGAGCACGAAGGTGTCATGAATTAATCCTTCCAACCTTCGTGTTCTTCGTGCACTTCGTGGTGAAATCCTCCCGTTCCATTCAATCCGTGTTCATCTGTGTTAATCCGTGGTTCTTACCAGGTCCACATCACTCCAGGCCTATCGACCACAACACCCCTTGCCGGAACATCTGCTTCGTCGGCTCATTAAAGGCCTTTTCCGAATGCCCAAGTGCGCAATGGAAGGTACGGCCCTTGCCAGGGTTCAGCACAAAGGCCAGCGGGTAGACCTTCTTGTCCACCTTGGAGACACCCGATGCCACAACATGAATGGGGGCCGTTCCTTCGAGGCAGGTATACAGTTCGTCAATTTGCTCATAGTCACTGATCCCTTTTACGATGGGGTGAGCCTTATCAACAATATTAACGGTGAATGTCCCATGCGGATCATGCCCCCTTAGTTTGGGATTCCATACGCGTCCGGCCAGTTCGGCAAATACAGGAGATCCCGTATTCGTCTTCCACTCATGAAAGGCCCCGCTTGTAAAATGAACTAACACAAGCCCCTTGCCGCCTTCAACAGCCTTCTTGAGATTCTCTAGTGCTCCCTCAGGCGCAGGCTTCTTGTCGCTGTTGTTGTAGAGCATCACATACCCATCGTATTTCGCAAGAATATCCGCCTTGGTCATTATGGACGGTTGCTCACTGACACTCACTTCCAGCCGTTTATCTTTTGCAAAGGCTTCAACGAGGATTGGCGTGAGTTGTTTCCAGTTATTGTGATGTTCCATGCCTGTCAGAATCAAAACCTTCTTTGGAGCCCCTGCATTGGCGCGAACCTCAGGTTCAGAAATAACCGCAAGGTCTTTCGTGATCGTGACGGGCTTAGATTCTTCCGTGACCGCAACCGGCTTCGCCACTTCGTCTGTCTCCGTAATCCAGATTTCCGAAACGACGACATTCACCCCTCCCTCTTGCTTAAAGCGCAACAGAGCAGATCCCTTGTGAATCGCCGTGGCCGGTATAACCGCGGACAGCGTTTCTGCTGGCTTTTGCTGGGTATGGGATGGCAACTGCGTTGCAGGCAGCAGCTGAGACTGACCCGCCCAGACAGATTGGATGCGGGCCGTGGAATCATAGTCCCACCAACTCCAGGACACTTTATAATTTTGCCCCTGCTTTAGTCCCGTCAGGGAGAAACGCACATCAGAGCCATTAAAAGCAACAGTGCCCTCAACGGAATCATCAAACGTCCAGCCTTTACCATTGGTCTGCTCAAGCATGACTCCATCTTTTCCCTTTGCGATCTTGGAATCCTTTCCGCAATCGAGATAGACAACCGCCTTTGCCCGCGTAATGGATGATCCAAGTCGAGTAATCGCGCGTTCCGCTAAGG
>JBAXCC010000169.1:0-8662 GCA_037141675.1 bacterium | reverse complement strand
CCTCTTCTCTTGCGATGGAGTTCATGGCGTCAGTCACCTGGGTTGGAGTAAACTCTACAAGATCTAACCCCGCTGCATTTAATATCCTGTAGACGGCAAGAAGAAGAACGCGTACGGGACTGGTCTCCTCAACATCTACGCGATCGCGTTGGTACTTGATGGCCAACGTGGACAGTCGGTCGAATATCCCAGTAACACCATGTTCCGTTTGCAACCACAGTGCTACGGCGAGGATGGCCCGCCAAGGCTCCAACACCCTTCCTGCAAGAGGCACAATATCCGCCGCTTTGCGATCATAGAAGGGCATTTTTTGCAGGCTTTCAAGGCCGGTCAGCCAAAGATCATCGACAAGCGGACGCCTTGGGGTCGGCCAGCACTCTACGTCAGAGGGATCACGGTTAGCCTTGATTTTGTCGGAACTGCGCAGTAGAGGTACCACAATGGTTCGACTACCGAGGGTCTCATCGGGCAGATTGATAGCGCTGAACAGGCGCGGGCAGAAGACATGGATATACCGTGTCGTCCATCCATCGCCGAAAGGCTCTTTAAGAGTCACGTATGACCCCTTCCGATTTCCAGCGAGCAGCAGTGTGCGTTTGTCCGGATCTACGCGTTTCGAATCCATCACGTTCTCAGCATCGTCGAATCCGAGCACAGCACCATAGTCGGCAAGGTCGCGAAGGCTTGCGAATGTGCCGCCTGCGGTAACAAGTACGCCCATGCAACCCAAGGCAGTCACCACCGCCAGCAGCTTCGTTTTTCCTGAGCCTTTGTCTGCGTTCGGCCACAGATAACCGATCACCGAAAATGCATCGAGCTGATAACTTGCCATAACATAGCACGAAACCAGGTCGACGAGATCGGACTGCGTACCGATCGAATGCGAGAAGTCCATAAAGTGCCCGACTACGGCACGCACCCTGTTTAACACCTCCGCTGGGTCCGGCCTCACGCCGTCTGCATATCGCTTCAGCCCCGCGCCGCTCAGCAACGAATCAGGGTGCGGTACGGTGGGCATCTTCACCTTAAGCCCGAGGTCGGAGAAAGGGAGCGCGCCTGGCACACCCTCTTCGGCGAAATACTTGCCGTCGTTGCGTAGCACAACCCGTTTCATTACTTGATCGGTACCCGATTGTACGTGCACCCACGAGACAAGATATGCGTTTCCACTTAAGAGTCGTAACGGCCGATTAATAATATCTGGCGCCTCATCCAGTATGACTGCTATTGGTGCGTTATTTGCCCACTCCGGCGTGTTCTCGGCTAGAGCTTCGATCATTTGCCGCAGCTCCTCGGAAGATTTTTTCTCATGGAGCTTCCGGTAATCGACGATGTCAGACCCAGATTCCGTGACATCCGGCAACGAGACGATCCTTACTCGCGCAGGGGGGGTAAGCATCGTAAGGTTACGGGCCACATCAGCTGCATACATTTTGCCAGGCTCGTCGTTGTCTGGAATAATGACCACGTCACGACCCGCCAACGGGCTCCAGTCGGTCTTACCTGCTGACTGGGAACCGTGAGCCGACGTTGTCGAAGTGAACCCTAACCCATTGCAAAGATCCGCACATTTTTCGCCCTCGACTACATAAATTCGGCCAGTACTTGTCGTAACCTTCCTCAGATTATAAAGCGGCAGGAGCCCCTCGGGATCGCCGATACACCAACCACCGTCAGATGAGTGGAATGGGCGGTATGACTTCGGACCACCTTCCACAGGATCAAAACGTAAGACCGCAAAGACATCCGTACCTGAATTATCCTGATACATGTACCGAGTGGTCGTACGTAACTCTTGATGCAAGGCCTTGCCCAGACTAAGACGCACTGATTCAATCGCCTCATCAAGAGTCAGAAAAGCGTGCGGTCTTTTTTTCGTTTTCCCCGCTTGCTTGTGACTCGATGCCGCCAATAAGTCCTTGGCCTCCAACCTTAAAGCTGAAAGAATGGCTTCATTCGTGCAACCAGCGTGGCACCGCAAAAGGACCTTGCCGTTTTTGTCTTCTCGAATACTTAAACTTGGATTTGCGTCATCGTGTGCAGGACAGCAAGCCTTGAAACCAGATCCCGATCTCACCGTTTCCCGGCCACTAAGCTCGCGAAGCTTATTTAACACTGAGTCTAAATTATTCATGCCTGCCCTCCCTTAAATTCCGCACGTTTAACAAGCGCTGTCAGAGCAGCAGCAGGCACACGGCGACTTCCGGTCCGGATCTCGACGGTCGGTATTTTATTATCATTACACATTCTCCACAGTGTCTGCCGCGATACACCCAATAGCGTGGCAGCATTCGAGAAAGTCAGTAGTTTCGTATTAACCGATTCGGCTGAAGCCGTTCTATTTTCGAGCACGTCGTCAATTTTTTCCAGTTGACTGGGTGTTGCGCTAAGTATCTTCGTGAGTCGAACTTCGATGTTCATTATTTCCCTCGTTCGTCCCGCGCCTAACCATTCAAGGTTAGTAAAAACACGGGTTACGGGGAGAGGAGGAGCATGTTAAAGACCGGACTTAACCGGACATATGTAAGTAGATGCTAAAGCGACGTTAAACAGTTGTTAATTCTTGAAATTTCAGAAATGTTTATATTTTAATGCACATTAAGTCAGACTATGTCCGGGACTGTGTCCGGGAAATAGTCCGGGACAATGAGACAGTGTTTCCGGGACATCCTGTCAAATATTTTAGTCCGCTACGAATGATGGAAGTGGTTTTTCCAACTTTTGTCAGCTTCATCAAGAAGGCTTATTAGACTTTCGGGCAACCCTTGCTTTGCTTTAAGGCGACTAATTGTTTTTCTTAGTGCTTCACCAGTTGTTTTAGCTCTGGATATTGAGCCATCAATAGAATAAACGTCCACTTTTTTATTGGACTTCAACATTTCCTTGGGAAGCATATCCAATGTCCATGCCAGATCCTCGATGGACCTGATTGCTCCGCGACGACCGTCTGTTCCTGCCCAACCTAATATTTCATTCCACCTTGTTATTTCATCTTTGCTTGTAGGGAGTTTGTTTGCCAATGAACCACGAGCCGGAACAGATAGTTTCTGGTCAGTACAGCCAGCATCTACCGTACTGCATTCAATTTTTTGGGTTTCGGATCCATCAAACCCGTCCACGCCTAGTTCTTTTAATACCGAAGTCCAGCTCAGCGCTGGTGCAAAAATCAATTTGCCACTCCCCCATATTAAAACTAACACTCTCCATCCATTTGCGCGATCGACCGCTCCCACTTTCCATCGAACAGTTGTAGGCTCTGGCAATAGCCTTAAAATTCGATGGGGGGTGTCCAATTCTCCGCTATTACCCGAAAAATAATCTTCCGAATATTTTTCTAAATAGGTTGGTTCGAAAGAGAACAAAAGTTTGGAGGGGTTACCATCCAATATTGAAGAGAACTCCCCTCTGACACGACGCGACCATTTTGAAGTGGTTGTAATGTCAATGCCTGGCATCGCATGAACCATAAAAGTTTTATCGTTTTTATCCCAGGACGGGTAGTCCTCTGGCATTAACACATACACACTCCCGCCATTCTCGACAATATTGTACATTCCTTCGCAAAGATGCGCAAAGAATGCACAGGCGACACGTCTTGTAAAAAGGGAATGATCCATGCCTTGTATATCTTTAAGTATATTACTGATTTGATCTGGAATAGGGTCATTAGACTTTATGGAAAACAGACCTAATTTTAGTAGACATTGGTCGACTCCCGAATTCTCGTAAGCCCATTCAAAGTTATTCGCTACGAGTGGTGAATCAAAAATATCTTGCCCCGGCATGACAACAAGATGGTTGCATTCAGGTAACAACCTGAATGCTTCGTTAATCCCTTCGAAAGTGAAGGGGACTTGGCGCACCTTGATTTTGAACCGGCCATAGTTGAGAGGAGGTCCTCCAACAATAAGTAAATCTATAAGTTCGGGCTCCATTATTTATCTCCAATCAATTTCGCGAGTTTCTTCCGCTCAGCTTTTGTCATTCCTTTAATCTGGTCGGCAAGTTGTTTCATCTGAGCTTTCTTCTGTTTGGTTTTTTCTTCTTTTTGCCCTGTCAATACTTCCGGCAATTTATCACCCAGTATCTCACGTAAGTGTTCCCTCTGGGGGTTGTTGTAATGCTTTTGAATGGTCGCGGTTGTGGTGTGCCCTGTAATGAGTTTAAGCGTTTCAATCGGTATTCCCGCCGCAAGCCCCAGCGTGCAAAAAGTGCCACGCAAAGAGTGCCAGCCCAGCACAGAAGCCGCCCGCAGTTTGCTACCGTCGCCTCGCTTTTGCCGTGTTGCACCAATAAGTGTTTTGAGGTCGCGCCCGTTCTTTACGGTTGCGCCCCGCCGCAGGATAAAGCCGCTGACGCGCTCAGCTTCCTGGAGGTCTTGTGATATGATTGACCGCTTGCGCCCCGTCTCGGTTGCGATCTCGCGATATGATTGACCGCTTGCAACTCGGGTTAGGGTGTCCGTAATACGGACTTGCTTTGCTTTGGCAAATCCTGCCCCCTGGACGGCTTCCAGAACGCGGGGCAATATCTTGGAAAGGTCCTGCTTGTGGGCCTCAATCTGACCGCTTTGCGGTACGTCC
Source organism: bacterium (assembly GCA_037141675.1). Taxonomy (GTDB): domain Bacteria; phylum Verrucomicrobiota; class Kiritimatiellia; order RFP12; family UBA1067; genus CAIZQW01. The sequence goes on along the minus strand of JBAXCC010000169.1, from coordinate 4,079 downwards.
TGTGGGGGCTCGGCTTTTTTTGCGAAGGCCCGCGCAAAGAGCACCTTGCCCCGGTAGGTAATGCCCGTTAAATTTTTCTCATACATTCTTGCTGCATCCGGCCAAATGTAGGGGCTGACCTCCTTTTCTGCAAGGGCGACTTCCAAGACTTTCCGCAGGGGCTTGAAAATGGGGATCTCGACTTGCGCCCCGGTCTTGGAAGTCCGTACGCTAATCACGCCCGCCCTAAAGTCAACGCTTGACCACTGCAAAAGGCAAACATCCCCGATGCGCATCCCTGTACATGCCGCGCAGACGGTCAAGGCGTAAAGCATGGGGTCGGGGCGGGCTGTGTCAAATAGCGTGGTAAGCTCTGTGGTGGTCAGTGGTCGGCGGTGTACTGTATCTCCATTGGTCGCCCCTCGCCCCCTGCGTGAAATACGCGTTGCCCACGGGTTAGGCATCCCCGTCGGGAGCAGTCTGGCAAAGGCGGATTTTAGGAGCCCCGCTGCGCCGCCGGCCGTCTTGCGCGTGAAGTCTTGCCGTAGTTTTTCGGCGTAGGCGGTGGCTTGATCGGGGGTCACTTCGTGAAGGTAGGTCGCTGGGGTTGCCTCAGTAAACCGATTGAAAACCGTATCGCACCATTTTAGCCAGCCCTCCGTCGGCTGGGTTTCGCGAGATAACTTGCGCCAATGGCTGGCAAGGTCGGCAATCTTGGCAAAGGTTGGTTGCTTGCCTGTCTTGATCTGCACTAGCTTTCTGGTATGGTAGGCGGTTGTTTCCAGGTCCGCCACGCCCGCTTGGAGTTCCTTAAACTTGGCAAGTGCCGCCGCCCGGCTTGCTTCAAATAACTTATCCCCGCTTTCCCGCAGGTTAGGGGGCGGCGTTCCAGTCCATTTAATTTTGAGATTGACGACACGCCCCTTGCCTTCTACGGTCATAAGTCGTCCGTACCAAGTTGGGCGCATCTTCCCACCCCGCCCTTTTCGAAGTTCTAAGCCCATAGTTGCCTTGTTTTCTGGTGTTGCTTAACGATATGGTCGATATTATTACATTTTGGAGTGTGATACAAGCGTTTTCTCCACACACTTACCAACACGCACCAAAAAAGAAGCAAAAAACGTATAAACGCCTTTATATATCTCGTTTAGACTGTTGGCTGTTAACCAATTGGTCGCAGGTTCGAATCCTGCTGCTGGAGCCATTTTCACCCCTGTAACTCGATGAGTTGCAGGGGTTTTTGTTTTGTAGAATGGTGAAAGACCGATCCTGTCCTTTGCCTCCATTTTTTACCACGAAACACACCCACCTTCGCGAATACGCCTACGGTGGGCAGGCGAAAAGCACGAAAAAATAGCGATCTCAATGTTTTTGACAGGATGAACAGGATTTTAAGGATTAGAATTCAAAGCAACAATCCGAGTCAATCCGCGCAATCCGTAGTTAAAAATTACTCCGCCGTTTATTACCTGTTCCCCGGGCGGTGGGCTTGTGGCTGACTGGCTGTTGGTGGACAGTCCGAGGTGCTCGCAGGTTTTCTTTTCCGCTTCCACATGTCAAGATCAATGACGAGCATTGCGTTCTCGTCGATGGTTCCGTCGGGGTTGCGCTTCATCTTGCAGATGCACTCCTCTCCGGTCCTGGACCGCGTCGGAATATAGGACGATTCGATGTAGCCAAGTTCTTCTGCTATCTGCTGGCACTTGTACTTCATAAACTCAATGCTGGCAAGCGTCCAGGTCAGATACAATAGAGCGACCGGTGCGATAACCCATTTCAGTAACCACCATTCTAAAGGACCTGGATTCGAAGAACTCATTGTAGTTCCTTCTTATCCTTCGAGGCCGCGTCAATCAGCTTACGCTCTTTTTCGATTTCCTGACGGAGTTGCTCTTCCGTTGGCAGGCAGAGCATATACTTGGAGGCGAAAATCTGCTTGCGGTCTTTTAGTACTGAATAGCGGGCCACCGTCTCATTCTTCTCCGTGCAGAGGATAAGGCCAATGGTCGGGTTGTCATCTGGCGTGGCAGTCAGGTCATCAAACATTCTTACATATCCGTCCATCTGCCCCACATCCGCATGGGTCAACTCGCCCACCTTCAAGTCAATCAGCAGATAGAATTTCAGGCGGCAGTGGTAGAAAACCAGATCAATAAAACGGTCGTCCTCTCCGATACGGATGTGTTTCTGCCGCGCGACAAAGGCGAAGCCGGTTCCCAGTTCGAGCAGGAACCGCTGCAAATGCGTGATGATGCAACGCTCCAAATCAGACTCCCGAAGCTCAGCCACCTCGGGCAGTCCCAGAAATTCAAGCACATACGGATTCTTCAGTTCTTCCGCCGCAGGTGTCGCCATGACGGGCAGATTCCTGCCTTCGGCCAGCATCTTCTCCGGCTTCCTGCTCTTTTGGATCCGTTCGAAATAATAGGAATGGATCTGCCGCTCTAACACGCGCTTATCCCAGCCGCCGGCCACCGCCTCGCGCTCATAGAAGTCCCTCGCCTCACGGTTTTCCACACGCATCAGGGCACGGTAGTGGGACCACGTGAGTTGCGGAGAGAATCCTTGTGACAATTCGCTACCCAGTGGGTAGCTTTTTTGAACGGGAGTCAATTCCCCGCCCAGTGGGCGTGGAATCTGGGTGTTTACAGATTTGATACCCGCTGGGTAGCCAATCGCCGCGCACCTATCCATATAGGCCTGGTAGAACTGTCTAAAATTCTTGATATTTGGAGTAGAAAAGCCCTGTCCGTACCGCTCGGTCAGTCGAGCAGAAAGGTCTTCCACCACCTGCTTTCCGTATTCCGCCCGGCTCTTGCCGCCTTGAAGTTCCTGCACGATCTCGCGTCCGATCAGCCAGTAGGCCAGCACCATGTTCGTGTTGACCGCACGCACGACATTCCCGCGCGCCTGTTCCAGGATGGAGGCGACACGGTCAAATAGGGTGTTGTCCGCAGATGGCGCAGGGTGGATTTTTTTGAGTTTCTTATCTGCGCGCTTCGGCTCCGGTTGCGGATTAGTTTTTTGTTTACTCATCAATGGCCTCCTTTGTGATCCGTTCACGCTTTCCGGTCAACACGTCGCCATGATCCGACACGCGCTGTTTAGAATTGATTTGCTCTTCCATTGTTTAGGTCCAAATAGTGTCACATTTTTTTGCCCGAATCAAGCTAGTTTCCAGACAGCTTGCTGTCACGCGTTAGAAAATCAAGGGCATCACCATAAAGAGCAATTGAAATATGGAAATTGCTATGTCGGCAACCAAAGCGAAAACGCTGAGGATCGGCGATTTTGCGAGCCGTAAGCACTGGCGCTTTATCATGGCTCTTCGTCAGTGTCGGCAGCTTCGGGGTCGGGATATTTCTGCAACAGAGAGAGGATATGGTCTTCATCTGAAGCGAAGAACAGTGTGAGCAATTCGCGTATGGACGCCCTCGGAAATTGATCCGTGCCAAAGTAGCCCTGCTCAAATTCGGGGCCAGCAAATGTCATGCGGCCTCTAATCGAATAGTCGTACGCCAGTCCCACCAGATCGCGTGAATATGCCGTAAGCCTCAGCGCATGCTCTGTATCGTCCATGAGATGGAATAGAGGCATGCAGTCCTCTCTCTCACCTTCAGGCATTTGTTCCCACGCTTCCATCTCTTTTTCCCATGGCATGGAATTGAAAATGATGAGCGCCTCCTCCAGATTGATTACTGGGTAATCAGACTGCGCGCCGGTGACGCTTAGCGTATATAGTGCGAAGCCCATGGTTCACTTTCCCTAACAGTGTGAATAAGCCGACCTCAATGGGGATAAATGCCCCACAAGGAAGGTGATCAGGTTATCGGATGGGGCGATAACAGTCAAGAACCTAACTGCTTGACTACGCGGTCCAAGATATGGGAGATTCGTCAGGGGGCTTCGAGCTTCGTGTCGGCTTAATCATAATCCCGCACGTACTGTTCAATGGTCCGTTCGTAATTCGGGGTTTCGGATCTTGACTGTACTGGTAATATCATCGGCTGTGTACAACACCTTATCCTTGCCCGCAGCACGGACGACGGCCTTTCCATTCTCCCATCCGTATTGAAGCGGATGGCCCCAGTCATTAAAAT
>JBAXCC010000168.1:0-8666 GCA_037141675.1 bacterium | reverse complement strand
AGGAACTCAATAAACTCACAGCCTAAAAACGTTCATTTGATCTTGCAAGTCACCCGAAGAACGTAATAGCGTAGTTTCTGAAGGCAGGCGATTTCGTCATAGGTGCATAGCGGGAACCGCGAACCCTCTGAAACGGACCAATGCAAATTAAATAGGGTAAACAGCAAAATTTGGCAATAGACAAAGGGCATCTTTTTTGGCATACTAACAAATCCAAAAGGGACTCAAAAAAGTACCTATTAATAAAAAAAGAACTAGGGTAAAATAAGAAAGGTAGAAATACATGTCTGTTAAAACAATGATCTTCATCGATGGAAGCTGGCTTTATCATAGTCGGCAGGCACTATTCGAATCATTAGGGGAAGAGAGTGGTTTCGAAATCGATTATAAGCGCATACCAGATATTATTGCGCATCAGATTGCAAATGTTCTGGACTCCGAAGTTGATGTCGTAAGAACGAACTATTTTGGGACAATACCTGTCAATAAGCAGGGATATAATCCGACGAAGCAAAAAGCATTTTATGAATTCCTGGCAATGCAGTGTGCGTATGACACGGAGATTCTGGAAATTGATTTCCGCCGCGAACCCGAAGCTCACCCTGATGATAAATGGGTGAATGTTTCTTTGGCAGCAGCGATGGTCCATTTCGCGTCCATGCCCAGCGGTTATGATATGGCGGTATTGGTTGCTGGTGAAGCGGATTATATTCCGCTCTTGCGGCGTGTGCGCGCCATGGGGAAGCGCGTACAGATCGTCTCCATGAACAATATCGACGGGAAAAATCTCTGCAGCGCATCGTTGCTGACAACGCCTGGTATTCAAGATATGCCGCCAATTTTCCTGGACGAGCATTCCCAGCAGATTCGTCTGGTCCGTGAAGAACAAAGCCGTCCCTGTAAGAATTGCGGACGTGCGGAAGTTACAACGTGGGCTGGCCCTGAATTTTTCTGTTCCAACTGCAGGACAGAACATCGCAAACAGGTTCGCACCTGTGACACCTGCGGGAAGGAAGAAGAAACGACGTGGGATAAACCGTTCTTCTATTGCACGGAGTGCCGGAGTAAACACCGGAGCGTACCTGAAAAAGCAGAATAGTCCTGGAAAGGGGGCGGACTTTGTAGTCCGCCTTCCTGTTTTATGAAAGTAATTTATTAGGTCAAGAGGGGCGTATAGACGTATGACATACCATACCATTCGCTTTCTGCCAGCGCAAACCGTTGTCCGTGTCGATGAAGGCTCAACCGTCTGGGATGCGGCACGTCGGTGTGGGCTGCTTCTTGAGACGCCCTGCAATGGCGCAGGGACCTGCGCTAAATGCCGTGTGCATGTTCGCTCCGGCAGGTCAGATCCGCGTGACTCTGAACATCGCTTGACGCGTGAAGAACTTGCGCAGGGGTGGCGTCTGGCATGCAAAACCCTTGTTGTTGATTCACTTGAAGTTGAGATTGAACCTGTGGCAACGCAGAAAGCGTCCCATGTCATTCTGACAGACGGTGATTCGATTGAAGTTGAGAAAGATGATTCGCCAGAAGGCACCTATGGTGTCGCCTTCGACTTGGGAACCACGACAGTGGCAGGATCGCTGTATGACCTAAATTCTGGAATTGAGTGTGCGGTGCGCGCAACAATGAATCGTCAGGTCCTCCAGGGGGACGATGTCATTAGCCGTATTGCGGCAGTGCGCGCTGATCCGGCAATGCTTCACCAATTGCAACGTCTCGCTGTTGAAACCCTCAATGAAATTGTTGATGCGTTATGCGCGTCAACGGGGCGTGTACCTTCTGATATCCGCCGTGTCACGGTTGCCGGGAACACAACGATGCAGCAGCTGTTACTTGGGATTGACCCCTCCGCTCTAGGCGAGAAGCCTTTTACTCCGGCATTCCTGAAGGCTCAGAAGATTCCAGCTGGCAAACTGGGACTCCAGGTGCATCCAGAGGCGGAGGTCATTGTTTTTCCTCAGATTGGCGGATTTGTCGGCGGTGACACAGTTGCGGGACTTTTGGCTGCTCATGCTGATGTTTTTGATAAACCCACGCTTCTCGTTGATATTGGAACGAACGGCGAGATCGCCCTCTTCAGCAACGGGGAGATTTCGACTGCATCAACAGCAGCAGGACCAGCATTTGAAGGCGCGCGCATCTCCCAGGGCATGCGTGCAGTGACAGGGGCGATTGACCAAGTATGGCTTCATCAGGGGGCTTTGTGTTATCACGTCATTGGCGGAACTCAGCCCAAGGGCCTTTGCGGTTCTGCCCTGATTGATGTGGTTGCTCTCTTGCTTCGCGTTGGCCTGCTTGACGAAATGGGTGTACTGGGCGTTGTGGAGTCGAAGGCTTCGGAGCTCTCTGCTCAACTCAAATCCCGTCTCGTGCAGACGGAACGAGGCACCTGTTTCGCGCTGGCTGTTGGGCAGGATGATTGCCCTCTTGTCCTGTTGACGCAACAGGATATTCGAGAACTTCAGCTTGCTTCAGGCGCGCTTCGTTCCGGGATTGACACCCTTCTTAAGAAGGCGGGACTGACTGCGCTGGATTTAGACTCTGTCATGCTCGCAGGTGGTTTTGGTAATTACATTCGCTGCGAACATGCCATGGACATCGGCTTGTTGCCTCATGTCCCGCTGAAACGCATTCGCTTTGTCGGTAATTCATCCCTGACAGGGGCAAAGCGTGTTCTCCTTTCAAATTCGGAATTAGCCCGCGCGGAACATATTCGTGATTGCGCCGAGCATGTGGAACTTGCCTCAGAACCTGGCTTCACAGATGCCTTTATGGATGCGATGATGCTAGGCGCGCGATAGAGGTAGTTGAACAATCGTCTTAAGGATGCTCGAGAGTTTTTCTTCGCTCGTGCGCCCTTTTAGGAGCGGGATGTGATTATGGATCGTCACAGGATTGCGTGACGAGGATGGATATATAAATATTTTGCCTTCACGGGTTTCAATGCGGCCAATGTGCCGTTCAGCTGCTTGAATCCGCAACTCGGTGATGCGCAGCAAGCGGAGAATGGGCTTAGTGGGTTTACCATAGCGGTCTGTCAGTTCTATACGCAATGAATCTACTTCCTGCGATGAAACAGCCTCAGCAAGTCGCCGATGTATGATCATGCGATGACCTTCATCCTCAACATAGTCATACGGAATACAGGCGGAGCGTTCAACATCAATGGTCCCTGGCGAGTAATCAAGAAAATCGAGAGCAAGGTCGACATCAACGAGCAGAGGTGGCAGTTCGCCCTTCATGCGTGCTATTGTGCGTCGCAATAATTGACAGTATAGACCAAAGCCTATGGCGGCAATGTGTCCACTCTGTGTAGCGCCGAGCAAGTTGCCTGCGCCTCGTATTTCGAGGTCGCGCAACGCCAGATTAAATCCCGAGCCGAGTCCGCTGTGCTTTTGCAGCGCGGCAATCCGTTGACGCGCGTCTTCATCAATGTGGCCGTATTCGGGTAACAGCAACCACGCAAATCCTTTTTGTGAGGAACGTCCAACACGGCCTCGTAGCTGATACAAGTCGGCGATTCCGAAGCGGTCCGCGCGATGGACAAGAATCGTGTTTGCACGTGGGATATCAAGTCCGCTTTCCACGAGTGTTGTGCAAAGCAACACATCGATTTCGCCAGCTTCAAATTCGTGCATGACTTCAGCGAGTTCACCAGCTGGCATCTGCCCATGTGCAGTGGCTATGCGTGCTTCAGGAACGAGGGCAGCCAGTCGACGCATCATGAGTCCTATGCTCATGACACGGTTATACAGAAAGTAAACTTGCCCGTCTCGATGGAGTTCCTGTTTGATGGCTGCTTGTATCACATTATCTGTGTCACGTGCGACCTTGGTCTCGACAGCCAGTCGTTCGCGGGGTGGCGTTTGCAAGAGACTTAAATCACGTGCGCCTGTCATGCTCATGTAAAGAGTACGTGGAATCGGCGTTGCTGAGAGCGTCAGCACATCAACGATTTGGCGTATCTGTTTCAGACGTTCCTTGTGAGCTACACCAAAGCGTTGTTCCTCATCAATAATCAGCAACCCCAGATTTTTGAATGAAACACCATTGCCCAGTAAAGCATGCGTTCCGATTAAAATATCCACACGACCTTCTGCTGCCTCTGCCAATATTTTCTGGCGGTGAGAATAGGTTTTGAAACGGCTCACCGCTTCAATGCGGACAGGGTAGGCGCTCATACGATCGCTGAAGGTCTCAAAGTGTTGCTCGGCTAACACAGTCGTGGGTACAAGGACTGCAACCTGACGGCCGTTCATGACAGCGATGAATGCGGCCCGCATCGCGACTTCTGTCTTACCGTATCCGGCATCACCACAGATCAATCTGTCCATAGGACGCGAAGCCGCCATGTCTATCTTGATCTCGGCAATGACTTTTACTTGATCGACAGTTTCTTGATAGGGAAAAGCGGCCTCAAACTCATGCAACCACGGCGGTTCAACATTAAAGGACAACCCTTCTGAAACGCTGCGTCTTGCCTGTGTCTCAAGAAGGGATGCTGCCAAGTCAGCCACAGCTCTTTCGGCATCGATTTTGTCATTTCTCCAGCGTCTGCCACCTATGCGGTGGAGTTTAGCTTTGTGCCCTGACACACCCACATATCGACTTAGTAAATGCGCATGGGAAACAGGAACATGAAGTTTGGTTCCATCTGCATACTCAAGAGTAAAGACTTCAGAGCGTTGCCCGTTAAGTTCAATTTCTGTTGAGCCCAGGAAACGCCCAATGCCATGGTCCACATGGACAACGAGATCGCCAGCTTCAAGGTCGGCGGCATGTTCAACGCGTCCGCCACGCGAGAGTGCTGTCGTTGTCGTTCGGCGTACCGACTGCTTATGGACCGTATACAAGTCACTTTGCCCGACCACGACAAACCCGGCCATTGCAAAGCCGCCAGAGAGTGCTGTTTTTTGGACGTGGATATGGGTTAATGGACCTAGTTCACGAGCCAAGAGTTCGCATGTGCCTGCGGTGTCGGCGCATATGATGACTTTGTCTCCTCGAACAGCTCGTGTCTCCAGATCATCCATGAGCCGCTTACGAGCGTTTGCGAGTAGCTCGGGATGATGCGCGTCTTCTGCCCCTAACTCCGATAGTCCAGGTATTCCGGCAATATCAAGCGGAAGCGAAGGGGTTTGTGCAGGTGGCGGATCACCGCTAAAGAGCTGAAGACAGGGTTCGCGCATGTTGACCTGGTCTTCCAGATGAGTCCATGATGGGATGTGCTCTCCAGATTCAGATGGTACTGTTAAATAGCTCTGAATGTGATCAAGCTCGAGCCAGGCAATAGCTGTTTGCTTGGGCAGTAGATCAATAAGATGGACAACCGGAAGGCGGTCAGCTGAGCACGGGGGAATCCAAAGGGATTGACCATCTTCAACTGAACATTGCGTTGCGGGGTCAAACATGCGAAGCGACTCAATCTCGGGGCCAAAAAATTCCGCACGCCACGGTAGCGAAGTAGCAGGTGGCCAGATATCAAGGATGCCGCCGCGCACGGCGAGCTGTCCAGGTGAGTCAACTTCAAGCACGCGCGCATAACCGGTTAGCACCAGACGGGTAATCAAATCGTCAAAGGGTGCTGAAGTGCCTACGCGTAATGTGATGGATGCTTCTTGAATCGCATCTGGATCTGGAACGGGTTGGAGTAATGCTTGTATCGAACAGACAATAACATGTGGTAGAGGTTTATCCTTGGGGTCAAGATCTGTATCTTTACGCACGGCGCGCAACACTTGCAAGCGTAATCCTGTTGCTTCGACGTCCGCTTCGCTTTGAAGGGGGAAGGACAGGGGGGTTATTCCGCTATCACGTCCAAATGCACAGAGATCGGCATATACCCGCTCCAATGCGGTTGCGCCTGGGGTAATCACAAGCGCAATGCGAGCCGGAGCATGTTTCGCCAAGGCAACAGAGGTCAATGCAGCAGAAGCCCCAGGCAGTGAAGGAGTTGCAAGCCGCGCTGCATGACGCGGCAATGCTGTTTTGAACAGGTTTGAAAAAAGGCTGGTTAGAGAGTCAGACATTGTTGCTTGCTGAGCCATTCAATGGACTTGACCAGCAATGGAGTGTCCATGGTATGAACTTCACGTTTTGAACCGAGTGGACAGGGAAGCGTGATGCAGAGTTTACCACCCAGGTGCTCACGGAATTGTTCGAGACCTTCTAAGATATCGAATCGTCCTTGTGTGGTCCGTTGCAAGAGCGGCGAGAAGGTTGGAAGCCCGCAGCAGGCGAATGCATCTAGAATTGCATGATGATCGACTTCGGAGATCATACCCTTGAGCATCGCGTATGTGCTGTCGAGTGCGATCCCGATGGATACAGCATAGCCGTGTGACATCGAAAAGTTGGATGCAAGTTCCAGTCGATGTGCAGCCCAGTGGCCGAAATCGAGCGGACGCGCACTGCCGAATTCAAACGGGTCTCCGTTTGTTGCAATATGCTTGAGATGCAATGCCGCTGTTTTTTTGACCAGCGCTTCCATAGCTGCTTGATTGCGTCGTTTTAGTTTGTGGACATCTTTGCAGAGTGCTTTGAAAAACGAATGATCTGAAATGATGGCCACTTTGAAGGCTTCCGCTATGCCTCCCGCCCAGTCCATGGGGGACAATGTTTTGAGAAACTCGAAGTCGTTGATCACTGCAAACGGAGGCGCAAATGTGCCAATGAAATTTTTGGCGCCACCGTCATTCATACCGTTTTTAACGCCAACGCCCGCATCATTTTGCGCAAGGACAGTTGTCGGAATGCGAATGAACCGAACACCCCGATGAATCAAAGAAGCCGCAAACCCAGCCATATCCAGAACACAGCCACCACCGACCGCGATGATATAGCTGTGGCGATCAAGATGGCCCATGCCGGCATGGGTCATGATTTCACGAACATGATCCCACCCATTCTTTGCATTTTCCCCGCCTGACACAATAAGCGGTTTTTCAATGAGGGTGATCTGTGTCTTGTTAAAGGCGAAATAACGCTCAATCTGTTGAAGGAGCAAGGGGGTTGCTGTAACGACACCGGCATCTACAACAAGCAGGATACGCGCAGGCGCTGCTCCTTTTCGAGGAGCAAGTGTCTTTACGAGTATTGGGTTTCCCTTTGAAAACACCCGACGGGTGAAGTGTACCGGATATCTAAATGGGACGGAAAAGCGTTGATGGATAACGAGGGTATGCATAAGTTCTTAATTAAACGTTGCAAAAGGCTCACAGGTTCAGTTTTTTGATTATATGTGCTATGAGAGGTTGAAGTCAAAGGTTAAAAAAGTAAACAAGGTGGTTTTCGGTGTTTTTCATGGCAAGACAGTGATCCCTAGGCCCTGACTTTAAGTTGTAGTCAAGATTCTGCGGAAAGAGCGATGGGTGCTGATGGGTTATTGTGCTTTTGACAGCGCGACTGTCCACGAGTCTGCCGCTTCTTTTGCAGATATGGCAAAGGGGATATCAGGATACGTCTGTTCGATTGAGCGGTAGGCCGCAATCATCCGTTTTAACGCTTGGATCTCTGAGGGTGAGAATTTTAGTTTACCATATTCGGAAGCGCCACGTCTCAAAAGTGCCAGGCATGCAGCTTCTGAGGTCTGAGCATCTGCGTAGGCCGTTCGCGCAGTCTTATTAAAATCCATAACCTCCTTGGTCTGTTTCAAAGATGTCAGTTCCGCCTTCCATTTTGGAATCTCAGTGGCTATCTCTTTGTTTTGCTCTAACTTCCCACTGGCAACCACGGATAAGAGGCGTTCAAGCCTTAGACTGCGCATGACTTTTCCTTCTGACTGCTCAAGCTGGCGTATGCATTTTCGCAGATACCAGAGGAATGCCTCAGTACTCAGCGGCTCAGGTTTTTTATTGGCTTTCGCAACGTTGCTTTTCTGAGTGATGACGAGTCGTGCCCCCGTTGGATTCACAGCTTTTGGTGCAGGCAGGAACAAACTCTCTTCCATCCAGTCCAGCAATGAGTTGAAGGTTGGCGCAGGACACCAAGTATGCCCGCCTGTGAAGTATCGCACCTGCGTTTTTGATTTTTTTAGACTTCTTACAATAGTCAAGCTTTCGAAGAGGTTGCTATCCTTGTCGCCAAACGAACCGGCAACCAGGATGTCGGCGGGGTAAGTCTCATACAAGCTCCGATCGGGTTCAAACCCATACGCAAAGCCAGCGGCTTGGCAGATGATCCCAGCCATGCCTGGCCTCATGATGGCATAAATACTCGACGCTCGAGCTCCTCCTGATAATCCTGTAGAAAACTTCGCTCCTTTTGCGATCCTTACGCGTTCGACAACGTCGTCGTGGGCCGCAATGAAATTTCGAAGCCAGTCTGTTGATCCGTTTTTTGATTCCTGCAACATGACGACAATCCACTGGTCTTTCTTCAGACGTTCAGCCATTATCCCCATGTTGGCCTTGCCGCTTGGCGAGGAGATAAAAAGACATGGATACCTGTAGTCCTTGTTCGCATGATACCCCTTCGGAATATAGAGTTGGTAGTGATATCCAGTCGTCTTTTTTGAATTTGAAGGGTTATCCGCCCCTCCATCCATACTCGAGTAGACGGTCATATTTTCTTTGGCATCCCGTACGTCACATTCAATAAGTGTGGACACTACTGTCCGGTTAAAATTGGGCCAATCACCCGATCAGCCCTGTAAACACTGG
>JBAXCC010000167.1:0-8742 GCA_037141675.1 bacterium | reverse complement strand
TGAATGTAGATTTCTGATTGGGCCGCAGTCTCAATCCTGTTCATCCTGTCGAAAAAAGCTGCTAAGTTATGAAAATCCGCGATTGACAGCCAGTATAAAAAAGGTATATGGTATATACCATAGATTTTGATTTCGATCCAACTAAAAACGCGACAAACAAAGTGAAGCACGGCATCGATTTTGTGGAGGCTCAGAAGCTTTGGGAAGATCGAGATCGGCTTCTTGTTCCAGCAAAAACAGAGGACGAAGCACGGTTTATGTTGATCGGCAAGTTGGGCCGGAAACACTGGTCGGCCATATTCACGTACAGGAACGACAAAATACGGATCATATCGGTTCGTCGCGCAAGGGAAGAGGAAGTAAATGCCTATGAAAACTAAAGCTTTTGATCAAGCGTTTGACAAGGGCGATGACGTGTCAAAGGTTCTGGACTTTTCAAAGGCAACACGCCCCGGAAGAGAGCAGAAACGGGTCAATGTTGATTTTCCAATATGGATGATTCAGTCCCTCGATAAAGAAGCCCAGCGACTCGGTGTTCCTCGACAAGCCGTAATTAAAGTATGGCTTGCCGAACGGCTGAGCGTCGGTGCTCACGCTTAAACACCCTCAATCCTGCAAATCTTGTTCATCCTGTCGAAAAAACCTATGTCAACACACGACCTATTTTCTGATGAGACGACGCCCGAGGAAAAGCCCACGGCGCATGAGCCGCTGGCGGCGCGGATGCGTCCGCAGTGTCTCGAAGAAGTCATGGGGCAGGATCACATCCTCGGACCAGGCAAGCTGCTGCGCCGGGTCATTGAAGCGGACCGCCTGACCAACATCATCCTGTACGGTCCGCCCGGCTGCGGCAAGACGACCCTCGCAGAGGTCATCGCGCGGGTCACGCGGCGCCGCTTTGAGCGCACCAGCGGGGTGCTGTCCAATGTGGCGACCCTGCGCAACATCTGCGAACATGCAAAACTCTTTAAGAGCACGGTCGGCACCATCCTCTTCGTCGACGAAATTCACCGCTTCAATAAATCGCAGCAGGATGTGTTGCTCCCGTACATTGAAGACGGCACGGTCACGCTCATCGGTGCCACCACGCACAATCCGAATATCTTTGTCAACAGTCCGCTGACGTCGCGGTCGCTCGTCTTTGAGTTGCGTCCGCTCGACGAGCCATCCGTCATTGACCTGGTTCGCCGCGCCTTGACCGATGCCAGCCGAGGACTGGGACATCTCGCCACAACGATCACACCGGAGGCTGAAGCGTTTCTAGCCACGATGTGTGACGGCGATGCGCGCCGCGCATTGACTGCATTGGACGTAGCGGTACGTTCCACTCCACCGCGTGAGGACGGGATCATCCACATCACGCATCAAGTGATGGAAGACTGCGTCCAGCGCAAGATGGTGCTCTACGACAAGGATGAAGATGGCCACTACGATACCATCTCCGCCTTTATCAAGTCCGTGCGCGGCTCGAATCCGGATGCTGCACTCTACTGGCTCGCCAAGATGATTGAAGCGGGCGAAGATCCGCGTTTCATTGCGCGGCGGCTGATCATCCTGGCCTCAGAAGACATCGGCAATGCGGATCCGCGCGGTCTGACCATGGCTGTCGCCGCCATGCAAGCTGTGGAGTTCATCGGCATGCCCGAGGGACGCATTACGTTGGCACAGGCGACCACCTACCTGGCCACCGCGCCCAAGAGCAACGCCTCGTACCTGGCTGTGGACGAAGCGCTCGCTGACGTGCGCTCAGGACGGGTGCTGGCTGTGCCAGAACATCTCAAAAACATTCATGTCGAGGCAGAGGGCAAAGAGGGCCTTGATGTCGCCTATAAATATCCGCACGACTTCAAAGATCACGCTGTGCAGCAAGACTACTTGCCTGTCGATAAGACCTACTACCGCCCGACCAATCAAGGCTACGAAGAGACCATTGCCAAGCGCATGGCGCTCATGAAAAAGAAGACCAGTCGGCAGTAGCAGTTGGCAGTATAGGAACCACCGCGTCACCCATGGAAGCATGGACGGCGGAGCAAACATTTGCGCGGAATCAACTCAATTTTCATCAGCAAAAAACTTGTTTTTTGCTGATGAAAATGAAATCCGTTTTATCTGGGCGGTTATCCGTTCTGCCGTGCTGTATTCAGCGTGAGGCAGACGGGATAACCGCCCTTCTTATTGCGGTTTTTGCGTTAAGATTCTTAAAACCGATGTTTTGCATATTGCTATCTTTTTGATATTGGCAATAAATTTAGTCCCTTAGCTAAAAACCTATAGGTTGTAACCGCGCCATCTTCTTTTCAATCGCACGTTTGTGCCATAGACAAACAGGCTGTGTTTCAGTTAAACTATCGTTCAAGTAAATTCATTTTGGGGGCAGAGACGTACGATGCCGAGTGAAAAGGAAAGGTTCTTATGTACATGAAATATTGTTTGTCCATGTTGTGCTTGTGGGGGCTCTCGATGGCCTCTGCCAATGTCACCCATGCGGTGACTGTCAATAATCTGCGGTGTGAGTATCTTGATAATCCCCTGGGCATCGAAGCGGCACAGCCTCGCTTAAGCTGGAAACTGGAAGATGGACAAGCAAGGGGAATTAGGCAGGCGGCGTATCAGGTGCTGGTGGCGACGAGCGAAGATTTACTAAAGAATGACAAGGGCGATCTCTGGGATAGCGGCAAGGTGGCGTCGGATCAAAGCATCCTCGTTGCTTATGCAGGCAAACCACTGGCCAGTGGCCAGCCGTGCTTCTGGAAGGTGAGAGTCTGGCTTGCCAGCCGTAGCGAAGGCTGGAGCCAAACAGCGAAGTGGACGATGGGTCTTCTGAGACCGGATGACTGGACAGCGCAGTGGATATCTTTCCGTGACACAACTCCCCTGCAGGATAAACCCGGCGCCCTGATCCTTCCGCCCGCGCAACACTACCGCAAAGATTTTTCCGCAAAAAAGACAGTCGCCCGCGCCACACTGTTTTCCTCGGCTCTGGGCCTCTGCGAGATGCACATCAACGGGCAGAAGGTCGGCGATGCACTTTTTGAGCCAGGTTGGGCTGATTACCTGAAACGCGCCTACTACCGGACGACTGATGTGACCCCGCTGATTAAGCAGGGAAGCAATACCCTGGGAGCCATTGTTTCTGACGGTTGGTATGCGGGTTATGTCGGCTACGCCCTGCTCTGCGGCTACGGTCCCAATAAGCTCGGCCGTTACATCTATGGAAAAACGCCCGCTCTGCTCGCGCAACTCCAGATTGAATACGCTGACGGATCCAAGGAAGTCGTGGGCACAGATCCATCATGGCAGGTCAGCGGGGAGGGTCCCTTCCGCGAAGCGGATATCATTATGGGTGAAAGTTTCGATGCGCGGCTGGTCGATCCTTCTTGGTGCGCGGTGGGTGGCGGAACGTCTTGGAAATGGTCACAGGCGATTCCTGCCAAGGAGAACGGAAGCTTAAAAGCGGCGTTCCACGAACCCGGCGCATCACGACAGGTCGAGCTGGGCTTTCAGCAGCCAGCCCGCATGCAGGCCTACTCCGCACCATCGATCCGCGTGACGCAAGAGCTGAAGGCGAAGGCCCTTACCGAACCGGCTCCGGGCATCACTATTTTCGATCTCGGACAGAACTTCGCAGGGACGATCCGCCTGAAGGTCAAGGGGACTGCCGGCACGCGCATACAGCTCCGCTACGGCGAGATGCTGCACAAAGACGGCCGGCTGATGACTGAAAATCTGCGTAAGGCGCGTGCCACAGACTTCTACACGTTGCGCGGCGACGCAGGCGGCGAGACCTGGAGCCCGACCTTCACCTATCACGGCTTCCAGTTTGTTGAACTGGCGGGGCTGGCCGTCAAGCCGGATCTGGACGCCGTGACCGGGTTGGTTATTCACAACGACACTCCGCTGGTAGGCGAATTTTCCTGCAGCGATCCGGTCATGACCCGCTTTGCGCAAAATGCAAAGTGGACACAGCGCGCCAACTTCGTGGAAGTGCCGACAGATTGTCCGCAACGCGACGAGCGGCTTGGCTGGATGGGCGACGCGCAGGTGTATGTCAGGACCGCCTCCTACTTTGCTGACATCGGCGCCTTTTATACAAAGTGGCTGGATGACCTGGAGGAAGCCCAGCGCACGAACGGCCCCTATCCGGACTACAGCCCCTATCCGATGCCGCACGGGAAGCCCGGCGCGACCTTCGGAACCGCCTGGACAGATGCCGGCATCATCTGCCCGTGGACAATCTGGCAGGTGTATGGGGATACGCGGGTGATTTCGCGGCACTGGGACTCCATGCAACGCTTCATGGCCTGGCGCCTGCAATCAGATCCGCAACTACAGGGCGTCCGCCTGGGTAACGAGTGGGGCGACTGGCTGAATGTGAACGAATCGACGCCGATCGAATTCATCGACCTCTGTTATCACGCCCTGGACGCCAAACTCATGGCCGACATGGCCGAAGCCATCAATGCCACGAATGACGCCACACGATACCGCAAGTTGCTCAGCGATGCAACGACCTCGTTCCAGACGCGCTATCTCAAGCCAGACGGAAGTCTGGGCGTGAATACACAAAGCGCCTACGTACTGGCCTTATGGGCGGGGCTGATTCCTGAAGCATCTGCACCACAGGCGGCGGAACTCCTGGCTGCCAAAATCAAGAAGAACGACAGCCGGATGGCCACCGGCTTTCTCGGCACCAAGCCGCTCCTGGGCGTGCTCACGAAATATGGCCAGCACGACTTGGCGGTGCAACTGTTCCTGAGCCGGCGCTATCCGTCGTGGGGCTACGAAGTTGTCAACGGCGCCAGCAGCGTGTGGGAACGCTGGGACAGCTTCACCACCGAGTTCGGCTTCAACGGAGCCAACGGCAAACAGAATGCCGGCATGAACAGCTTCAGCCACTACTCCTTTGGCGCGGTCATGGAGTGGGCCTTTCGCGACTTGGCCGGCATTGACACGCAGGGCGCGGGGTTCAATCACCTGCTGATCCGCCCCAATCCGTCCGCAGCCGGCCTTCCCGACGTCGCGCCGCTGACCTGGGTCAACGCCAGTTATAACCACCCGCACGGACGCATTGTCAGCAACTGGAAGAGGGAGAGCGGGAAATTGAATTTAGACGTGACGATCCCTGCCAATACCACCGCGACCGTGTATGTCCCGGCCAAGGACGCGGCGGGTGTGACTGAAAGCGGAAAAACAATCGATCAGGCTGAAGGCGTGAAATTTGCACGAATGGAAAAAGGCATGGCCGTCTATGAAGTCGCTTCAGGCACCTACCATTTTCAATCCACACACCCTAATTTTTAAAGATCTTGCCTTCAAGGGAATGGTGAAATGGAGCAATGATGGGAAAAGTGAATACAGGCCTCTGGAGGGTTTCCAACACAATAAGCGCAAATGTTAGCCTGGCGTTGACACGTGCAACTAAAACCCGTATGATGTGTCCGTTTTCCTAAGCTGACTAGCCTGCCCATTCTCACCTCATGAAACGACTTTTTCGCACCAAACCTCTCGCACACCTCCACGCCGAAGCGGCCGACACCTCCCACGGACTGAAACGTGTTCTCACGCGCACGAGCCTCATCTCCTTGGGCATCGGGGCGGTCATTGGTACTGGTATCTTTGTGCTCACCGGCCATGCGGCGGCGGATTTCGCTGGTCCGGCAGTGGCGATGTCCTACATGCTTTCGGGTCTTGGCTGCCTATTTGCCGGTCTGTGTTATGCGGAATATTCGTCCTCGCTGCCCATCGCTGGCAGCGCCTACACCTATACCTACGCCACGATGGGAGAGTTCATGGCGTGGATCATCGGCTGGGATCTCATTTTGGAATACCTCTTCGCGGCTTCGACAGTAGCAGTGGGTTGGTCAAAGCACTTCACCCCCTTTTTGAAGGACTTTTTTGGTATCGTGCTTCCAGAACAGTGGTGCCGAGCCCCGCTAGACTATCTGGACGGCCACATCACCACCACGGCCCATTGGGTGAACATCCCCGCCATCCTTCTCGTATGGGTGATCACCGCGCTGCTCGTCGTGGGCATCAAAGAGAGTGCCCGCTTTAACAATGTGATGGTAGCCATTAAGGTGACGATCATTCTATTGATCATCGGCCTCGGCTGGGGCTACATCAACTGGGATAATCTCACGCCTTTCATTCCTGAAAATGCAGGGGAGCTGGGCAAGTACGGTTGGAGCGGCATCCTGAAAGGCTCGGGGGTGATCTTCTTTGCCTACATCGGGTTTGATGCGGTTTCCACCGCTGCGCAGGAGACCAAGAACCCGCAGAAAGACATGTTTTGGGGCATGATCGGCTCCCTGGCGATCTGCGCCGTGTTGTTCGTCGCCGTTTCGGTCGTGCTCTGTGGCATGGTGAACTACAAAGAGCTGCATGTGGACGCCCCGGTGGTCTACGCACTGGAAAAAGTGGCAGGTGACAACCTCAAATGGCTGCGCATGTCCGTCGAGATCGCTGTACTCGCAGGCCTCAGTTCTGTCATTCTAGTGCTGCTCATGGGGCAGCCCCGTATCTTCTATAGCATGGCTCGCGACGGCCTGCTGCCGGCCGCCTTTGCCAAAGTGCATCCGAAGTATGGCACACCGTACATCACCACCATTCTCACTGGCTTTGTATGCTCCCTGCTCGCTGGATTTCTTCCGCTAAACCTCCTCGGCGAACTCGTCTCCATCGGCACGCTGCTGGCCTTCACCGTCATCTGCATCGGCATTATCGTCCTGCGTAAGACCCGCCCGGACATGCCCCGCCCCTACCGCACCCCGTGGGTGCCAGTAGTGCCCATCCTCGGTGCGCTCATCTGCGTGGCTCAGACCGTTCTCCTGCCGGGTGATACGTGGTTGCGACTCTTTGTCTGGATGGCCATCGGCGTGGTGATTTACTTCGCCTACGGCCGTCATCACAGCCGGTTGAAGGATGCCAGATAGGACATACACGCTGCGCTTCCCGGCAGTTGAATACGGGGACTAACAAGCCTTTTTCCTTCCTCATGAATCGTACAGCGAAGTTGACTTTTGCACCGCTCATCCAGAGCTTTACAAAAAAAATACACCGCTTCTCTCATCGGGTCTACTGGGCCCGGTGACCGTTATAAAAGGAATCAATAAATGAACGACAAAATAGTCACGCCATTTTTTCTCATTACGCTCTTTCTGTCGAACAGTCTGTTCGCTGTACCCGCTGTTGCCGCCGACGAGGCGGATGATGCGCTCGTGAAAGGATTCATCACTCCTCCGGCGTCGGCCAAACCGCATACGTGGTGGCACTGGATGGACGGACAGGTGACACGTGAGGGCATCACCCTCGACCTCGAAGACATGAAGCGCGTGGGCCTCGGAGGTCTGCACCTGTTCGACGGCGGACTCGACACGCCTGCAACCGACATCACGCCTGTAGCCCATCGAAGCCCTGAGTGGTTCGGACTCGTCCAACACACTGCCTCGGAATGCAAGCGACTCGGCTTAGAATTTGGCATGCACGGTGCAGCGGGATGGAGCTTAGCTGGCGGCACGTGGGTCAAGCCTGAACAGGCCATGCGTAAGCTGGTGTGGAGCGAAGCGACCGCTCGCGGACCAAGCCACCTACACATGTCTCTGCCTCGGCCTCCTGGTATCGCCAGTGTGTTCCAAGATAATCCAACCGATCTTCCCAAAGGCAAAGATGTGGATTGGAGAGCGAATGATTACCGCGATTCGTCCGTAATCGCTTTCCGCATGCCCGCTGGAACGCAGTGCATGGCCGACGCAAAGCCCGTACTCAGCAGCAACATCGAAAAGCTCGACTGCTCTCTGTTGTCCGACGGCCGATACAACGCAGCCTTGACGCTTAACCCTGCGGCTGACAAAAAGACAGACCGCTGGATCCAGTTCTCCTTTGCCGAGCCCTTTATGGCGCGATCCGTCATGGCCTTGGGCGGAAAAGGCGATGCTATGTTGCTGTGCGGCGACTCCCCAGAAACACTGAAGCCTGTTACAAAAATAAAACTGCCAGATGCCCTGTCCCCTCGCTCCACGCCAGCAACCGCTGTCTTTGAAGCTGCTCGCGGCAAGGTGTTCCGGCTGGTCTTCTCAAAGCTCGCAGCACCCGTGCGTCTGGCTGAGCTGACCTTATATGGCGAAGCACTGGTGAATGGCTGGGACGGCAAGGCAGGGTTCCGGCTGACAACCGATTTTCGCAACACCCCTGCCATCACGGTTCCTGAGACGGCAGCCTTACGGACCAATGATGTTGTTGATGTAACTGCGTGTCTGCAGGGGGACACATTAACGTGGGATGTCCCCGAGGGCAACTGGATGATTCTGCGGCTCGGCCACTCGCCGACAGGCAAGTGCAACGGCCCGGCGCCCGAAGGGGCTAGCGGACTGGAGTGCGACAAGATGGATCGCGAAGCTGTGCGAGCTTATTACACGGCGTTCATCGAGCCCTTGAAGCAGAAGCTGGGGCCGCTGTTTGGAAAACCCGGATTCAACGCCGTGCTGGCCGACAGTTGGGAGGCGGGCGTGCAGAACTGGACGCCTCGTTTCATCGAGTCATTCAAACAGAAACGCGGCTACAGTCCCCTCCCCTATTTGCCCGTGATGACCGGGCGTGTGGTCGGCAGTGCGGAGATCAGCGAGCGCTTCCTCTGGGATATACGGCGCACGATCGGCGACTTGGTGGCGGAATGTTTTTATGGAGAGGCACAGAAGATTTGCGAGGAGAACGGGCTGCTCTTTTATTCCGAAGCTCCGGGCGTAG
>JBAXCC010000166.1:0-8746 GCA_037141675.1 bacterium | reverse complement strand
CCCCTCTTCCTATGCGATTCCATAGCTGAACCCAACAATAGCGAATGTGAAAAAATATATTTCCTTTCACGCGATAAACGTCATGGTGCCCATAATCTAAAAACTCGACGGAATCTGTCGTCATCGTGATATCTGAATAACCAATCTGCCGCTGAAGAACAATCGAAGGTGAACAAACATAAACGCGTCCAAACCTATTCAGATTCCGCGAATACCAGCGGTCGATAGCCTTGTGGCGGGCCACCCAACGCCAGACTGATTGTTGATTCGGAAGTTCCGCAAGCAAAGCGGCAAACACACGTCCATTCAAAAGATACGCAACCGTATTCGAGGCTCCAGAAACCTCTAACAATCGGATTTCATCTGTGCGTGCGGCAACCCGTACAGGTTGCTGCGGCGCGCATGAACAGAGATAGATCGCCGCCCAATCATCTGCAAGATGTTCGATCCAACCTTTGACCGTCTTCTCCCATAATTGAGCCGCTTCGCTTGTCAACAGCGCATCATCCTCGACAATCAGCACCGACCCTGCCCCAGCCTGATGTGCATCCTGTATCACCGCGCGATGTGACAGGATGCATCCAGCCTTCCCTGCCCAAGAACGCTTCCGGTGCTCCGTAATGCGATCTTTGAACCAAGGTCTCTTCCCATATCCAGAAATCGAAAGCCCGGAAACAGCAATAACCCAGCTCGGCAGACAACCAAACGTCCGTTGCCACAAAGGTTCCTGAATCTTAAATGAATTTCTTCTATCAATCCGCACGTCCAAATTAATAACGAAAGTTTTTTCTGGAAGCATACTCTTATTTTCAATATCCATACACTATTACTTAAAATTTTGCCCATTAGCCTCATCAATTATACGTAAATCACTCTTTTGAATGAAAGAGTTTAAAGTATACGAAGTAACGTTATTGCTTTCAAGTTAAATCCCGATGCTTTTCTTCTTCCTTTTCGCAATTTGCGATAACTAAAGTATGCCCTGTAACTTCCATGGAATTGCGTTATTGCCTTATTGGATTCGTATGTTTAAAGCTTACCGAAAATTGCTGGGGTTACGGCTTGGATGCTGTAGGGTGTTATGGTAATTTAAGAAGCACGGCGATGAGTCGGAGGAGAATACATATGAAAAAATGCCCTTACTGTGCTGAAGACATACAAGACGCCGCCATTAAGTGTAAGCACTGTGGCGAGTTCCTGAATGGCGCGATGCGCATACCGCCCGTACATCAACCGGTCGAGAGTGGCGTCCCCTGGTATTGCAAAACCTCCTCCATCGTGGTTACGTTGCTCTGTGTGCCCCCTTTTGCATTGCCGCTGATCTGGCTCCATCCAACCATGAAGCCCATCCCGAAAGCCATCTGGACCCTTGTCACGCTGGCGCTTACCCTATTTGTAGTGCTAAGCATAATCCAACTCATGCATATCTTCGCGGAATTAAACGCGCTCATGAAATCGTTATAAAAATGGGACGCGGGAGACTGATGGGACACATGCGACGTATATCCACATGCGCCACTTTCATCCCTCTCATTTTATCTCCACAGTGAACCTACGGGGCATGCGGCGATACAGCGCTCTAAAGAGCTTCCCATGGCAGTATCCATGTCAGCCCTGAAGGGGGCTTTGACTGTGACATCGAAGCCACGGTTACCAAAGGCTAAGCCTGGCTGTACATGCTCGGCGGCAGTGATGCCAATGCAGCATCCGCAATCGATACATTTGCCTGGCTCGTGTACCAGCCCGCTGGCGTAGCGTTTCCGCACCACATGCTTACGTGAACCCGTCCGATATTGGTCGCGGTGGGCTTCGTACTCTTGCGCATAAGCACGCAAGGAACACGTGAGTTTCTTTCCACAGTCGCACTGCATACAACGCGCCGCGGCGGAGACGAGAGAGGATTGGAGGGTCGGGTTACACCCCAACCTCGGCACGGGTGTAACCGTGCCCTCCAAACCCTTTAAACGATGTGTCAGATCGGTGGAGACGAGTTGTTGAAGTTCCTCGGGAGCAAGCTTGCCTAAATGGGAATCGAAACGCGGGGACCAGGTTACGCCGACGTTGCTGTGCGTCAGGAAGTGGTGGACCGACTGAGCGGTCAGCCTCCCCTGCCCCACAGCTCTGACAGCCATTTTGCAGATCGCTATCGCACCGCCACAGGCAAAGATGTTGCTACTGCTTGACACAAAGGTGTGGGTGTCCACCGCGATGCCTTTGGGTGATGCCTTGATTGTAAAGGGCCAGGGCTGATCAGAAGTAGGCGCACCGGTGGCGAAGATGATTGCATCAAAGCGCTGAATCAATTCGTCAAGAGCACACTGGTCGCTAACTCGACTCCCCATACGAAATTCCACACCCAGCAAGCGAATCACATCAATTTCTTGATCCAAAATGTTCAGAGGCAAAACCGCGCGATCGATACCGTAACGCAGCATACCGCCTGGCTCTTCGCGTTCGTCAACAATCGTACAGGCATGACCGAGCAGGGACACATAGTAAGCGCTGGAGAGTCCGGCCGGACCGGCCCCGATAATCGTGACACGCTTTCCAGAAGACGGGGCTGGACAAGGTCCGGGTGCAGCACTGTTCTGCGCGGCAGCTCCTGCCACGCCTTTGTGAAGTTCGCGGATCGTGACCGCGCCATCGGCATGTGCTCGAACGCAGCCCTTCTGACAGGGGGCTGGACAGATGTGCCCAAGGACACCGGGCAGAGCCAGGCGCTCGCGGACCGTGCGCACTGCAGCGTCCAGATCGCCTGCAACAATGTGTTTGGCCATGACAGGGATGTCGAGGTCCGCAGGACAGATGCGCCGGCACGGGCCTTCGCAGTCACCAGCATGTTCGCTCAGCAACAGTTCAAGCGCTCGCCGGCGGTAGTGGCGCACCTCGTCGGAACTGCTCTCCAGAATCATGCCATCTTCTGCCAAGGTTGCGCAGGAGGGCGCCATGTTGCTCTTGCCCTGAATCTTGACCACGCAGACATAGCAGGAGGTGGGCGGTTCGATTCCCTGCAAATGGCAGAGCGTCGGGATTGCGATACCCGCTCTGTACGCAACCTGAAGGATGGTCTCACCAAGCTCAAAGGGGACAGCCCTGTTGTCGATGGTTAGTGTTGGCACAGGCTCTTCCTTTCTTCCCCGGTGACGATTCTGATGGCGCCCGTAGGGCAGCCAGTGCGGCACATGTCGCAACGCACACAGGCGGCATCGTTGATCACGTGGCGCTCATGCGGTGTAAAGGCGATTGCCTCGGTCGGGCAGGTCTGAGCACAGAGGGTGCAACCGATGCACGCAGGCGTAATGGTGTAGGCAATGAGGTCAGGACATTTTCCAGCAGGACAGCTCCCCTGCAAATGAGCCTCATACTCGCTCCTGAAATAGCGGATCGTCGACAAGACGGGATTCGGCGCGGTCCTGCCTAGTCCGCAGAGGCTGGCGTTAGCCACGCTGTGTGCCAGTTCTTCGAGACGCTCGATGTCGCCGTGGATACCCTTTCCGGAACAGATACGGTCCAGGATATCCAGCATGCGCCGCGTGCCGACCCGGCAGAAGGTGCAGCGGCCGCAGGACTGGCTTTGCGTGAAGGTCAGAAAGTAACGCGCGATATCCACCATGCAGTCGCGCTCGTCGAGCACGACGAGTCCGCCGGACCCCATCATGGCCCCTGCGCCCATCAGCTCTCCGTAATCCACAGGCAGATCCGCGCGAGCCGCAGGAATGCAACCGCCGGAGGGACCGCCGATCTGGACGGCCTTGAACGCCAGGTCGTTCGCAATACCGCCGCCGACCTCTTCAACGATCTCGCGCAGGGTCATGCCCATGGGGACTTCGATCAGTCCGCCATGACGGATTTTTCCAGTCAATGAAAAGACCTTTGTTCCGGCGCTCTGGGCCGTGCCGATGGCATGAAACCGTTCTGCACCGTTGCGGATGATCCAGGGGACTGAGGCAAACGTTTCGCAGTTATTGATCAGCGTGGGCATGCCCCAGAGGCCCTTCTGGGCAGGGTAAGGCGGACGCAGACGCGGCATGCCTCGGGCGCCCTCGATGGAGCGGATCAGGGCGGTCTCCTCGCCGCAGACAAAGGCGCCGGCGCCCTCTTTGATGTCAAAGTCGATGGAGAATGTCGATCCCAGAATGTTCTTCCCCAGCAGGTTTTTTGCACGGCATTTCGCGAGCGCCTCACGGACCCGGACAAGGGCGAGCGGATATTCCGCGCGGATGTAGAAAATCCCCTCGTTCGCTCCTACCGCAAAGGCGGCGATGAGCATCCCTTCGATGATCCGATACGGGAATGATTCGAGCAGCATGCGGTCCATGAAGGCGCCTGGATCGCCCTCGTCACCGTTGCAGATGATATACACTTTGGTACCGTTGTTCTCTCGGACCCGCTGCCATTTCAGTCCAGTAGGGAAGCCGGCTCCGCCACGGCCGCGCAGACCGGCAGCAGTGACACGCGCAACGACCTCCTGAGGGGAGAGGGAATTGAGGCACGCTTTGAGCGCGACGAATCCGTCATGCTTGAGATACTCCTCCAAGTTGACAGGGTCGAGCTGTCCGTAATGCTCAGTCGCGATGCGGATCTGTTTGTCCAGAAAATCAGCCACAGGCTTGTCCCGAAGGTCAAGATCATTCGAAGGCTGTGTCGGCGCCTCTGTCGGCGGCGCAAAGAGTTCTTCAGTACGGTTCTGGAACCACGCTTTCACACGGCCCTCAAGCGACGGCGGACGGAACTGACGCCGGATGATTCCTGCAACATCTT
This sequence comes from bacterium, assembly GCA_037141675.1. Lineage (GTDB taxonomy): Bacteria > Verrucomicrobiota > Kiritimatiellia > RFP12 > UBA1067 > CAIZQW01. Next base: position 3,985 of record JBAXCC010000166.1, on the reverse strand, counting down.
GCGGTGTTACTTTTGCATAGAAGGAGGATGTGCCCCCCTCTCCATGTACAATCTCCATCAGCGGCGTATGATGGCACATGCCTGCGCATCCAACCTGTTTGACGCGAGCCTGGATGCCAAGACTTTTAACTGTGTCCAGCGCGGTCTGGTAGACGCCTGCGCTGCCACCGGCCACGCAACAGGAGCCCAGGCCGATACGGATCTCTCCCGCATCCTGGCCACCGATCTGCGTGTGGTCCGAGTTAGCGGCCTTGTCATTATGCTGCGCAAGAAAACTCTTTAGAATATCAGGGACTTTGGAGGGTGCGACATGCCCGTAAATGATTGAATCGATCTGGACTACCGGTGCCAGCGTACAGCACCCCAGGCACGCCACCTTCTCCAGTGTAAAGATGCCCTGGGGATCAGTATCCTCGCCCTCCTTGCATTCGAGGTGACGGGCCAAGGCGTCATAAACAGAGCCCGCGCCTTTGACATGGCAGGCGGTCCCGACACAGACTTTGACTGTGTGCAATCCTGCGGGCCGGTGGCGGAACTGGGAGTAGAAGGTCGAAACGCCGGTCAGGTCGGCAGGAGTAATTTGCGTGATCTGGCATACATGCTGAAGCAGGTCTTCGGGAAGGTAATGGAAGCGTTCCTGTATCCCTTGGAGAATCGGAATTACTTTATCGGGTGTGGAGCCGACACGCTTGATAAGTGCCTCGACCCATTCGATTGACGTGTCGTCCGATGCGATTTTCGGAGCGCCGCTCATATCACAGGCTCCCCATGCACAAGTTGTTGTCGTTGCAGATAAATAGCGTCCCCCAAAATAAACGGATTTAAAGCACCCAATACAGAGCTGAAGTATGCCAGAAGCAGGGGGCGGATGTCAAGTGTGCCACTTTTAAATAGTCACTTAAAAATCACATTTTTATTTGTCTCTTTTAGGGAGTTTGTGGTTAAATGAAGCCAATTACAAAACTGGGGAGAACAATGAAGCACGCACAGATGATCACTGGTATTCTTTTAAGCACAACTCTTTTCGCCTATTCACAAAACTGGTATCGAGGAAACCTTCACACACATTCCTATTGGAGCGACGGCAACACCTTTCCAGAACTCGCCGTCAATGAGTATAAGGCCAATGGCTATCAGTTCCTCTGCCTTTCCGACCACAACGCCTTCCAGTCTGACACAAACGCTTGGAAGGAAATCAAGGATGCTAAGAGTAATATTCCAGCCAATATTGAGTTGATGAAAAAAACCTTTGGCCCGGATTCCGTTATCACAAAGAGCGCAACGAAAAAGGTAGATGCGCCCCTTGGTGATGGCAAAGCGAAGGTTACTGAAAAAGAGGTCATTACCCATGTCAAACTGAAACCCTTCAACGACCTGGCCAAACAATTCGATGAACCTGAAAAATTCGTGATGATGCCTGGCCACGAGATCAACAAGTCAGCCGGGGGGCGCACGCTGCATTCCAATGCGCTCAATATCCGGACGAACCAGCCCTTCATCCAGGAAGAGACTGTACAGAAGGCTGTCCAAGCCCAGTTGGACGGATTACAAAAAATTGCGGAAGCCTCCAAAACACCCAATCTGCTCATCGTCAACCATCCTGCCTGGCCGTTCTTCGACCTGGACCCGGAAATGCTTGCCGACATCAAAGATCTGCATCTGTTCGAACTGTGCAACGCCTCTTCGGGTCCATCAGAACATGCGTTTGCCAAGAAGACATGGTCGTGCGAGAGCTTCTTCGACATTCTCACAACCCTTCGTCTCAAGAAGGGCTGGGACCCTGTCTATGGAACAGCCTCGGATGACGTGCACAACTACGCCCCGGATCGCAAGCCTACAGACGTCCACAAATGCTACCCGCGCCAAGGATGGATTATGGTCCGTGCAAAGGAACTCAGCAACACAGCGCTGATTGAAGCCCTCAAAACAGGAGACTTTTACGCCTCTACAGGGGTCACACTCGAAAAACTTGATTTCAATCCATCAACCAAAACACTATCGGTCAAGGTGAAACCCGAAGCCGGTGTGACCTACACCATCCGCTTCAACGGCTCCCCGCGCGATGTCAACATTGTTCCGCAGGATACCGAGGAAGAGGTCCACCTGAAGAAAGCAATGAAGAAGCGCAATGTGAGAGTCTACGAGAAACGCTTAGGCCACGTGCTTCAGACTGTTGAAGGCACTGAAGCCTCTTATACACTCATGGACACTGATCTTTATGTGCGAGCGACCATCACCTCGTCCAAGAAGGCACTGCCCCCAGAAGAGTATGAACCCGAATTCGAAACCGCCTGGACTCAACCATGCTTTGTGAAGTAATTTGCGTGAAGCCCCCCGCCCGCAGAGCGGGAATTAACGAGAGGATTAGCTTTTTAAATTAAGAGTTAAACGTTGAAAATTAAAAGTTTTGAGTCGTATTCGCGGAAATAGAACGTTTAACGCTTAACGCCCAACTCTTAACGCTTAAGTTATAGAAAAGGATTACCATGAAAAGAATCACCCTGCTGTTGACCTGCTTCCTCTCGTTCGCAACGATGGCACAGACGGCCAAGCACACCTTTGCGATTGGCGAGACCGATTTTTTACTGGATGGCAAACGTCTTCAAATCCGTTGCGGCGAACTTCATGCCGCCCGTGTTCCCCAGGCATATTGGCGTCATCGCCTGAAAATGTGCAAGGCGCTCGGACTCAATACGGTTTGCGCGTATCTCTTCTGGAATCAGCACGAACCGCGCGAAGGTCAGTTTGATTTTGCCGGGCAGGCCGACGCCGCGCTCTTCTGCAAGATTGCACAAGAGGAGGGACTCTGGGTCATTTTGCGTCCAGGGCCCTACTCCTGCGCGGAATGGGAAATGGGTGGCACACCCTGGTGGCTTTTAAAAAACTCCACTATCAACATGCGTACGCGTGATCCCAAATACCTAGAACCAGCAAAACGTTACCTGAAGAAAGTCGGCGAACAGCTCGCCCCCCTTCAAATTACGCGCGGAGGCCCCATCTTGATGGTGCAGGTTGAAAACGAATATGGCTTCTTTGGGGATGACACGGAATACATGGGCGACCTCATGAAGGCAATTAAGGACGCAGGCTTTGACGTTCCATTGTTTGGGTGCAATCCCACCTATCGCCTCAAACATGGATCACACCCCGATCTGTTTCAGGTGGTCAACTTTGGCAGCAATGTCGAAGGGGCATTTAAAGCACTGCGCGCACTTCAGCCCAAAGGACCCCTCATGTGCGGAGAGTTTTATCCAGCATGGTTCGACACCTGGGGCAATCCGCATCATGTCGGCAACATGGAAAACTACATTGCAGACCTCAACAAGATGCTCTCCTTGAAAGGCTCATTCTCCATCTACATGGCGCACGGCGGAACCACCTTCGGCTTCTGGCCTGGCTGTGATAGGCCATTTAAACCTGATGTCGCGTCCTATGACTATGAAGCCCCTATTTCCGAAGCAGGCTGGACAACAGAGAAATTCCGCCGCACACGCGACCTCTTCGCAAAATATCTCCTGCCCGGCGAGACCCTTCCTGAACCGCCTCCCGCAAATCCTGTCATGGATTTCGCATCGATCAAACCCGTGGAGGCCGTTTCGGTCTTCGATATTCTCCCCAAACCGATCAGCGATGACGTGCCCCGCAACTTTGAGGCTTATGATCACGGGTTTGGGTGCATCCTCTATCGCACAACCCTGCCTGCCGGAGCTGCGAGCATATTGTCCGCTGCCGATGTGCGCGACTTCGGATATGCCTATCTCGACGGAACCTTCATCGGAGCCTTTGACCGTCGCCGTCCAAAAGCGACAATCAAGGTTCCTGCGCGTGCAAAGGCTACGCGCCTTGACATCCTCCTCGAACCCATGGGACGTGTGAATTTCGGCAACGAGATGGCTGATCGCAAAGGCCTCCATGCGCCAGTCCGCCTCGGAGAACAGGAGCTCAAGGGCTGGCAAATCTACAAGCTGCCGCTGACGGATTGCAG
>JBAXCC010000165.1:0-8833 GCA_037141675.1 bacterium | reverse complement strand
ACAATCGGATAATGGTCATGGTAACGAGGCCCCTCTGTGTTCTGTGTTTTGGGCAGCTGTTTCATCACGCGCAATGACTTGACCTGTCCCCGTTTCACGCCTTGCGCTTCAAGGCCCTGATAGATATCCTGTACATAAAAGGTGCCATCCCCTGCTCCCTTGGAAATTTCCGTTCGTGTGATCGAACGCGGAAGCGGGCGCTCACGTAGAGGCATGACACTAAAGACATTCTTTCCTGCAAAATCCATCACGTAACGTGTGCCATCATACTGGGCGACACACAATTTAAAGCCCTCGGATGGCGCCTTCTCGTCGCCAAAGGAGGCCAGAAACAGATTGTCTTCGAGCGGATAAGGATCTGTTACGGACCATGGATGGAACGAATCCCCCGGATGCCACCGGATATCCCGATAGGTTCGAGAACCAGCAATGATGTATGGGGTTTCAAAGGTTACTTTTCGAAGGGCGTCCGGATTCTCTATACCTTTGCTACGGGTTAATACGGCAATATCCGCTATCGGAGGATGATGATGCGCTGCCATGGTCAGCATGACATCTCCCGTTCCAGGTATAGCCCGTCCGCCATACCGAGAATTTGGGACATTGATGGTGTTTCCATAGTAAAGTTGCAACTGGCGACCATCTGGCAGAATCGTCCAAAGGCCCTGCCACATAAATATGTTTTTATCGTTATATTCCCAGCGCGTAAAAAGGATGGACCCGTCGTCCATGACCGAGGGTTTCATCGAACAGAGTGTCGTGAAATCAATACGCCGGATATCTGATCCGTTGGATTTACACACATAAAGTGCTGAAGCAAGAAAATTCTGGCAATACGAATAAGACTCCACGCGTGAAGAGGCGAAAATAATTCTGCCATCCGGATAATAGATGCCATTGAAATCATGATAGGGTCCATCGGTCAATTGATGCGGATTGCTACCGTCTCCATTCATTTCCCAGAGATGAAAAGGCGAGTCATTGTTTACTTTGTACGTAAAGAGGATCTTTGTCCCATCCCACGACACATCAACATCCCAAATAAAGCCCTTATCCGTCCAAAAGAGCACCTGTGGCAGGGCCTTTGGATTTTGAGGATCGATGACCTCAATTGACGAGTCCATCCCTGTCCGATGCGAGAACATGGTTGCATTGGTTCCACGCAATCCATACCCGTTCTTCCGTCGCACGACGACTAACTTCGGTAGCTTCGCCCGCAGTGATGCCGGCATCTCCGCAAAGGGCCGTTCAACCGTGATCGGTGCTTCTGCAAACACCGATCCGGCAAATAGGCCAGTCACGAGTAACAATCCCCTCATTGCTTTCATGACGCTTCCTTATCAGTATATCGTGGCTACAGCAATATGGAAACCAACACCCTTTGAGGGCTTATCTAACGCGACTGTCCCAATCTCACCGCCTCCGTAAAAGCCAAAGAGCGGAGCATCCGGCACAATCTTCTTCATACATGTAAACTCCTCGGCAAGTTCCTTCTGCTTAAACATGTTCCCGCGACGTCCGCCACAATCAAATACAAAGGCAACAATCGGCTTCGTCCCGTATTCCTTCGTGGCGCTGGTGAACGCATCCGTCGCCTTTGCTGCCAAGTTGTCATTGCCGCCAGCAAGACCGACGCCCATTTTGAAGTTGCCTGCCAGGAGTATGGCCACATTTACCCCTGCGACAATTTCGCCCTTGACGATCTCCTTGGACCCTTGTCCGCCGGCTGCCGCGCCAACAACGGGGATCGCCACACCTGTTCCTTTATAAAAACCATCCATAAAGGGCTGGTTGTCGCCAACATGCTGATTGCCGAACGTAAGGACTATTCGGCTCTGCTTGGCCGCAGCAACAGCTTCCTTTAATGCTGCGCCTAGTTTTTCCCCACTTGCAGTAAAGGCGGCCTTCTTGTCTGCTCCCGCTACGACAGGTTCGCTCGCAACCGTCACCGACACATCCCCGCCCAATGCCAAAATTGCGACACCCTTAGGGATAGACTGTCCAAGCTCTGCAAAGTTTCCCGCTTGGGTCACCGGCGAATAACCTTCACACCCATAAATCAAGGCCTTGTCAAAATGCTGGGCAATCCCATCAACCAACTCCTGTTTCACCAGACTGCGGGCCGCGAAAACAATAACGATCTTAGGCGTCCCCTCGCCCCAAACCGCTTTTGCCTGTGCAGCCGCCTCCGCGCCAGCCTCTTTGGCATCCTTCGCCTCTGAACGGCCAGTACCTACCCTCACGCCCTGTGCGCAAATAACTCCGCACATTGCAACGACCCCTATAAACAAACCTGCTTTTTTCATCCAATCCCCCCTCGTGTGTGTTGTGTTACTTTATGCACCGACGCATTGCGCCGAGTGCCTCTGAAATAAGGTCCGCCGCCTCTATGACGGCTGGGCCGAGATCCTTCTCAAGTTGCGTTAAAGAATAATAGAGCGTTAAAACCGAAATGCCGACAGTCCCGACCAATTGGTCATTGACATCAAATAAGGGCGCGGCAAAGCATATCAACCCCCTCGCAAACTCCTCACGGTCCATAGCATAGCCTACACTACGAATCGTTGCTAGCTCCTTTCTAAGTTTAGCCCCGGAGGTAATCGTATGTTCCGTCTGTGCGGGCAATCCCTCAGTCTTGATAACCCTGTCAAAAAATGAATCTGGGCTATACGCCAACAGGACTTTTCCAGGTGCCGCGCAATGCATCAGGTGTCGTCCACCTGGTTGCGCGTTCAACCGAATGTCTCCCTCCAGCGCATCCAAGTGCTCCACCATGAAGGTTCGCGTGCCATCAATAATCCCGAGATAGCAACTTTGACGCGTCTTCTGATGGAGGGCCGTCAAGGGCGCCTCAGCTGCCTGTCTCACATGAATGCGCCGAATTGGCTTACTCGTATAATGAAAGGGACGTAATCCCATAGCATACTTCGGTGTCGCAACTCCGCTACGGATAATCCATCCCATCCCCTCCAGCGTATGCAACAGGCGGAAGACCATGTTCGCATTCGACTTCAGCCGCTGTACTAGATCAGTCACCCCCATAGGTTCGTCACTCGTACACAGCTCCTCAATCAGCCGAATCACCATCCGCGCTGCAGGTGCATCATACGTAGGTTTGGTCGTTTTCTTCGTGGTCATATTTTATACCCATGAAACTGTATATTGCTTATATAATAATCAGCTATACCCCGTCAAGCGCAATTGGAAAAAATATTTCGCAGGAACATACGATTTTCTGATTTTTCTGATTGACGATTCCGACGTGTATACCCTATGATTGGCAACATACTAGAATAGTATCGGTGAAGCACTATCAACAACGGTCGATGTTATGGTACTGAGCAGGACCAGACTAGTTTTTAAAACAAAGGAGTATACCATGGAGACACCTGTCGGAAAATTGTTAAAAATCAAGGGGAATGATGTGGTCACAACTTCGCCCTCTACAACGATCTTTGACGCTGTCAAGCAGATGGAAGAAAGTCGCATTGGAAGTCTTCCGGTCGTCGACGGCACAGGCAAAATTGTCGGGATGCTTACCGAACGCGACTGCATGAGAAAGGTTCTCCTGAAGGAACGTCCACTACGGAGCGTGACGGTCGGAGAGGTCATGTCCTCCCCGATTATAACCGTGCAAGCCAACGAGCTCGTGGAAAACTGCATGGTGATCATGACCGAAAAGAGGCTTCGTCATTTGCCCGTGATGGATCACACCAAACTGATTGGATTGATTTCGATTGGCGATGTTGTGAAGTTCCTCTGTACTGAACGCGAGCAGGATATCAAAAACCTCGAAAACTATATTACTGGATCGCTGTAAAGCGATCCTCGCTTTTTAACATGTCTATTTCACACAGGTGAGACAGACCTGAAGGAGGTTGTTATGTCGGAATCAACAGGTGGCTGTTGCTGCGGAGGCTGTTCATTGACAGAGGCGCAGATTATTGAAGAGCTGGAACCCCTATTGCAGGAGTACGCCACGAAACCAGGGGGCGTCATACCCGCCCTGCAAATAGCCCAGACGCGACTGGGCTATCTGCCCGAATCCGTGATCCAGAAGATTGCTCATCTATTTGGGAAACCCTACAGTGAAGTCGCTGGGGTCGTCACATTTTATTCCTTTTTTTCCACAGTCCCTCGGGGCACCTACATGGTGCGTGTCTGCCTCGGAACAGCTTGTTACGTCCGCGGGGGCAACGAATTGCTTCAAGCGCTCAAGCATAAACTGGGTATCGACGTGGGAGAGACCACGCCTGACCGACTCTTTTCGCTCGGCGTAGGCCGCTGTTTCGGCGCTTGTGGCATGGCTCCAGTTCTGATGGTCAACGATGACCTGCATCAGCGGGTCAAGGCAACCAAGATTGGTGAAATTCTCGAGACATACCGCATTCAGGCGGCAAACAAGGCAACCGGAGAGGCGGTGCAAGCATGAGTGCGGCGAAGACAAACAAGATCACAAGCACAGCAGACTTGAAGGCGTGGAGAACCAAGCTCACACCTCCGGAGGGGCAACTAGAAATTCGAGTATGCGTAGGAGGAAGCTGTCTGGCCTCCGGATCCCGCGAGGTCGAGGATGCTCTACGTAAGGCATTGAAGGCGCATGGCCTCGACAAGACGGTGGGCATCCGCGAAACAGGGTGCATGGGCCCGTGCGTGCGCGGTCCTGTCCTGCTCGTCAATTCAGACCAGACCTTTTATCAAGGGGTCAAACCTGAAGATGCAGAAGCTATTGTGTGCGAACATTTGGTCGGCGGAAAACCCGTAGAGCGTTTGCTGGTCCATGACGATCAGACCAACGCGGTCCAGCGAACCTGCAGCGAAATTCCCTTTTTCTCACGACAGACAAAAGTAGCCTTGCGCACCTGTGGTAATGTCGATCCCGAGAAGATCGAGGATGCTGTATCGGCCGGAGCCTATTCAGCGCTCGCCAAGGTGTTGGATGAGATGAAAGAGACGGATGTTCTGAGTCAACTGCAAGCATCCGGACTTCGTGGCCGTGGAGGCGCAGGTTTCCCGACCCATCTGAAATGGATGCTGACGCGTCAGACACCGAGCGAAAAGAAGTATGTGCTGTGCAATGGCGATGAAGGCGATCCAGGTGCGTACATGGATCGCAGTGTGCTCGAAGGCGACCCCCATAGCGTCATCGAAGGTATGGCTATCGCAGCCTTTACCATTGGTGCGGATGAAGGATACGTGTATGTCCGTGCTGAATATCCTCTTGCTGTGAAGCGGTTGCAACTTGCGATTGACCAGGCCCGCGAGCGCGGATTGCTCGGCAAAAAGATTATGGGGAGCGACTTCTCCTTTGATCTCGATATTCGCATGGGTTCTGGCGCCTTTGTCTGCGGCGAGGAGACCGCACTCATCACCTCTATCGAGGGTAAGCGTGGCGAACCTCGTCCACGTCCGCCCTTCCCGGCACAAAAGGGCTTGTGGGGCAAGCCGACGCTCTTAAACAATGTCGAGACGTATGCCTGTGTCCCACCGATCATCAGTAATGGCGGTGAGTGGTTCGCAAGCATGGGTACGCCTAAGAGCAAAGGGACCAAGGTCTTCGCTCTTGCCGGCGCAGTGAAAAATACTGGCCTTGTCGAGGTGCCGATGGGTACGTCACTGGGCGAAGTCGTTTATGATATTGGCGGCGGTATTCGAGGCGATAAGGCCTTTAAGGCTGCACAGCTTGGCGGACCGTCAGGCGGTTGCATCCCACGGCAGAACCTCAATGTCCCCCTCGATTACGAGAAGCTGCAAGAGCTCGGAGCGATCATGGGCTCAGGCGGACTGATCGTCATGGATGAGGACACCTGCATGGTCGATGTGGCTCGCTTCTTCCTTGAATTCGTTCAAGAGGAGTCCTGCGGAAAATGCGCGCCTTGCCGTGTCGGAACCAAGCGCATGTTGGAGATTCTTGAGAGAATCTGCGGTGGCGAAGGAGAGATGGAGGATATTCAGCGTTTGATCGACCTCGGCAACTTCATCAAGGAATCATCCTTGTGCGGGCTGGGACAGACTGCGCCGAACCCGGTGCTCTCAACCATCCGGCACTTCCGCGAGGAATATGTACAGCACATCCGAGATCGCCATTGCGTAGCGGGTGTCTGCCCGTCACTGGTGTTGGCACCATGTCTGAGCGCCTGCCCCGCAGGTGTCTATGTACCGGGATTCGTCTCGCTGGTTGGCGAAGGACGTTATGCGGAAGCATTGCGTCTGCATCGCGAACGAAACCCCTTTGCAGCCATTTGCTCACGGGTCTGCTTCCATACCTGCGAAGATCACTGCCGTCGCAGTTCCATCGACTCGTCGGTCGCCATTCGTGGCGTCAAGCGTTTCATGGTGGATCAAGAAGTGGTCATTCAGCGGCCCGAGGTTCGCGAGAATGTTGCGAATGCGGCACGAAAGATTGCGATCGTCGGTGCTGGTCCTGCTGGCTTGACCTGTGCCTATTTCTTGGCACGCCTCGGCTATCGACCCATCGTGCTTGAGCGCGAACCACGTCCAGGAGGCATGCTGGTTCAGGCTATCCCAGCCTATCGGTTGCCACGCGAAACCTTGGCACGTGAAATTCGCTTGATCGAATCGATCGGCGTTGTCATCAAGACCGGACAGGCACTGGGACGGGACTTCACCTTGCAGAGTCTGCATGATGAGGGCTACGAGGCCGTTGTCATGGCCGTCGGCGCGCCTGAAGGCGTCAAGCTGGATGTAACAGGCTCGGATGCGCAGGGCGTGACAGAGTCGATGGACTTCCTTCGTACCTATAATATTCGAGGCTCAGCCCCTGTCGGCAAGCGTGTCATCGTGATCGGAGGCGGTAACGCGGCGATCGATGCAGCTCGTACAGCTCTTCGACTGGGTGCAGAGAGCGTCACCGTGGTCTATCGTCGAACCCGCGAGCAAATGCCTGCCTATGCGGAGGAGATCGAACAGGCTCAACAGGAGGGCGTCACCCTCCGGACGCTCTGCGCTCCTGAGGCGTTTACAGTGGCTGAAGGAAAAGTTTCGGGCGTGATCTGCCGAGCCATGATGCTTGGCGACTATGATCGTACCGGACGTCGGCGCGCTATGGCCGGCTCGGACGATGCGCTGGAAACGCTTCCATGCGATCAGGTGATCCTGGCCATCGGACAGGGCCTCGACGCCAAGAGCTTAATCGGGACAACGGATGTCACATTGAATGAGAACGGATGGATACAGGCCAATCCTGTCACCGGGAAGACCTCCGTGCCGTGGCTCTTTGCCGGCGGTGATGCGGTCACAGGCCCCTCGTCAGTGGTCGAAGCCATCGGCGCGGGTGAACGCATAGCCGTCGCAATCGACACGCAGTTGACGGGAGAAGCTCATGCCTTCTGGCGGACTTACCCTGAACTGAAGGTCAACTATGACCCAGATGCAGATCCTGTCCCCTATCCGCGCGAAGATGTGAACATGATTCCTGTCGCGCGTCGGTGTAATAATTTCGACGAGGTCGAACAACCCTGGAATGAAGCAGCAGCCCGCCGACAGGCGCATCGTTGTCTGCGTTGCGATTACGGTAAAACCGGAAAAGTCAGAGAGGTGCATGTATGATTCAGTTGACAATCAACGGACAGACGCTTTCGGTTAAACCCGAAACAACAGTCTTGCAGGCAGCGCGGCAAGCGGGAATTACAATCCCCACGCTCTGCTTTCTTGAGAAGAACGACCCCCTTGGGGCCTGCCGTGTCTGCATGGTCGAAGTCGAGGGCGCCAAGACCCTAATGGCCGCCTGCGCCACACCCTGCACAGAAAAAATGGTGGTTCACACGAATACGCGCCGTGTACGCGAAGCCCGCAAACAGGTGGTTGAACTGCTCCTCTCGGAGCATGACGGCAATTGCCAGCTCTGCGACCGAAGCGAGGATTGCGAACTCCGGCAATTGGCTGCTGACCTCGGTGTGCGCGACATTGCTTATGCCGGTGCTAAGACAGCCCCCATGAGCGACACGTCAACACCTGCCTTGACTCGCGACAACAGCAAGTGCATCAAGTGTCGTCGGTGTGTCACGGTCTGCACATCAGTGCAGGGGATTGGCGCGCTCTTCCCGCAGGGACGCGGATTCGCAACTGTCATCGGACCTGCCTTTACGCGCAAGCTCGATGGCGTCGCCTGCGTGCAATGCGGCCAGTGCGCAGCAGTCTGCCCGGTGGGCGCCATCAGCGAGCACAGCGCCATTGAAGACGTCTGGCGCGTGTTGGATGACAAGACAAAGACGGTCGTCGTGCAGACAGCACCCGCAATCCGCGCGGCTCTGGGCGAAGCCTTTGGCTATCCTCCAGGCACACGCGTTACTGGCAAGATGGTCTCCGCACTCCGTCAGCTCGGCTTTAATGCGGTCTTTGACACCAACTTCACAGCCGATCTCACCATTTTGGAGGAGGGCACGGAACTACTCACCCGCCTGAAACAAGCATTGGTCGAAAAGAAGAAGGTCGCCTTGCCCATGTTCACGAGTTGCTCGCCGGGGTGGATCAAGTTTGCGGAATATTACTATCCGCAGTTCCTACCCAACCTCTCGACCTGCAAGTCTCCGCAGCAGATGTTCGGCGCATTAGCCAAGACCTATTATGCACAGAAAATTGACCGGAAACCTGAGGAGATGATCGTGGTTTCGGTGATGCCGTGTACGGCCAAGAAGTTCGAGGCCCAGCGTCCGGAGATGAATTCGAGCGGCGTGCAGGATGTGGACTACGTCCTCACCACACGTGAACTGGCGCGCATGATTCGCGAAGCCGGCATCGACTTCAAGAACCTGCCTGATGCCGAGATGGATTCACCGCTTGGGCTTTCCTCTGGTGCGGCAGACATCTTCGC
>JBAXCC010000164.1:0-8876 GCA_037141675.1 bacterium | reverse complement strand
TGCAGAACCGTCCGGCTTTACGAGACCGCAGCCAGAACGCGCCTGATTGTCTCCCGACACCCAGTGGAAAAAAACGCCGTAACGCAACGCCTGATAGGGCATGGAAGCTAAGTCCCGTTGCTCGCTTTCCTTCTCTGAAAGACAGCGACAACCTCCCAGAACAAAAGCGAACAAAAAGCAGACCACCGTAGTGCGAATAAAAATCATGGTGTTAAATTATCACACTCCTTGAAATTTTGCCATGGACAAAAGGTCATATATCATGTACTTTTTTAAGTTACGCATGAAACTAGTTGACACGACAAATCCAAATGCACATCGCCATTCGCGCAGTTTGATGAGTAATCCGCAGACTGAACGCGCCTTTATACAGGCAACCGGGTTTCGGATTCATATCGTAGGCGTGTATTACTCACGCTTTGATCTGGAGTGGAGTTCAGATGGGAAACGCGAATCGGATTATCTGCATCACATCGACCTTGCATTGTCCGGCGAGCGCCAAGTTCTCCATGGCTCAAACTGCGTGGATGTAGAACCCGGCAACGCCTATTTTTTTCCAGGCAACACACCCGTGGAACGCCGGTGTTCAAAACCTGGCAACGTACTCTACTTATCGATCCGCAGCGAATGGCTTCCGGGCGTAGATCCACTGATGGACTGGGACGAACGCACCCCCATCAAAATCGGAAAGTTTAATGTGCGTGACTGGAAGCCACTGATCGCGGGCAACGCCTGTGATGATGTCAACCTCCTGTTGAAATTACAGGCGCAGGTCTATCGATGGATGGCTGAAATCCTTCCTCCCATGGGCACCTTAATCAGCAATCACCTCGAAACACACGCGCGGTTCATCAAGATTTTTGACGCGATAGAAGCAAAGTTAGGTGCAGACCTGCGCATTTCAGAACTCGCAAAGCTGCATGGCGCCAGCATCCATGCCTTTTCAATGCTCTTTTCAGATCACACCGGCGTCACACCCAAGGAATACCTCAATCGCCGACTCAACCAGGAGGCCATCCAGCTTGTGATTGGCACAGACCTTAAAATCAAAGAAATTGCTGAACGACTACACTTCACCGATGAATTTTATTTCAGCCGTTTCTTCCAAAAGCTTAATGGAGTACCCCCCTCCAAATATCGCAACCGATTCTACGCATAAGGACCGCGCCCGGGGAGTTGGAATAAACTGAGGGACAACTTGGAAAGGAATAATGGAATGCTGGAATCTTGGAATAATGGAAGAAGTCACCCTCGGGGAGGGACGAGCGCCTGCTCGTCCTGGGCACGCAGGCGCGTGCTCCTCCCAGAGCCGGTATCCCGTCTCCCCCCACCATTCCAACATTCCAATATTCCAGTGAATTTTTAGGAAAGGACATATCATGACTATTGCCAAGACTGTTATTCTGCTCATATTATCAAATGTATTTATGACCTTTGCGTGGTATGCGCATTTGAAGAATTTGCGCACTGCCCCCCTTATCACAGCTATTCTGGTCAGTTGGGGTATAGCCTTTTTTGAATACATGATCCAGGTGCCCGCAAACCGGATCGGGTATACCTCATTGACCCTGCCCCAGCTCAAAATCATGCAGGAAATCATCACGCTAGCAGTATTTGTCCCCTTTGCCTTACTTTATATGAAGACATCCCTGCACTGGAATCATCTACTTGCCGCGCTGTGTCTGCTGGGGGCTGTTTACTTTACATTTAAGCCACAATGACTAGCAGTACCTGATCATGTTTTCTCGGTGTCGGCCTTTTAGCGCACCCTATGGGATGCAAGTGAATCGAACACTATTTCGATACGCCCCTGGTGTTTGGCGTTGATGTGCTTTAAATTGTCGGAAGAACCGTGGCATCTGGGGCAGTCCGACATGTGCACCAATACTGGCTACAGGAAAATCTGTATCGGCTAACAGTTGTTTCGCGCGGATTATACGCTGAATCGTTATTTCTTCAAAACAGGAGTGTTTCAGCGTGCGCATACATTCGTAATCCAGCCATCGCCGTGAACATCGAAGCGCCCTTGCAACATCATCGGGTTCAAGTGAATTGTGAAGGTTCGCTCGGATGTAATGAATAATACGCGAGACAAAGACGGATTCGACAGAACGGGAATCCGAACTGTATCGAGGAATAACGCCTGACGGAGCAATATTGATGACTTCTTGCTTCCGAGAAGACTTTTTCAATCGGCGGCTCAACATGTCGCACGCAGCAGTCGCAAGTCGTGCGGTCTGAACATCAACTGATGAGAGAGGGATGCCACAGCTATGTGTCATCAAGTCATCGTTCCCAGCACCAATGATAGCAACATCGTCAGGTATCGATAATCCTGCGGCATGGCATGCATGAATTGACTCGGCACCTCTCAGATCGTCCTGCACAAATAGAGCAAGCGGTTGTGGCAGCTTCAATAACTGTTTAGACAACCATGCCGTGGAATCCTTAATCGTCATGCCCGGACGCAAATGGTGCGCCTTTATCCCCTTTGAAACGAGCAGCGCATTAAATCCTTCCCAACGCAGACCGGATCGTTGACCTTTGAAGCGCTGATAAAACGCAAAGTTTTTAAACCCCAACTGCAGAAAATATTCAGCCACTTGTTGCCCACAGAGGCGGCCATCTTCTGACGTACCTGACCACCCCCGTTGAATATCATCCTCAGACATCCACACGTGGACCGTGGGGATATGCTCGTGACTTTTTAGCCACTTTCGTGTCGCGCGTGTAATGGTATATACAGCAATAATAGCATCGGCTTGGGGTGTCTCATAGCGCTCCGAAGCAACAGCCATGGTTGCATCTAACATCCACCCAGCTTGAACAGCATAGTCCGATATGGCTTTGTGAATCGCCGCAAAGTAACGGTCCATGAGTAAGACGACGACAGGCTTTCGCTTCATACAGTCTATTCCTAAATTGATAGTATTATATTCTATTTATGATATTTTCGTCAACTCCAATATAAGCTATACTATCCACATGATTAGAAGATCCTATCGATTGGGCGTGGATGTTGGAGGCTCACATATCACGGGTGCATTATTCGATTCGGCTACCTGTAACAGGGTTCAGGATAGGGTCACGCGTGTGGTTATTCATACGCATGGAGAGCCTGACGTTATCCTTGCTGAATTCGCTCAGGTGATTAAACAAGTCGCGGGGGAACATCTGAACGATGTCTCCACCATAGGCTTTGCTTTTCCAGGACCGTTTGATTACGATGAAGGCATTTGCCTCATTCCGCCGGAATTGGCAAAGTATGAGAAGCTCTTTGGCGTGAACATCAGAACCGAGTTGACGCAGCGGCTTGGATTTCGGGGTACGATGAATTTTATGAACGATGCCGCGTGCTTTGCGATTGGGGAATATCGCATGGGCGGGGCGCGCGGTTCACAGCGAACATTGGCGTTGGCAATAGGAACGGGATTTGGCTCGACCTTCTTGGCTGACGGACGGCCTGTCACACACGGAGATAGAGTCCCCCGGGATGGCATGCTCTGGCATGTGCCGTATAAAGGAGGTATTGCAGATGACACCTTCTCCTCACGCGGCCTCGCTACTGCATGGAAAGCGCGCACCGGTGAAACCATCAACGGGGCAAAAGAACTTGATGACTTAGCACGGGTAGGTGATCCACGCGCATTCGCTATCTTTGAGCAATGGGGCAACCAGATGGCCGAATGCCTCAATCCTTGGCTTTTGTCTTTTGACGCGGACACGATTGTTCTGGGTGGTAACATCGCAAAAGCATGGGATTGGTTCGTGCCTGCCTTGAAGCGCGGCATTGGGGGAAAAGTTCGGGTGAACCCAGCCGAGCTGGGGGAATCAGCCCAAATGATCGGAGCAGCATTGATCGGATAAGGAACACGATGAAAAACAATAAATTAGCGTTAATCGGCATATTTGCATCCTTCTTAGTGATGGGGTTCGTTGATATCGTTGGCATTGCAACGAATTTCGTGAAGAAGGATTTCGAACTGAGCGAGACCGTTGCGGGCTTTTTACCGTCCATGATTTTCTTGTGGTTCCTGGTCTGCTCGTTGCCGACAGGACTCCTCATGAATAAGATCGGGCGAAAGAACACCGTTCTTCTCAGCATCGGACTGACGGGCATTGCAATGCTCCTGCCGATGCTGATGTACACGAAGGTAGTCGTATTCGCCGCATTTGCATTGCTAGGGATTGGAAACACAATCATCCAGGTCTCCCTGAACCCCCTACTTTCCAATGTGGTGGCGTCCGATAAGGTTTCCAGCTCCATCTCCCTGGGCCAGTTCACCAAGTCAATCGCCTCCTTTTTGGGCCCTGTCTTGGTTTCGGCGATGGTGGCATGGACAGGAAACTGGAAATATGTCTTTCTTGCTTATGCGATCAGTTCGCTCTTCGTCTTCATATTATTGGCAAGCGCCTCTGTTGAGCGCGAATCGACCGCGGGCGCGACATTATCCTATTTTGATTGCCTTGCCTTGTTGAAGGACGGACGCATTTTGGCACTCTTCGTAGGCGTTGTCATGTTAGTTGGATTTGATGTGGGCATCAATGTGCGCATTCCAGCCCATCTGCAACAGGTGTGCGGCATGTCGCTTGAGAAAGCCGGCCTGGGTTCAAGCGTCTACTTCCTGGGCAAGACTTTAGGCGCCTTTGCAGGCGCGTTTGCTTTGGCACGGCTAAATGGAGCATGGGTCGGTCGAATTTCTGCGGGCATCATGTTTCTCTCCATCGCCGCATTGCTGATGACAACATCGCCAACGATTGTCCTCATTTGCATCTTTGCTTCGAGTCTGGGAGTCGCTGCGGTCTTTTCGTTACTTTTTGGCTGGGCATTTGAACATTTGCCCTCCAAGACAAATGAGGCCTCGAGTCTCCTGGTCATGGGCGTCTCAGGCGGCGCGTTGATTCCCCCTATCATCGGCTTCATGACCACTCGATTTGGAACTGTTGGTGCAATCACTGTATTGCTGGTCACTATTGCCTATGCTGGTGCCCTGATGATGATGTACCGCAAGAAAGCCGAATGAGTGTTACGCACTTCAAGGTTATGATTTGTAAAGGAGTCAGATGAAACGGGAGTTAATCAAACAATTGATTGCAGGCGAACCGGTTGAACGGTGCGGGTTTTGGGCAGGTAAGCCCCATGCCGAGACATGGCCGGTTCTGCATCGGTTTTTCGGCACACACACGGATCAGGAGTTTCGACAGATGATCGGCGACGACATCGCCTGGATTAGGCCGCAGTCCTCTCCAGACGTTTATCAGGACCCGTCTGGACGGAAGTTGTTCGATTCGGGGCTGGATCGTACCAAGCATGCACAGCCCCCCCTAGCCACCTGCGAGACTGTCTCGCAAGTTGAGGATTTTCCCTGGCCTAATCCAGATTTTCTAAACTTTGATTCCTGTCTGGCAGACTTGCGTAATACAGGTGATGTTTATCGGATGAGCGGGTTCTGGACCTGTTTTTTTCATAACGTCTCCGATCTGCTAGGGATGGAGGAGTACCTGGTAAAGATGCATACCCACCCGGAGATCGTCGAGGCTGTCACCGACAAGGTTTGCACGTTTTATCACGAGGCCAATGAGCGCTTTTTCACTGCGGCCGGGGATATGGTGGACGGATTCTTTTTCGGCAATGACTTCGGGACACAGACCAGTCTCATCTGCGGTCCGACGCAGTTTGATCAGTTCATTATGCCCTGGTTGCGCCGATTTACGGAACAGGGGCACCGGCACGGCCATCAGGTCATCCTACATTCGTGTGGTTCCATTCATGCGGTCATCCCCCGTCTGATCGCGGCGGGCGTGGACTGTCTACATCCCCTGCAGGCACTGGCAGCGAACATGGACGCCGAGACGCTGGCGCGGGATTTCAAGGGAAGAATCTCATTCATGGGAGGGATCGACACGCAGGAGCTGATGACGAACGGGACGCCTGAGCAGATCAAGGACGAAGTCCGGCGTGTGATGCGCATCCTGGGGCCAAATCTGATCGTCAGCCCGAGCCACGAGGCTATTTTACCCAATGTCCCGCCTGCGAATGTTGAAGCCTTGGCGCAAGCCGTCTTCGAGCAGGGCGAGTTTCGTTGGGTGCCAAGAAGCATTGCATGAGTAACGAGGGATAAAGCAACAAGGAGTAAAACGATGACATCAAGAGAACGAGCGGTAAAGGCGTTAAAGGGCGAGATCCCGGACAGGGTGCCTTGCGTGCCGTTAATCGATACGTCGTATGCGGCGGCAGTAGCGAAGATGCCGGTCGGTGAGTGCTTCATGAATCCTGAAGCGTATGCTTATGCGTTGGTCAGAACACTGGAACGCCATCCCGATATTGACGGGGTATCGATTAACATCGGATTGTCCAGCGACATCATCCAGGAGGCGAGCAAACGGAGTGGGACGTGGACTGTCAAGACCACGGGCGGCCTGACCTGGCATGTGCCTGAAAACGACATCGGCTCAATCGGAACGTGCGAGATCACGGATTTAAATGATCCAAGGTTTGCGACAGACGAGTATTTGATGAAGGCCTGTCTGCGTACTCTCCAAGCCATTCCCGAGTCGATCCGCAAGAAATATCTGATCAATACAACGGTTACAGGGCCCTATTCCCAGGTAGCTTTTTTGATTGGGGTCAACAACCTGATGATGGCGACGATTGATGATCCGGAGGGGCTAGACAAGGCTATTGCCCTGCGGGTGCCCTTTGCCTTGAAGTGGGTTGACGAACTTACAGCTTTGGATCCAGCATGCATCTGGATCGGAGAGGGCTTTGCCTCCAACAGCCTCGTCAGCCGGGACACCTACCGTCGGCATGTCCTCCCGTATGAACGGGCGGTCGTCGAGCGCATCCATTCGATTGGCAAAGAATCGCTTCTCCATATCTGCGGCAAACTGGACGATAGCCTGGAAAGCCTGCTTGAAACGGGAAGTGATGCAGTGGAGATCGATTGGCAGGTGGATGTAGCGGAAGCCAAGCGCAGAATCGGGAAGAAGATGACGCTTAAGGGAAATCTAAACACCAGCTTGCTGGTGTCATCAACGCCAGACGAAATTTATCAATTGACCCGGACATTGATTGAACAGGGCAAGCCCGGAGGTCGCTTCATTGTAAGTAGCGGCTGCTGTCTCGGACGGGACACCCCACCTACAAGTGTGGATGCCATGGTCCGAGCGTGTGAGGACTTTGGCACCTATACGGAAGAATGATGGGGAAAAGGTAACAAAAAAATAACAGGGGGGATTATGTTTACAAGTCATTATGAGAAGTTGTTCGGATTCGCAAAAATCGCTGTGCTTTCCTTATGCGCGATGTGTACGGTGCAGCCCATTGCACTGGCCGCTACCGGGACGATCACCGGAGTGAATCAAAGGCCGTGGATACTCAACGACAACGGGCAGTTAAAGTCCGAAACGGAGCTGACGGTTGACAATGCTGGAGGGGCTGAGTTTGATGCCTGGGTGAAGATCAGCGTGCCGGGCAAAGCGGACTACATGGAATCTTTGGGCAAACTGGTTGCGGGGAAAGCAACAAAGATCGTACATGTGCTGGAGCTAGCTAAGGACGGCGACCGTGTCACGTTTGCACTCTATGACAACAAGGATGGCGCCGGCACAGCTCTTGACACTCAAACGTATGCCCAGATAAAAATTCGCCACTGGCGATTTTATGTCGGCCACAACTCACATCTCGACATTGGCTACACCGATTACCAGGAATATCTGAAAGACACCAAATGGCCAGGCTTCTGGGACCAGGCTTTGTTGACGGACATGCCGAACTCAGACACGTGGGCTGACGACTCAAGAGTCCGGCTTGAAGTAGAAGGCATCTATCAACTGGACACCTCCTTGCGTGTCCGAAGCGCAGACTGGTTTGAAACCCTGCGGGAACGGCTGGCCCAGGGAAGATTTGCTTATGGCGCGGCATTTGCCAATAATGCCCATAGTAACTGGGGCGCGGAAGAGTTGGCACGATCGGTCTACTTCTCGGAACGCTTCTTCAAAGATAAAACAGGGGTGGAGTCCACTAAGAGTATCATTATGCGTGACGAACCCACGCTGAGTTGGGGCATTATCGATGCTCTGGTGGAATCAGGTGCAAAGTCGTTTGCAATCCATCACAACTCTGATCACAACCCCTGGAGAGGGACAACGGTTTACCCAGAGCTCTTCTACTCCCAGGGCAGAAACCCGGCCAACAAATTACTGGTCTGGAATTCACCCGTCGCTAACTATTGCGTCGATGAGCTGAACTTCCGGGGCAAGGATGTCACTGTCTTGATGTCGAATATATCCAAAAAACTGATGGGGTATCAGTCTGGGAATAAATACCCTTACGACGTAGCGATGGTCAATTTTACAAATGGCAGCGACAACGGTCCCATGCTCACAGAGGTCTACAACAATATCAAGGCTCTTAACGACAAAGGCTACGTGTACCCCCGGATTATCAACGCGAATTACAATACATTCTTTGATGATGTCGCCACAAACTGGGGCTCATCCCTTCCTACTTACAAGGGGACCATCGAAGATTGGTGGAATTTTGGCGCCGCCTCCACCGCGTATGAAACTGGCCTTAACCGGGTCAACCACGACAAGCTGAGTTCTGCCGAGCTCTTTGCAACATTGGCCAGCGTGGCCGTGCCGAGTTGCCGCTACCCCTATGAGGCTTTGGCAAACGCATATGAAAATATGATCTTGTGGGACGAGCACACATGGGGTTCGCCAAGACCAGCAGTGGACGAACAGTGGCGCTGGAAGCGCAATACAGCCATCGCATCCGATGTTGCCTCAAGCAAGGTTCTCATCGAATCGCTCACAGCACTTAACACCCGCATTCCAACCACTGGCAAAACAATCGTCATCTACAATACGTT
>JBAXCC010000163.1:0-8904 GCA_037141675.1 bacterium | reverse complement strand
CACCGACGCGACAAGGTTGCCGACCAGAGCGGCCTCAGGACGCGATGCGCCCGCCGCGAGCGCCAACACCGCGCCTGCCGTGAACGAGTCGCCCGCGCCTGTAGGATCGACCGGACCCGATACCCGGACAGAAGGCACCGTTACCGGCTCCGGACCTGAAACACGGACGCCGCGCTCCCCAGCCGTCGCGAAAACTGGCGCTCCCAGACGTTCGGCGAACGCCTCTGTCTCCGTATTGATTGCAGCGTCAGGCACGCACGCGCCAGGAACTGGATTCTCCTCGCCGATCAATTCGAACTGGTTCACTTTGACCATCACGTTACGGTAACTCTGGATGCGCCCCCGCGAATCAGCCCAGAAGATGGTTTTGGGAAAATGCGGCGCCCGCTCCGCCAAGGCCGCAATCAGAGGAGCGGTCAAGGCACCACGGTCGGCCTCACGCACCTGATCCATGACGATGAGTGCGTCGACGCAAGGAAGCACTGCGTCGAGGGATGCCAACAATGCCTGCTCGATGCGGGCTGGCGTGGGCTGAATGTTCTTGATGTCGTACCGGTCATGCTCTCCTTCGAGGCCGGAACACGTTCGGTCATACGGCTTAAGATAGGTCGGCGTCACGCGGGTGGAATCGACATGTAGGTGCGTCAGGTCACAGCCCAAGGAGGCTAGATCCTGACGCAACTCCCATCCTTCGCCGTCATTCCCCGTGAACCCGAGGGCCAAGATGCGCCCCGCGCCAAGCGACGCGAGGTTGTTCACAACTGTTCCTGCGGCTCCCGGCGCGTGGCGGATCGCCACCACCTGATGCGCCGTCCGCCCGGTTTCGAGAGACGGTTCGGCAAGCGCGGGTTCGACATCGAGGTACTTATCCAAAAAAAAGTCCCCCAGCACCGCGACACGAACAGCGCGGAAACGGGCTGTGAGCGCCTCGAGACGCTCCGCATCAAATGCACGCAGTGCAGCGATCATGTCGCGCCCCCCTTCCAGATGTAATTCAACAACACGGACGTCTCAAGATAGTCGGGAATCACGATGTCCGCGCCCGCTCCTATGAGGCGCTCGCGCTTCCACGCGTCGCACTTTCCGGAACGCGCGGTCTCGTCGCTGGCCACTGCCACCGCAACGCCGCCCACAGCTCTGCAGTCAGCGATCTCCACGTAGCCGTCGCCGAACGCGATCAGCGACGCGCCATCGACCTTGTTTTCCTTGAGAATCCGCTGGAGCACCATCTCCTTGGAGAAACTTGCGTGATCAGCCTGAGCGCCATAGATGCGGCCAGGCGCGAATTCGTCGATCCCTAGCAGATGCGCCTCCTCCAAGACATACTGTTCATCCGTGCCCGAAGCGACGTAAATGGCCGTTCCGCGCTCGCGCAGGGCTGTCAGGATCTCGAGTGAACCGGGAACCAGCAACGACTCACGCCGAAGGGAACCGTTGGCCAGACCCTCGCGTCGACTGGCGATGCGGGCCATGAGACAGTCGTGGTACTCTGCTTTGTAAGCCTGAGGATCGGCGGGGGTGCCGCCGCGAAGACGGATCTCCTCCGCCAGACGGATCATCTGGTAGATGGTCTGCTTGCCGGTAAGCTCGGTGACGAAGTTGCGCACGAGCGAGGCGATCATTTCAGGAGTCTCGCCGGTTCTCGCATACGGCATGAGATGTCCGGCCAGCAGGGGCATCATAATGTCCATCCACCCCTCGCGAATGAGGCTCAGTGTGCCGTCGAAATCGAATAGTGCGTGTTTTGGCACATGTTCGAACACGCGGGGCCGCACGATCTCGATCGACGTGCCGGACAAGAAGCTCGTGCTCTCGGGCACGGGCCAGACAGAGACATAATCGCGTTCACTCAAAATATTTCTCCTCGTAACGAGGCACGGCCAGAGCCTTCTGCTCCTGTAGTGTCTAAAAAAATGTTTTCGGGGTTTTAAGATGGCGCCCCTGGCGTGAGTCGAACACGCTACCGCCGGATTAGAAATCCGATGCTCTATCCTAATGAGCTACAGGGGCAGAAAAAATAATGCGCGAATGCTGGAATGTGCGAATGCGCGAATGACCAGAAAATTCCAGCACCGCACACAAGTCAAAAACGGCCACATTATAGCAAGATGGTCCCGTTGACGGAATGAGAAAATTGAAAAATTATTCGATCTGATTTTGATTAAGATCGGGAAGCTTTGTGTGCGGGATAAGACTTTTAGAAGCGGTTATGGCTCCTGATTATTTACCGATTCGCTGGGGAGGCATGGTGGGTTGTTCAGCTTCATCCGAAAAGTCAATGTTCATGACAGGACTATTAAGAGTCGAATCCTCTTCAATTTCAATGACCAATAATGTGTAAGGGCCCATCCTCAGTCGCGCGCCATCCGTCAAAAGGGCCTCCGGCACTTTGATGCCGTTTACATACAGGCCATTTCGACTGCCCAAGTCTTTCACGTGCCACCCTTTGGAAGTCCGTTTTAGGAAGGCGTGTTTTTTTGAAATCTCGGGTAATGGCAACTGTACAGCGTTGCCGGCATCACGTCCGATGCTTGCACCAGACTCGGAGATGGGCACGCAAAATTCCTGTTTTCCGTTCCGATAGACAACTATTTGTACGTACACTTCAATCCTCCAGACATGTTAGACATTCAATCTTTTAAGAATCTTTATTATGTGGGTGGGAGACAAAATAGTCAAGTCCAGTTTGCATCCGTATCGAGGTGAAATCAAAGTGGACTGTTTGTAGTGGTCAAAAGTGGACGGTGTCTTCTAACAAGGAGGTCTGGGGACCCGGCAGCCCATCAACCTCCGGCCCCCATATCCTCAATCCGCCCTATTTCAACTGCTTCAGCACAATATCCTTGAACTGGACCATCATCGGAGGCCCGGCGTGGATCTGCAGCGCCAGCGTGGTTCCGTTCGGCCCTTGCGTGCTCTCGTTCGTCGCGTCCACCGTCTGCACGCCGTTCACCCAGATCTGGATCTGCGGGCCTTTGGCAAACACCCGGTAATCGTTCCAATCCGTATACTTGACTGCCGCCATAATCTCTTCTTTCTTTCCGACGCTGCCCGTTGCTTCAACTCTCACTTTCCCGTTCACGTCCTTGATCACAGCCTTCAGGCCTACCGACATCACGCTTCGGCCCGCCCCGCGCTCGTCATACAAAATGCCGAAATACGGCGGCGCCGCGCACAGGTCAGCCTGCAACCCGCCGACCACCCACTTGGCTGGATCCAAAACCACACTCCTGAACTGGATGCCCGAGTTTCCAAACTTGCTCTCAGCCGTTGTCGTAAACTTGACCTTACACGTCAGCTCGAAATCCGTTGCCGCGCCTTTCCAGATGAGAAAGGTGTTGCCCTTCACAGGGTTTTCCTTGGTCGTCTGCCCAGTGATGCAGCCATCCTTCACTGACCACAGGCTCGCATCTCCATCCCAGCCAGTCAGGTCTTTGCCGTTGAACAGGCTAACGCCGCCGCCGGCACCGGCCGCCGGAGCCGGCGTTTCCGGCTTGATCTCCTTCAGGACGTTTTTCGCGCGGGCGGTCAGCTTTTTATCCTGGCTGGCCTTGAGAACTTTTTCCATGACCGGACGGACAGCCTCTGGCTTGTCCTTCAGCAGGCGCTCGGCGATCGCTACCGCCGCAAGACAGGCTTCTTCCTTAATCGCCGCTTGGTCCAGATATGCCGCGGCCAGCAGGAGCGACTCCGCATCGCCGGCACTGGCCAAAACACTGAGCAGCGCCTTTTTCTCGTCATCCCTCTGCGCCAAAGTAACGACATCTTTGCACATCGCCAGCCTCTGTCCGTCCGTCACGTTCTTGTCTCCGCTCACGCGCAGATATCCGCGCAAGGCCAAAACCCTGTACGTCGCGTTGGACGAATTGCGAGCCAGCACGAGCAGATCCGGTGCAGCTTCAACCGTGCTCCAGTCACAGACCAGCCGCGTGGCCTCGTCTTGAACCTCTTTGCTGGCATCGGACATGGCCGCGCGTATCGCGTTGAGAGCCTTGGCCTCGCCCACAGAACGAAGGATACGCAGTAAGGCACATTTCTGGGCAGGCTGCGCCGAAGCAAGGCCAACGGCCAGTTTATCCGTGCAGCCGCCCAAATCGGCTTGCCTTTTGCAGAGCGTCGCCAGCGCCTTCTCCGCGGCTTGGGTTTCCGCATCCGATGGGCTCTTCAGAAGGATATCCACCAAGCCGGGAATCTCCGCCAAACCGCCCAGCTCGCGCAGGGCAGCGATGCACGCCACGCGGACTGCGGCCTCCGGATCCTCGCGCGATGCTTTCGCAACGGCCGGCACGGCGCTGAGGACCGCGCGTCGGCTGATCACATTAACACCGATCATGCGTACTTTGGCATTCTGCGAAGCTAGCATCGTGGCACCTGTGAGATCAGCGTCAACGGACGGGAAGCCGATGATCGCCGACTGCGCCGCCCGGGCGATCTCGCTGTCCGGAGCAACAGCAATCTCAACAAGCTGTGGCAATGAGGAGGCATCCACCAGATGGGTCAGCGCGTCAATGGCGGCTATGCAAACATTGGTTGAGCTACTCCGTGTCAAAGCAAGCAATGTCGGGACAACCGACTTGTCCTGCCGGACAGCAAGTGCATCAATCATGTAAACCTGTTTTTCGGGAGGAAGCTTACTCAATTCAGCCGCGAGGGCTTTAGTCAACTTCTGGCCTGGCATATCGTGATCCAGGCCCATCGCAACGGCGACCATCCCGGCATCGTCGCTCTTTAGCTGCTCAATAAGCAGGGGGATGCCGTCGTCCTGCTTTGCAACAATGAGTCCGCGCATCGCCTCCATGCGAATGTGACGAGGCGTCTTCGCATCGAGGACGCTGTTAAAGATCTTTATCGCCATGCTTTGCTTGCCCTGTAAGATAAAATGATCGGCGCACCTCAACGAACCTTCGCAGATGGCAGGAAGTGCTTCGGGCGACGCTTTGCATAAGGCATTTACAAGTGCCTTTGCTGCCGCCTCACCGCCTATTCGCCCGAGAGCAGCCGCAGATGCCGCCGCCAGCGCTGGATCGCTGTCGTTCAGCTTTTGCGAAATCCATTCAACAGCCTTCGCGTCACCACGCTTGCCGATCGAATTGATGACTCCAATGAGCAGTTTTCCCTGTAACTTGCCCAACGCATCCCTCAATGCATCGTCCACGGCTGGATCAGGAATGGCTTCAAGTCCGATCCTTGCCCATGATGCAAGTTTCTCGTCTGACAGCAGGGCCGCCAGTGCCGGAACCGCATCCTTTGTTCCGTAAATTGCAAGGCGTTTGCAGGTTATTGCCTTTTCCTGGGGCGAGGCATTGGACTGCAGTACGGCAATTAATCCTTTTTCTCTGTTCTCTTCCGGCTTGTCAGCAGCAGTAATGCTGTTGGTGGCCATAAGACAGACCATTAACGTTAGAAATAAGGTGAGGTGTATTATTGTTTTCATGTTAGGTTTTCCTTGTTCACGTAATCTCAGATTCTCCATGGTTCGCGCAATGCTTCAGAACGTAGTCTGTTTGCTTCATCGTCGCCGATGAACTCATTCTTCACGGGATCGTAGTTGACCTTGCGGCCTAGGAATTTTGCAATATTGGCAGCATGGCAGACAATATGCGAATAGCAGGATGCGGAGGCATTAGCACGCGTTTGATTCCGTGATTTGACACAATCAAAGAAATTGCGGATATGGAAATTAGCCGGGTACCCGCGACTTATTGCCCTTTTCCCGCTGATTAATTCGGGAGTGCTGGCAAATAAGTCACCGCTATCTCCTGTCTCAACCCAGCCGGTTTCGCCTTCGTAACGTACCGGACAGGAACCTGAATTCAGCCATCCGTCATTCCGCATGACCAGATTGACGCCATTGGCATATTTGGCGCAAAGGTGGTTGCCCTCCGGCCAGTACTCCACGGCCGACGTGTTGTCCGTTTGATTGGCCCACTGGCAGAGGTCCACGCAATGAGAACCCCACTCAAGGCAGCCGCCGCCTACCAATCCGCCTCCTTTTTCGAACCCGCCGCCGTTGTGAGTTATGCCGTTGTTAAACGGACGCCAGGCTGCCGGGCCGAGATACATATCCCAGTCCACAACTTCCTTGCCTGGATCTTTTTCCTCCCCGGACCAGCCGCTCGTCCCGGTTCCAAGTCCGCCTGGATGGGCATGAAGTGTCTTGAGTTTGCCCAGCTTGCCACGTTGTGCGAGCAAGGCTGCGAACTCGAAATTGGGCAGGCTTCGCCGCTGCATGCCGCCTTGGAAAATGCGCCCGGTACGGCGATATGTCTCGGCCAGCATCAGGCTCTCGGCAATATTCTTTGTGCAGGGTTTTTCGCAATAGACATCCTTGCCTGCCTTGGCTGCCATGATCGAAGCCAGCGCATGCCAGTTGGGTCCGGTAGCAATCAGGACGGCATCAATATCAGGGCGTGCCAATAACTCGCGGAAGTCGATATAGGTTACGCAATCCTTGTTTCCGTACTGTTGATTAACCCTGTTCTTGGCTCTCTCGCGGTTATCCGCGCGAACGTCACAGACTGCAACGCAGTGCGCGTTTTCCTTTTCTTCAAGCATGCAACCAAGATCGTATGACCCTCTGCCGCCAATGCCAATAGCGCCAAACGTGATCTTCTCGCTTGGCGCAACCGCGCCGTCCCGTCCCAGTGCCGAGGCTGGAATAATACAGGGAACTGCAAAAACACTACTCGTAGCAAGTGTGCGTTTGATAAACTGCCGACGACTCAGCGACCCATCGGATTTATTTGTCTTATTTATTGAACTACTCATTCTGCCCTCTCTTTCTGTTTTCAAGTTTTGAATTTAAAGTTTCCCGTTTCAAGTTTCGCTGACCATACTTTCACCTTCCAGAAATACGTCTGGCAACTGACTGGCGGCGTTGGTTCGGTCAGTGGCTTGATTCTGATCATCTTCAATTTTGCCATTCAGTTTTTCCCCCTAGACTTATTTAACATTTATATTATTGCACAATTCACGTCACTTGTCATGTCGGTAAAACTGCCAGTACAGTTTTGAGGTGGGGACAAAGCGCGAAACATGATATTTATATTTTAAAAGTTACATCTTGAATTTTCGAGTGCTGGGAGATTATACTGAGCCAAGTCTTCACAGGGGGGGAGAGGTGTATCCTAAATGGATGATATTACAACTGCGACCATGAGAAATAGTCCTGGAAAATGCTCTATGTGTGGCGTGGAGATCAGCGCAGACGCTGAATATGGACTCTGCCAAGCGTGCATCCAAAATCAGCCTACAACAGGATTGGATTTGGTGGTTGGCGATGAATCCCCAACAATACCTTCTGCGTATCCGTTAAGCGGGAGCCGGATCCGCTATTTCGGCGACTACGAGCTGCTCGGCGAGATCGCCCGCGGCGGTATGGGCGTGGTCTATAAAGCCCGCCAAATGCGATTGGACCGCGTGGTAGCCGTCAAGATGATTCTGGATGGAGCCCTGACGGATGACACCGCTATTCGCCGCTTCTACATCGAGGCCAAGGCAGCGGCCAATCTTCAACACCCCAACATCGTCCCTATCCACCAGATCGGCGAGCACGAGGGAAAACACTTCTTCTCGATGGATTACATCGAGGGGAGTAACTTATCCAAAGTGATCGGCGGTAAGCCGTTGCCGACTGAGCAGGCCGCGAAGTACATGCTGACCATCGCCGAGGCCATTCACTACGCTCATACCCATGGAACCCTGCATCGTGACTTGAAGCCGTCAAACATTCTGATCGACCTTAACGGCAACCCCCATATCACAGATTTCGGTCTGGCCAAAAAAACGGGTAGCGAGAGCGGCTTGACGATGACAGGCGCCATCATGGGCAGTCCGAGCTATATGCCTCCAGAACAGACACGCGGTCAGAATGATTTGGTGGATGCGCGCAGCGATGTGTACTCGCTTGGCGCGATCCTCTACGAATTGCTCACAGGCCGCGCACCGTTCCTGGCTGCGACTGTGGTGGAGACGCTACGGCAGGTCCAGGACGAGGAGCCTGTCTCGCCAAGGCTCCTCAGCAAAGCTGTGCCCGTGGACTTGGAAACGATCTGCCTGAAGTGCCTGGAGAAAACGCCTCAGAAACGTTATACCAGCGCCCACGAGCTGGCTGAGGATCTCCGGCGATTCCTGAACAATGAGCCGATCGTGGCCCGGCCAGTCAGCCCGTTGGAGAAGACCGTCAAATGGGCAAAACGCAGACCGGCATTCGCGGCTCTGATCGGTGTGAGTGTTCTTGCGGCACTGGTCTTCATTATTGGCGGCGTCTGGTACAATACCCAACTGAGGACCGCGCGGGACAAAGCGACCGTATCCGCCGAAAAAGAGAGAGTTGAAGCCGAGCGGGCGCGCCTTGCAGAATCTGAGGCGCGCAAGCAACAGGCCGAGGCCGAGAAGGCGCGGAAAGCCGCTGACCACAATCTGGCCTACACTCAGCTTGCGCAAGCCGGAATGTTCACCGATGCCGGTCGGTTTCTGGAGGCCCATTCATTGT
The DNA here is from genome assembly GCA_037141675.1 of bacterium. GTDB lineage: Bacteria > Verrucomicrobiota > Kiritimatiellia > RFP12 > UBA1067 > CAIZQW01. The sequence goes on along the minus strand of JBAXCC010000163.1, from coordinate 410 downwards.
ATGCGAGTTGCCAAGACAAGCTCCAGAAACTTGGTGAAGACGTTTTCCCAGTCACCGCGGGATTAACTGAACTGTATGCGGCCAGCCCTCCCGCGTTGCTGACGTTTAGTGGGCATACACAAGGCGTATTTGGCGTTACATTCTCGTTCAATGGCGAACAGGCGCTTTCAGGAGGTTGTGATCATACTGTAAAACTCTGGGAAGTTAAGACAGGACGGGAGGTTCGAACGTTCAAAGGACATCAGGGAACTGTCCTGAGTGTGGCCTTCTCACTCTTTGGCAAATGGGCCCTCTCAGGGAGTGCTGACAAGACAGCAAAGCTCTGGGATATCAGCACGGGCAAAGAAATCTTGACGTGTCGGGTAGTTTTCAAAAGTGGACTGGTGTAGTTTTCAAAAGTGGACTCTCCA
>JBAXCC010000162.1:0-8913 GCA_037141675.1 bacterium | reverse complement strand
TCAACGCTGCGCTGCCATAAAAAAAGGAAGCGGCTCATGAAGCCGCTTCCTTTTTCTATTTTTAATACGTATGACGCTTACGCCATCGGATAATCGAGGGCTTCAGGAATCATGATCTGTGTTAGTGCCTTTCCTGCGCGATCCTTTGCGAGGCGTGATCCTGCGAGGGAGGCGCCGACAGAGGCTTGGCGTTTCTGGAACTCAGCCTGTGCATCGCCTGTCTGGTCTGCACTGGTCACATAGCCGTAGAAGATTTCAGAGCAGATGCGTGCGACTTCGCTAGCAGCACGTGCGGACTGGATACTCGACAGGTCCGTGAACGTATTCACATAGCCTTCGATTTCCGAGCCTACAACCGGGTGTTCTGGACCCTTTTCTGCAAGTTCCTGTACGTCCATGAGGAATGAACGGGCTGCGAGGAGCCACGAAATGGCGTCTGCCATCGGGAAGAGCACGCCGTGACGGGTGTTCTGCGAAAGAGGGCGACCATTAGCGTCTTTTGCCGTTTCAATATGTTTGCGCATCCAACTCCACAATTCAAGTCCGGCGACCAATGCAGCTGCGCCTGTTTCCGGCTTCGCTTTTGCAATGGTGTCAAGTTCGGCCATCCAAGTATCGACCTGGGCAACGAAAACGTCCATATTCATGGTGACGCTGATTTGACGGCGCTGGACAACTTCCGGCCCCTCGTACGTTGCTTCGAGCTGAGCGTCGGTGTACTTTTGGAAGAGGAAGCCGGGGCAATCTTCGGTGATGCCATAGCCACCCATCATACTGACTGCCTCACGGAGCATGTTCGAACCGTATCCGGTATCCCAGAGTTTACAGGCCGGACAAAGCACATTACAGATTGCGCTAATCTGAACATATTGGACAAGCGGATCAGCCTGGAGGGCTGCAATGCGGGTGTTGTCACGTGTAGCTTCGGATTGCTTCAAGAGCCCGAGCAGTTCAACGGCGTCCATCTGAGGCTTCTTCATGGCCTTCATCATGGCACGTCCGCCTGTGATGCCCTGTTCCTTGAAAATGCGATGCATTTCTTCTTCAAAAGGCGTTAGGAGATCGAAATAGCGTGTGGTTTCCAAACCGAGGGAAGTTGCAGCTTCGCCTGTTGCCCAGACATCTGCCAAACGGTGAAGTGCGTCTTCCTTCATCTGCAAGCCAAGATCATAACGCGGTGAACCTTCTTCGATGCCAGCGGCACCGCGGAAGCGGGTGCGGTGGTAACGAATAACAGGTTCAACAGCGGAGAGAAGTTTAGCGGCTGTCATGACTCCTACCGTCACGCGGGTGCGTGCGAAGACGGCTTCGATGATTTCGCTATGGGTCAGATTGGGGATGATGACGCCATCTTTCACGGTATAGCCACCGATAATACGACTGGCAGGGATCTTCAAGTTGAAGATCGGGTCATTGGTGTTTGAAAGTTGATGAACCATTTTCAGCGTCGGAGCGCCACGGTCGAATACGCCTTCATCTCCCTCTTCGAGGATGACCATGCAAGAAGATTTGATACGAGAATCAGCGGTGTCAACAGCAGCTGTGACGAAGTTTGCTACGCTCATATTTGTGATGAAACGTCCACGCTTATCGACGTGAAGGATAGGTTCTTCGCCCTCTTTCCATTCCGCTACAGTGAGGCGACCACAGAGCACGCCGGTGTCAACGCCCACGTAGGGCAGGGGCTCTGTGAGTGCGAAAGCGCCACGCCACGTCTTCCGGTCTTCTCCTGGTTGCGCTGGACAGCAGGCCTTCATATATTTGGCTTTCTGTTCCGGTGTCCCTTTTTCGACAATGGGGCCCAACGCCAGATTGTTCACGAGGCTTGTAGTTGCTGCACCTCCATCGACCCAAGCGAGTTCAAAAGCCAGCAACGCGAGAGGAAAATTGCGGTAGCCTTCGAAGATACCGCCACAGTCTATATCGAGTCCGCCGGCAGTAATACCGCAATCGTCAAAAGCCTGATACATCTCGTTTTTTGCGGCTGTCCATTCATGTGTGTTTCGTTCGCCATTAGCAACGAGTCGTGCGATGAGTCCACGTGCTACGGAGCGGGCGCCCATCACAGCCATCTGAATATCGTAACGGTCTGAATATCGCCACATGATTTGACGAATTTCATCGCCAGGTAACATTTTCATGGTTGGAGCTGTATCCGTTTTTGTCATTCGTGTCCCTTCATTAATTTTATTCAAAAGTCTATGCTTTCTTAAATGACAAAGTATAGCGAATTGTCATCTTGAAAATCAAGCAAAGACAATTAAAAATATGTAACAAAAAAATACTACCCAAACATGCATCAATGTGATAATCTTTTTAACATGAAACTTAAGAGAACAAATCCAGAAAATCAACCTGCTAGCGAGCCTAAGTCTGGCGGAGCATTTATTTCCGCACGTCACCGCAATCCTGAAGAGGAGATGGCAATTGTTACGAGCAAGCCTGATATTATAGGCGCTGTTTGTGCGATTCTGGCAACGGTGGTTTTGGTTGCTACAGCAGTCATCCTCTATATGAACTGGGATGCAATCAGGTTTGCCTGATCCCAGTTGGAGGAATAGCTTTGATAACCCTGATGCGCAGATGGCTCTGGCGTCTGAGGAGTTTTTTTTATTTCTCGCCGACTGCCTTGGCGTTGGCAGGAGTTTGTTTTTTTGTCTATAGTATGACTGCGATTGCTTCGCATGTCGACTTTTATGGGCACTCGTTCACGGAAGCCATCTATCCTTTGTTCGAACTGAACTGGACGCTTCTGACCCATGGGTTCTACTGGCAGCCTGTCACTTACATGTTCTTACACGAAGGGTGGTTTCACCTTTTTTTCAATACGATGATCCTTTTGCTCTTCGGATCAGGTGTTGAAGCTGAGGTGGGTGGCAAACGGTTTTCAGGGATCTTTTTTTTCGGCGGAATTATAGGGGGATTGGGCTGGCTTGCAGTATTAGCATTGTCACCGTATCTTCCTGACTTGCCCAACACGGCGGGCTGGGTTCCACAGTGGATGAGGACGTTTCTCCCGATGGCTACGGGTATGGAGACGCTTGCGAACGGGAGGTGCATTGGCGCTTCTGGAGGAGTATTTTCACTGATTGGCGCGTATGCGGCTATCTTTCCCAAACGGCAGGTTTATGTGTGGGTAATCTTTTTTCCGCTACGTATGTCGGCCCGATGGCTGGCCATCATGCTGGGGCTCCTCACGGTCGTTGAGGTTGTCTTTATTCAGGCTCGCGTGGCGTATGCCGCGCATGTTGTTGGATGTCTTGCAGGATACCTTTATGGGCTTTGGTTGAACAAGCGAGGTTTCTATGGTGAATGATATCATGTTGGATGCTCGTGCCGTTGCTGCTGTCAAGTCGGCCCTCGAAGAGGATCGAGGGGTGGGGGATGTCACAACATTGGCACTGGTGGACCCGGCTGTGAAAGCAACAGGAGAAATTCTGGCGCGGCAGGCGTGTCGTGTTTCAGGTGCATCGGTTGCCGCAGCAGTTATGAAGCGGGTTGAGCCGGGCTTGACGGTCGAGATTCTCGTGCCAGACGGACAGGATGTCGCTAAGGGTGGCTCGATTCTGACCATACGTGGCAAGGCGGCATCGATTCTGACTGCGGAACGCACGGCGTTGAATTTTATGCAGCGGATGTGCGGTATTGCCACGCTGACCGCTCAATTTGTTGATGCTGTGAGCGAATTTAAGACTCTGATTCTGGATACGCGTAAGACCACGCCGAATATGCGCGTGTTTGAAAAATACGCCGTGTTGTGTGGCGGCGGAACGAATCATCGATTCGGCCTTTATGATCGCGTCCTGATGAAGGATAATCATCGCAAGCTATGGAAGGGCGGAGATCCAGACCGCCTCGACTTGGCTGTTGAAGCAGCTCGAAAAGCCTATCCGAGTTTGGCTGTTGAAGTGGAAGTCGAAAGTATTGAGGAGTGTAAGAGCGCCTTGCGCGCAAAACCCGAATGGATTATGCTCGACAACATGGACTGTGACACCATGCGGAAATGTGTTGGTTTGTGTAAAGGAATTTCAAGAACAGAAGCGTCTGGTGGCATTACACTTGAAAAAGCGCGCGCGGTCGCGGCAACGGGTGTGGATGCCATCTCGCTGGGTTGCCTCACCCACTCTGCTGGCTCGATTGACCTCTCGCTGGAATGGCAAGTGGCATAACAGGGGTAGATATGAAAATTATTGTCATTGATGTTGGAAATACGTCGACTGGAATCGGTCTGTATGATGCGGGCAAGATTTCTCGCGTGACCCATATAAAGGGGGGCATCCGTAAATATCCGGATGCCTGCGCAGAGGCGGTGCGCAAGGCCGCAAAGGGCATGGTAAATGGCGCCGTGCTAGGGTCGGTTGTTCCAAAGGTGAATACGGCTTGGAAAAAGCTGATCAAGGATGAGCTGGGGTGTGAACTGCTGATTGTGCGCGCCGGCTTGAAGATGGATGTGGCTGTTGATTATCCGGAGCCTCAGACCATTGGTGCGGACCGGCTTGCTGATGCTGTAGGGGGGGTGCGTCGATATGGTGCGCCATTGATCGTTGCTGACTTTGGCACAGCACTGACATTTGATGTGATCACGAAAGATAAGCGCTATGTCGGAGGTGTGATCACTCCAGGCCTTCCGTTGATGTCTGATTATTTGTTTGAGCGTACGGCACTTTTGCCGCGAGTGGAATTTGTGGGTGAGTGTCCTCTGGTTGGAAAAACAACACAGCAGGCGATGCGCATTGGCGCGCAAATTGGCTATCGCGGCATGGTGCGCGAGATCGTGACTTATTTGAAAAAAAGTGTCGATCCGAAGTTTAAGCTGGTTGCCACGGGCGGATATGCGCGCTGGGCACTTGAAGATTCGGGTATGCCTTTTGTCATTGACCCTGATTTAACGCTGTTCGGATTGGGATGCATTTTAGAAAGCAACGCGGATTCTGGCGGGGATTGTGGTTGAATCCTTCGCTACGATAGATTATAATACTCATCAATTTAAGAAAGGGAACACACAATGAGATATGTCCTCGGAGCAGTTGTAGTAACGATGTTGATGGTTGGAACTGGATGTCAATGTCCTATCAAGGCAATGTCATCAAATACGACAAAAAACATGAAAAGTATCCAGTTTGACAATGCCTGGTTCTACGACAAAGATGGTAAATTTATTGAGGCGCGCGGAAAAGATGCCTATATAGCCTTGATGAAGTATCACGGGTATCCTGTGTTTCCGGGGATTAAAGAAAAACTCTGGGTTTCTGACTATGGCACGGGCGAGTTTACCAAGCTGGGACTGGGTGCTTTCATGTTTGTGGATAATGACAAGGATGCAGAAGGATATCGTTTTATGCTCATGGATCTCTTCTTGCTGCCGGGACAGATGCTGCCGGAGCACTACCACCTTAAGTCAGCGAAGTCTGTCGAAAAGATGGAAGGCTGGTTGGTACGTCATGGTTCTGTGACGATTGTCGGCGAAGGCGATCCCACCCCGGGAATCAAGGAGCGTCAGCCGAAATCCCAGAGTCCGTCCTCCACCGTGTTTCATGCTGAAGAGGCGACCCCAGGAACTTTTGTTAAGTTGAATAGGGTCACAGCACGTCACAGTCAACTCGCTGGTCCAGAAGGAGTTATCGAGTCAGAAGTTGCAAATTTCCATGACAATAGCGCTGTTCGACACTCAAACGAGAAACTTATTTTTTAATGGAATCTTTTGCGTTAAAGAGTCATCGGCATCACGCCTGACGGAAGCTTTTTTTGGAGACTACAAACTATGAAGCAAAAACTTGTCTTGATTGCATCCGTTGTCATCGGATTATTTGCCGCGTTGTTGACGCGTTCTTACTTGAACGCGAAGGATCGCGATTATGATAAGCTGAGGGAAGAATTCAATCGAGCGCACATGAAGATCCCAGTCTGTGTGGCAAAGCGAGCTTTGCCTTCAGGGACGTCTCTCACGGTGGCCGACATTGGTGTGACAGATGTCATTGAAAAGCAGGTGAGGGGACGTGTGATCAAAGAAAACAATGCTGTTGTCTTGATTGGCCGTAAGTTGACGCATGCTATGGATGAAGGTCAGTTGATTGGATGGCAGGACATTGAGGGGGGGGATCCGCTCGCACGCGGCCTTTCGGGCGACTTGCGTCCTCGGTGGCGAGCCATTTCGGTCAATGTGGCCGGCGCGGCATCTGTGAGTGGCATGGTGAATCCCAATGACCACGTGGACGTGCTGGGCACGTTTTCGTTTCCATCAAAGACAGTTCCGGGTGAAATGGAGCTGGTGACCTTTACCGTCTTGCAGAACGTACTCATTCTTGCGACAGGGAAGGAGACGGCAAAATCGCGTGTTCTGGGAGAAAGAAGTGCCAATGGAAACTACAATACAGTGACGCTAGAGGTTACGCCACGCGAAGCGGAGATGCTTGTCTTTACAGAGCAAATCAAAGGGCGTATTTCACTTGCCTTGCGCAATCCAGAGGATGTGTATTATGAAACAACATTACCGCGCGTGAATTTTGAAAAGATACAGGCAACAATTGAACAATTGAACGAAATCCGTCAACAGACTATCAGTACTCCAAAGAGGGCAATAAAATAGGCTTCCAATGATTAATGTCCTTTTAACGTTGAACGGTATAAATCCTTATGTTTCATCTTGACATAGTTAATCCGGGGCAACCGTCACGTCGTTTCGATTTGTCTGACGGTGAATATTTTATTGGACGTGGCGATTCGTGTCAGATTCGTTTGCGTCATCCAGAGATCAGCGAACGACACGCTGTTCTCATCCTTCATAATCCGCTGGCATTCATCAAGGATTCCGGTTCCAGCAATGGAGTGACCATTAATAGTATTCCTGTTGAGGGAAAAGTTCCTGTGCGCGCGGACAGTGTCATTGGCATTGGCCCCTGCCTATTGCGCGTGAGTTCTGCTGATGCAGATCAGCTTGTTGAAGTACCTGTAGTGCATCCTCCTCAGCAGCCAGAAGCAAGAAAGGCTTCTGTGCCGCCACCGCCTGTGCCCCTAGAGAAGAGGCAGGAGCCGCCTGTGCAGACTCCATCGCAGGAGGCTCAGCCAGCTGTAACGCCACCTCAAATTCGCGATCCGATGATGCTTCTGATGCGTGAAGTCAAGACGCAGATCCATTCACAGCTGATTCAGCGTATGGATCTGAAGCGCATGACCGCTTCGCGCGTGGGTGCAGAAGAGCTTCAGGCTAAGGCCAAAGAAACGATTAAGTCAATCATTTCGGAGGTGCAACGTAAAAACACGTTGCCACGCGGCATTGATCCTCAAAAGCTTGAGAAAGAAATTTATGATGAAGCGATGCGGTTAGGGCCGCTCGAAGATTTTCTCGCGGATGAGAGCATTACGGAAATTATGGTCAATGGTCCGAACCAGGTGTTTGTTGAACGCAAGGGCAAGATTGAATTGACGAGTCAGACCTTTATGGATGACGAATCAGTAATGGGTGTGATCGAACGAATTGTTTCGCCAATCGGTAGGCGTATTGACGAGAGCCAGCCTTACGTGGATGCCCGTCTACAAGATGGTTCGCGTGTGAATGCCATTATTTCGCCTCTTTCGCTGATTGGTCCTTGCATCACGATCCGAAAATTTTCCAAGCGCCCGCTGACTGTCGATGATTTGATCCGCTTCAATACCTGGACTCGCAATGCATCTGATTTCTTGCGTCTCTGCGTGTTGATGCGCAAGAACATTGTGGTGGCTGGTGGTACGGGCTCTGGTAAGACGACCCTGTTAAATGTCTTGAGCGGATTCATCCCCTCGACAGACCGCATTCTGACCATTGAAGATGCCGCTGAATTGCGCCTTGTGCAACCACACGTCATACGTCTTGAGGCTCGGCCCCCAAATATTGAAGGCCGTGGCGCGATTACGATCCGCGATCTTGTTCGAAATGCATTGCGCATGCGTCCAGACCGCGTGATTGTTGGCGAATGTCGTGGCGGTGAAGCGCTTGATATGTTGCAGGCTATGAACACAGGGCATGATGGTTCATTAACGACTGTGCATGCTAACTCGCCACGTGATGTGATTTCGCGTCTTGAGACCATGGTGCTGATGTCTGGCATGGAATTACCTTCACGCGCTATTCGCGAACAGATTGCTTCCGCTATTGATATCGTCGTTCATGAATCACGCATGAGTGACGGGTCTCGTAAAGTGGTTTGCATCTCTGAAGTTGTTGGCCTTGAAGGTCAGCAAGTGGTGATGCAGGATATCTTTGAGTTTAAACAGACAGACGTGGATGAAAAGGGCAAGGTTGTGGGCCAGTTCATGCCTACGGGTGCGATGCCGACCTTCTATGAACATCTGAAGAGCCGCGGTCTACATATTGATCCGTCAGTCTTTGATCCTTCAAAACAGGGAGAACGTCTATGATCCAGGAACAAGCCACATGGTTGGCGCCTTTGTTGCTCGGAGTGGCGTTCGGAGGGGTTGCTTATACCTTTTTTCGCGGGATGTCATCTGGCGCATCCTCGTATGCAGATTCGATGTCCGAAAACACGGCCCGTCAGTTTGAAGATTTGTTCCTCTTCATCCCTGCGCGGCGTATCGCGGAAATCGGATGGGCAATGGCTATTGCGGTGTTTATTCTGTGCACATTGTTGCTTTTCGATTTAAGCAATCCGCTTTCAACGTTAATTGGTCTTCTGATGGGAACAATTTTCGGACTGGTTGCACTTTCATTGCCCACTAAAGTTGTTCTTATTTTAAAGGAGCGCCGGAAGCAAAAGTTCAACATACAGCTTGTAGATGCCCTCGGGAGCATGAGCAATGCCATGCGCGCGGGTTTCAGTATCAATCAGGCATTTGAAACGGTTGTCCAGACAGGGGAGAAGCCTATTTCACAAGAGTTCGGGGTCATGTTGCAGCAGATGCGTGTGGGCATGAATTTCT
>JBAXCC010000161.1:0-8917 GCA_037141675.1 bacterium | reverse complement strand
CTAGCGATCGCTATCCTGTGCATCCGGACTTCAGGGAAAATGGCGAGGGTAACTATGCGATGGCCGCGATCCGCGGACAATGCCGTCCACAAAATGGCTGGAGCATGGCGTTCTGCTCGTTGCACGAGAGGGTGTGGCACAAGGAGGGTTTTGACTATCAGGAGAATCGCTTCCTGCGCGATCACCAGTATTCGATCCCGGGCGAAGTTGGCGCACTGGCGTCGCCGCTCTATCAGATGCTCAAGAAGGGGCATCATGATGTCAAGCTTACGGAAGAGGAGTGGCGTCGCCTGATTGTCTGGATGGATGGAAACGGACCTTTCTTTGGCGCGTATCATGATACAGAGAAGCAGGGCGAGGGCGGATTGGTCATGCCACACCTTGGGCTTCCGCACGACTGGAAGAAGCGGGTGCAGGCAGAAACTGAAAAGAGGACCATGCCATGAGAAAGAGGCTTTGCTATTGTTTGGTGCTACTAGCCGGAGTTGCTCAGGCTGATGCACGCTCGTCCTTTTTGAGTGCCTTCACCGAACCGCCGTTCGAAGCTAAACCCTGGGTCTATTGGTATTGGATGAACGGGAACATCACGAAAGAGGGCGCGGTTGAAGATCTGCGCGCGCTCCATCGGGTCGGCGTGGGCGGAGCCTATCTCATGGATATCGGGATCCATCCGAAAGGACCTGTGGCGTATCGGAGCGCGGAATGGTTCGAGGCGACAGGCGCCGTGATGAAGGAGGCCGAGAAGCTCGGCATGCAGATCGGCTTTCACTGTCCAGGATGGTCTGCCTCGGGCGGACCGTGGATCACGCCAGACAAAGGCATGCAGGAGGTGGTCTGGAGCGAGACGACTGTTGGTAGCGGGCAATCACCTGCGGGCGCGATCGTTCTTCCGCAACCGCCGGCACGTCTGGGTCTCTATCGCGATATTGCCGTGGTGGCTTTCCCGGCTCTCAAGAAGGATGTGAATCTGTTAAAGGCGCATCCTTTCAAGGTGATGGCCGAGGGCAAAGAATTGACAGGGAAAGGCGCGGCGTTCGATGGGCAGCCCGATACGGGCGTTGAATTTCCTTCATCATTTGAAGTCATTTTTGATCAGCCAGTGCAGGCGCGCTCGGTCTATCTGCGGCTTGCGTGCAGAAGCGGTGATTTCACGGCGCAGGTGGAGGCGAAGCAACAGGATGGACGGTATCGGAAAATAGGGATTGTCAGATCTGGACATCCCGGCCCCTTTTCTGCGCGACTAGGCGCGACTGCATTTAAAACCACAGCTTCGGATACGTACCGCTTCACCTTTAGCGATCATAACGATAAGCGCACACTGACGATTGAGGAGTTGTGCTTGACCCAAGGCTTTCGGATGCACGACTGGCCCGCGCTGGCAGGCTTCGGTACAAAGCCCGTGAAAGAGGGGAAGGATGATGTGTCGCCGCTTGCAGAGGATTGTATCAAGTTGGATGAAATTCTGAATCTAACCGGGAAGATGAAGCCGGATGGAACGCTGGAGTGGACGCCGCCAAAAGGGGCTTGGACCATTCTGCGCTTGGGGTATGTGCCGACAGGTGTTGAAATTAAACCGCCGCCGCTCAACGGAGGCGTCGGACTCGAGTGCGACAAGATGAGCGTCGAGGTGACGGACTTCCATTATGACAACATGATGAAGCCGCTTTTTGAAGCGTATGGAAAATCAGTCGCGGGAAAGGTTCTGTCCAAATATCATGTGGACAGTTATGAGCCTGGCTGGCAGAACTGGACGCCCCGCATGTTGCCAGCGTTCAAAAAAGGGCGGGGATACGAGCTGAGCCAGTGGCTGCCGGCACTGACTGGACGCGTAGTGGGTTCCGAGGAGCAGACGTTGAAAGCTCTGTGGGATTTCCGGCGGACCATCGGCGATCTTTACGCGGATGCGCACTATGGCCGGCTTGCAGAGAGATGCCACGCAGACGGCATTTCTTTTAGTACCGAACCCTACGGAGGCCCATTCGAGTTCCTTCAGGTCGGCGGTCGCAGTGACTTTCCGATGGTGGAATTCTGGACCGGCCCACGGAATGTGTTGCCTGTTGAGCAGACGGGTTCAAAGTCCTTTTTTCATGGCGTATCCTCCGGGCACATCTATGGTAAGCGTATCATCGGCTCCGAGGCCTTCACCTCTGAAGAGGGCTGGCTGATCCATCCGTATGCGATCAAAAGCCTGGGCGATAAAATGTTTGCCTCAGGGGTGAACCAGTTCATCATCCATGTCTCCGCCCATCAGCCTTATCTGCGCGAAGGCGTGTATCCTGGTTTTACCAGCGGAATCAACGGAATTCATTTTGACCGGGGCAACACATGGTTTGATCACGGCGCCAAGGAGTGGGTGGATTACCTGATCCGGTGCCAAAGCGTGCTGCAGCAGGGACTGCATGTCGCGGATGTCGCCTACTTTCAAGGTGAGGATTCTCCTGGCGAGGGAACACGTATGACGCTGTCCCTGCCGGAAGGCTATGATGCTGATTGCATCAATGCAGAGGTCTTGGCGCGAGCCAAAGCCATCAATGGACGTTTGGTGCTTCCAGACAATAAGAGCTACCGCTATCTGGTGTTGCCCAAGAGCGGACAAATTACGTATGCGTCACTGAAAGAGCTTCAGCGTCTCTCCTGTGCAGGCGTTGTGTGCGTGGGTCCCAGGCCCATCGGTTCGCCGAGTCTCAGTGATCGCGCAAACGCTTCAGCATATACCGCGTGCGCCGAAAAAATGTGGCAGGCTAAGCCGATTCCAAATCCGACATCGTTACAAGAGATTTTTGCGCAGGATCAGCTCGCCCCTGATTTTATGTATAAGACCGACGACAAGCTGGCCCTGCACTACACGCATCGGCAGGACGCCGCTTCAGATGTGTACTTTGTTGCCAACGGACTTAAACGTTCAGGCCAGGCCCAGTGTGCCTTCCGAACAGATGGCGGAACGCCGCGCTTGTGGAATCCAGCGGATGGCAGCATGCGCGAGATGGTGGCCTACACGATTGAGAAAGACGGACGTTTGACCCTGCCGATCTGGTTCAATCCCTCCGACAGTTTCTTTGTCGTGTTTGATCGCACAAATAAAAAGCGCCATCCCATGGAGATCAGTTACAAAAACAACGCCCAGGCGCCCACAGAAAAACTGACGATCGTTAAAGCTGAATACGGATTGGGATCGACCCAACTCGATCTGACCGACTCTGTGCGCGCAGAGGTCAAGAACAACACGCTCGACCTCGCGAATTTCGTCCGCTTCAAGGGAGACCCCTTGCCGGGACAGGTCAAGCAGATGACCCTCCATTACCTGCTGGATCAAAAGCCGTTCATCGCGACTGCAAAGGATTCGGAAACCATTAACTTGCCGCCTCGAATCGCGGAACAGGCGTTCGATATTTCCGCCGAGAGCGGCTCTGTGAAGATGCTGGCCTTGAAGAATGGCGAATATAGAATCGACGCAAAGACCCTGGAAATAAAAGCGCTTCCGCCACCTTACGAAATCAAGGGCGACTGGACAATCGCCTTCCAGAAAGCGCGCGGCGCACCAGAGCAGATCATGACCCGCGAGCTGAAAACATTGGGTTCTTTTGATGATTTCGGTGTCAAACATTTCTCCGGCATCGCGACCTATCGGACAGCTTTTGAATATCGAAATGTCACGGCTCACGTTTCAAATCTCGCTTCTCGCGTGTATCTCGACCTCGGCGAGGTTGCAGTGATCGCCTCGGCAAAGCTGAACGGAAAACCCTTGGGGCTGCGCTGGAAACCTCCGTTCCGCTTCGATGTGACGAGCGTATTGATAGAAGGAAAGAATGAACTGGAGATTGAGGTGACGACGACCTGGGTCAATCGGCTGATCGGTGACGAAACCTATCCTGATGACGTCACCCCGAAAGGGACGTGGAAGGAAGGAGGCCTGCCTGTGGTACCCGAGTGGCTTGTGAAAAACACCCCGCGCCCCGAACCCCGCCGCGTCACCTTCGCCGCCTTCAAATTCTGGAAGGCTACTGACACACTCCATCCCGCTGGCTTGATGGGTCCTATTGAATTACATTATGCACAAAGCTTCGATATTCAAAAAGGAGAGTAACGGATGAACCGCAGACATTTTCTGAAAAATATCATTGCTACAGGAACAGCACCCTGCTGGATTCCCTCTTCGTGCTTCGGCGCTGAATCCAGCGTGGCCGCCAGCAACCAGATCAATGTAGCTTGCGTCGGACTAGGAGGCATCATGGGAACCGACCTTCCGGCCGTACTGTCAGTGCCGGGCGTGAACGTGGTTGCACTTTGTGATGTGGACGCGAATACGCCGGGGCAGCTCAGGAAGAAGTTCGAGGCGAAAGCCGGAAGCGAACGGGTGGTGTCGAACATTGACCGCGCGACGTTCTACGGCGATTATCGTCAATTACTTGAGAAAGAGAAGAGCGTGGATGCCGTACTGATCGCCACGCCGGACCACTGGCATGCGCCGATCGCCACGGCTGCCATACAGGCCGGAAAGCATGTCTATTGTGAGAAGCCGCTGACGCATGCCATCATGGAGGCGCGACGCTTGCGGGAACTGTCACGTGGCAGCAAGGTGGTCACGCAGATGGGAAACCAAGGCAATGCCACGGGCAATCTGCGGCGGAATATCGAGATCATCCAGGCCGGCGTGATCGGACAGGTCCAGGAGGTGCACGTCTGGCATCCGCCTTGCCGCGTCTACGAAGCGCGTCCAGAGAAGACAGATGCCGTACCGCCGCATCTGAACTGGGACATGTGGATGGGACCCGCGCCTGTGCGTCCCTTTGCTCGCAACGTCTATCACCCCTTCGCGTGGCGTTACTGGTGGGATTTTGGAAACGGCTCGCTCGGCGACTTCTGCGGGCATGCCTTCAATCTGCCGGTCCAGGCGCTGAAGTTGGATCATCCGACAGCCGTGGACGTGGAGGGGATCGGCATGGGCCGCGAAAGTTATGTCACAAGCGGACATGTGACCTATCATTTTCCAGCGCGCGGCGACCTGGCCGCGCTTAAATTCCATTTTCATCAAAGCCTGATGCCTCCTGACGCCTTGATGCAACCCTATAAAGAAACCTTCGGCAAACCGCCCGATGGAGGCTGTCTGATCGTCGGTCAGAAGGGCATGATCTCAGCAGGCTTGTGGAACACTGACGGGTACCTGTGCATGACGGGCGAAAAGAAATTCCGTAGCGTCATGAAGCATGAGGCGGCCATGGGCGTGCCTGAGCGGCTGCCACGCGCAAAGGGACATGTCGATGAGTGGGTCAACGCCTGTCGTGGGCAGGGTACGTCCTTTTCGAACTTCGACAAAGGCGGGCTGATCACCGAGATCGGTTTGATCGGCGCTCTGGCCTTCCGTGTCGGACAGAATATCGCCTGGGACAGCCAAGCGTTGAAGGTGCCTGGGCGACCTGAACTGGATGCGCTCATCGACACGCCGTATCGCAAGCCGTGGGGTGTGTAGGTAAGTGCGTTAGGGCATGAATGAGTTAGTGTGGGAATGGATTAGGGGGAGGAGAGGGATGCAAATGAAGATTTTTCTGATGGTGTTTCTTATGGCGACGGTGGTCGTGGCTCAGAGCACGAAGGACGTGCCTGCGGCTAAATTGGGGGAGGCCGGAAACTGGTGGCCGGAGCAGAAGCCGGCGAAGGCTTATGTGACAGTCGCATGGCCGCATGGTCTGGAGGAACAGGTCATTGTGCAGACTATTGCGGGATTGAAGGCGCGGGCTGTGAATGAGGGGTCAGGCGACGAAATGGTCTGGATCGAGCAGAATGGCAAACCCTCTGACGAATGGAAGTCACGGACCGTTGCGCGGCTGAAGTTGCAGGATCATGGGGCGCGATCAACAGATGAATTACTGGCGGACCTCATCAAGAAGCGCCAGCTCCTGGGCTATGTGTTGTATACTCCTGAAGCGAATGAGGGGCATGCGTTTGAAAAGCGAAGCGTGATCGAAGCCTCGCTAAATACAGCGACCATGGCAGCCGCGCGGCTGCGGGCGGTTCCCGTGAGTGTGAAATCCGAGGAGCGTATGAAAAAACTCGGACTCTCCCTCCTCTTTGATGCACGGGGTGTTGAGCCACTGGATTACTTTACGCAGTATGAGAAGGATTTTCAGGACCGAGGTGCTGTCTGTCTGTTAGAGCCGAAAGTGCCGCACAACCGTGACATGGCGATCGCGTACGGATTGCCGGTCTGCTACAGCGATAGCGAGACCCTTGAACGCTTCCTGTCCAAGATCGCGCCGCTCTCCGTGGTCATCGGCTGGGGCATGGGCGATGAATACAACCATTGCCTGGCGGTCACACGCCAAGGACTTTTTCATACAGCATCGAACTGGATTCTGAACGGCACCTTTCATTCCGGCGCGGCCGTTGCGTATCAGCCGAAGCGGCTGGCCGCGTTCGATGCTTCCAAGATTAACTGGAACGACAAGCGGCGCTGTGTGGCAATGCTGATGAGCGACGGCGACAATGTCGGCTTCCTTCAGGGACCCATGTGGACGGAAGGCTATTGGAAGAGTCCGATGCACGGGAGCTTCCCCATGGGGTTCAGCGCCTGCATGGCGGACATGGCCCAGCTGTTGCCGGTGGTGGCTGATGCGCTGGCTGAACAGAAGCCAGTAGAAACCTCGGTCGTTCAGTTCGGGGGCGGTTATTTTTATCCGGATCATTTTGCTGAGGCGCGGACGAACCGCTGGGAGTTGCTGCGGCAGCATGCGAGACGTATCAACAAGCAGATGGAGCGGACAGGCGTGCGGGTGATGACGATGATCTGCTCACGGACGGAGTCTCCGGAGTCGCAGCAGGCCTTGCGGATCTTTGCGGAGGAGATGCCTTCGCTGCTCGGGTTCATGATGATGGATTACGCGCCGTATCATCGGGGCAAAGGACGGATCGACTGGATACCGAATGGACGCGGCGGGACGGTCCCTGCTGTCTGTGCGCGCTACTCCCTCTGGGAAGACATGAAACTGCCTTTGGCCGGCGATCCTGAAAAGCTCTCAGCCATTATTAACAGCGATGACGGAGGCGTTGGCGGCTGGGTCTCGCTTCATGCGTGGTCGAGATTCAAAACTTCCGAGGGCAGGAGCCGTCAGGGAATGCCCGGCGTGAATGCTCTTGTACATGGAATAGATACGAACAACGTGAATGTCGTCTGCCCTGAAGAACTGCTGTTGCGGATACGCAAGGCTTGCCCGTAACTTCAGTGGAATATTGGAATAAGGGAATATTGGAATGATGGAATGGTGTTTCTGGCGGGATGTGCTCCGTTACGTACGCCGCAGAAATTGGCTACGCCAGCCGTCCGTCCCTCGCGTTTTGGGAAAGGCGGTCGGATCGACAAAGGTTGCCTAGTTTCCAGTTTTACAATCCCCAATATTCCAAGATTCCGACATTCCATTATTCCTTTTCCAACTCACTTCGTCTTGATCTTCGAGACGCCCCACATGGCGACGGGGAGGAGTACGACAGCGGCAATGAGGCAGGGGTGGTGAGTGGTTGTGCCAGCCCTGAGCAAATGGTCGAGCGCATCGTGAAGGCCAACCAGACCGAAGCCTGCAAAGCAGAGCGCGGCAACCCACTTCACCGTCTTTTCGGGGATGTGCTTGTGCAGTACAATACCTACCACGATTCCGAAGGCATCTGCGATCATCATGCCCGTGGTGGTGCCCATCCAGACAGGAATGATTTGCTGGCACTTCACGAGCCAGCCTGCGCCGCCGATTTTGACTGCTTCATCGGCTGCGAGAGCAATGGTCATGAGCTGGGTCTTGTCGCCCATCTCGGCAATAAAGAAGGCGATGGCAACAGTCCAGAAGGGACTGCTTCCTTGGCGTTGATCTTCACCATGAAGGGAATCACCTCGGATGGTCCATAAGGCGAAGACAATGAAGGAGCCCGCCGCGACAAGCTTGATCCAATCCAAGGGCAGAAATTGCGTGATGACATTGCCGAGGGCAACGGCGAGCAGATGATTGACGAGGGTTGCTGCCAGCACGGCCCAGAGCACGGTCTGCCAGCGGAAGCGTGTGGCAAAGGCCATGGCCAGCAACTGGGTCTTGTCGCCCATCTCCGCCAGCACCACAGCCACCGTCGCCAATAAAAATGCGCTTAACATAGAAGAATTGCCTATAACTTCACTGGAATGTTGGAATATGGGAATGTTGGAATGATGGGTAAATACGAATAGCGTCTTTGGGATGGGCCTCCTCCAGCTGCCGGCCGTGCCTGTGGCGCAGAGGCTTGTGCCGAACCCTGTTTTCGGTCCGTTCCCCTTCCAATATTCCAGTATTCCACCATTCCATCATTCCTCTCACAAGTTGCCCCTCCGTTTGTTTCTGTTCGGAGAGAGGGGGCTTGTCAGTTGAAAATTGACAAGATCACGCCTGCGGCGACGACGGAGCCGATCTGGCCCGCAAGGTTTGCGCCCAGCGCATGCATCAACAAAAAGTTATGCGGGTCAGCTTCAAGGCCTAAGCGGTTGGAGACGCGCGCAGCCATGGGGAAGGCGCTGACGCCTGCTGAGCCGATCAGCGGATTGACCGGATCCTTTTTCCAGATCAGGTTCATCAGCTTGGCAAAGAGGACGCCGCCTGCTGTGCCGAGCGAGAAGGCGAGCAGTCCCAACACAATAATGCCCAACGTGGCTGGCGAGACAAACTTATCAGCTTCCATCTGCATGCCCACGCCCAACCCGAGGAAGATCGTGGCCAGATTCATCAGTTCGTTCTGCAAGGTCTTTGAAATGCGTTCGATTGCGCCTGATTCCTTGATGAAGTTGCCGAAGGCGAAGCAGCCCATCAGTGGCAGGGCGGTCGGGAGAAGCAGGACACAGAGGGCGACCAGCAACAACGGGAAGAGGGTCTTTTCGAGCTGGCTGACTTCGCGGACTTGGCGCATACGGATG
>JBAXCC010000160.1:0-8936 GCA_037141675.1 bacterium | reverse complement strand
ATGCGGTCCGCACCAGAAATATCCACCGCCATGGGAACCACCTTGCCATAGGTGACCTTCTCTGTGGTAACCGTCTGAAATGCCTCAGGCTGTGCAGTGGCCGCTAGCGTATTTGTTAGCGCTCGCTGATAGAGCTGGTTCAATTTGGACATGGATTTACACAGCACGTCGACAGGCATTTTTTCTGCAAAAGCACAGATGTGGAGTGAAAGCACAACGACTCCCGTAATAGACCCCCTGAACATAGTCATCCCCTTAATTTAGTTTGAAACAGTATAGTTCTGAAACCAGTTCACGGCAATGTTAATTTACCCGCCACCCCAAACAAGGGACTTTATATACTTGCCCAACCTCATTCTTGTTAGAGAATACACCATAATCTCATTTATTGTTATTTTGAGATTATGGTGTATTGTAATTGATTAAATTGCTGTTGCTTGTTGTTGCTTCTTAGGGTATTGTAAAGGCATATTATTATTAAACAAGGGAGGCTGTTTTATGAAGAAGGTATTGTTTGCTGTCGGTTGCGCAGGTCTTTTTTTAGGTTCAGCGGCGTTTGCGGATGAAGCTGCCAAGCCGTATGTCGGCTACTGGGCGGTCAACCTGAATGGCGGCGCGGGCTGGATGGGGATTGAACAAGCGGACTGCGGTGCATTGTCGGGCAGTATCTTGTGGGGCGGAGGAAGTCCACTCAAATATGAAAAGGTCAACGTCGAGAATGGCGCATTGGTGCTGACACGCACCCTGACCTCCAAGAAAGATGGCAAAGAGGAGAAGAAGACCGAAAAGATCACAGCCAAGGCTGATAACGGTCAGCTGGCCATGACCAAGGTCATTGTTGAACAGGATGGCAAGGAGAATGGCAAGTCCGAATTCAAGGGCAACAAGATTAAGCCTCTCCCTGCCAAGCCGGATCTGTCAAAGGTGAAATTCGGCGAACCGATCAAGTTGTTCGAGAAGGGCCTCGATGGGTGGATCACCATGAATCCGAAGGCTTTCAATGGCTGGAGCATGAAAGATGGCGTACTCTCCAACCGTGTGCTAGACGAGAACGGCAAAAACAAACATGGCACCAATATCCGCACGGCAGCGACAACCTTTGAGGATTTCAACCTGAAGACCGAAGCCTGCATGGCCAAGGGTGGAAATAGCGGCATCTATCTGCGAGGAATCTATGAAATTCAGATGGCAGATACATTCGGCAAGGCCGTAGACAGCCACAACATGGGCGCTCTCTATGGACGTGTCACGCCGCTGGTTGCAGCCGAAAAGCCTGCGGGCGAATGGCAGACCCTTGACATCACGCTCTGTGACCGTCATGTGACCGTGATTCTGAACGGCAAGAAGATTATCGACAACCAGCCGGCTGTGGGTGTCACCGGCGGAGCCATCACCTGCGATGAATTCGTGCCAGGCCCGATTTACCTGCAAGGCGACCACTCTAACGTCGATTACCGCAACATGGTCCTCACACCGATCATTAAGTAGCACTAGCTGCTGTAGTAGGACTTGGTCAGGCGCGGAAAGATCGAGAAGAGCAGGATGAGCGTCACCGCAGGCAAAAGGCCTGCGGCACCGCACGCCACACAGAGACAAGCTTGCACCATCATCAGGTTGCGAATATAGCCGCCGATGATGGAGGGCATCTCCTGAAAGCGGTAGAGCGGTCCGCCGAGCAGCCAAGCGCGCATCAGGGACATGCACATCAGGAAGACAAACACGGTTGGCGCAACGCCAGCCGTTTGTTTTAGCGCGGTAGTCACAGTTATCAGGCTCGGCAGCGCAACCAGCAGAACAAGAAAGGGCAGCCAACGTAAAAAGCCCATGGGTTTTTCCTGCTCGGTTTCGTGTCTGGCAAGGCTCGTGAAGGCCGCCACATAAAGCGTCAGTCCAACCGTCGCGATCACCGCAGGCAGGACAACAGGCGTTGGCCATTGCATAAACCATTCCGGCTTGGCAGTGGCTACGCCGATCAACAAACTTAAGCCCCTGCAGGTACCCATGGCAAGCGCTCCTACAATAGGAGTGTTTTTCAGCTTTGCGTTATACAACAGGATTGTCGTGGCAAGAAGCGCCGCAACGATCAAGGCGGGTATTCCAGGAAAGAGGGCAATGTTCAGTCCTGATAAGACTGCGGCAATTGCGGCCATACGCGCCTGAGGTACCGTAATTTCCCCGGCAGGAAGCGGACGATCCGGACGCTCTGCACGGTCAACTTCGACATCCATGAGGTCGTTCACCGCCAAGCCAAACAGGTAGAGGAAGAGCGATGCACCCATGGCGGAAAAGAGTGGAGCGAGCTGAGATTGTTCCACTCTCCCAGCAGTTGCCAACAGGAATCCAGCCAACGGATCACCCGGAGCTGTCAACAGATTGGGGAGTCTAAAGAGGCGCAACCATGGTCGAAGTGTTGTCATTTTACATCCAGTCGAACAGCCAGGACGGCATTAGAAAAGAGGATCGTCGCAGGTAAAAAAAATACACGCCACTCTGAATTGTCCAGGTGACGGAATTCAAGATCCATGCCCATGGGGTCAGTCCGTTTAATAGCAGGCATCCCCAAGATGGTGCGAGAGAGGGCATTGGTCATGAGTGCCGCAACTTCGCGCCGACGGTCAACCACAAAGACTTGATACCGATCTGCTAGTTTTTCCGGCAAAACAATGTAATAACGGTTGGGCATGGCCAAGGGACGATACAAGGTGGCTTTCGTATAGGTTGCGCCATTATACGAATAGGTTGCCTTGGGAAAATTGCTTCGCACCAGTGGAGGGGTTACCAATATAATCAGCGCCACACTAATCACAAAGAGGGCGCCTGCCACCTTAAGCACGTCCGGCAACAGACGTAGAACCCGACTGGCAGGCTTATCTATCCCCTGAGGATTTGTTGTTGGCTGATCGACAGACTCGGGTCCCTTCGATTCTGCTGTTTCATTCGAATCATCGCCCTTTACAGGTTCGCCTATTATCTCAACCTTGGGCTTATTGCCTTTCTTATTCTTCTTCACAGAACGCTAAACTTTCCTACTTCTTTGCTTTAGCAGGCGCAGCAAGCTTCTGCAAATCCTTACGTGTCTTTTGGGGGAGCCCCAAAACCTCGCCAAACATCTGAACCGTGCTTTCTGGACGCGTATCCAGCATCTCCTGCATCATTTTAAAGATGAATTTTTTCTCAACGGTTGACAACGTGTCAAAATTATCCGAATACGAGCGAAACGCCAATGCACAGAATTCAAAGCGCATGCGGGCCGCAGCCTCCTCGTCGGTCGTAGCTTGGCCGCTGTAGGGATAGACGCCATCCGCCTGCCACTGCTGCAGCAACTCAACCGTCAGCGCCTCCCGGCGTTCACGGAAGTGGTTTCGCAATGTTTCGCGTGTAGCATCCAGGAATGCCTTAACTTCCGGGTGAAGTTCTTCGAGCACCAACAGGTTTTCTTCATGCAGTGGAACAAAGCGTTCGGAAACCAAATAGGCTGTGTAGTTAAATCCGCTACCTGTTCGTACCGCGGCGTCCACTTCGTGTAGCGCAAAGCCATCCCCATTGCAAAAAACGATTTTGCTGCGACTTTGACGTGTCTTCCATTCAATCACCTGCAGCTCCGCACGGGAGCCATCCGAAGCCTTCAGGTGATACGTGTTGTTGGCACGCTGGACGATGACAGGATTAACCAGGAGCCCTTGAAAATAGATCCGCACATTCGGATACGCCTTCAGGTAAAGCGCGAAGTTAGAAGCAAGCTGCTGGACCACCCATGCCGCATCCAGCAGTGAACTGATGGGGTTCGCAATATTTGCAATAAGAATTTCCGTCCCCGTAGCTGGTCCGGGCAGTGCAACGTCCATTAAGGTGAAATGTCCTGGATTCTCAGCATCGCCAGCCAACGTGAAGGAGCGAAGCCCCACATCCGTTTGCATGGTGGTCTTCCATTCCACATGATTTCCGAGCGAAAAGGCCTTAAAGCGTCCACGGCCCTTGCGTCCATGTAACACACGCCCGGAAATCAAGGTCTTTGTCGCATCTCGCTTCCATGAGCCACCCAAATTGCCAAAATAGGTATCAGCCTGTAAAGCGTTGATGCCTGTTCCGTCATCCGAAATCCGGACGGCGTCAATGCCCCCAAGCGCATTCTGGATTACATCCACCTTCACATCAAAGGCATCCGCATCCAAGGCATTCCAGATAAGTTCGGAAAGGGCCTGAATCGGCGATGCCGTGCAGAGAGACAAGATATGGTCTTTTTGAGCTTGAACAAAAATTTCCTTCATGCGTTGTCACTCCTTGGGTTAAGAATGGTTTCAAAGTATAACAAATTAAGCTATGATGGGACAGAATAAAGTCAATTTGACGTATTATTTTTGCCTTATTATCGACTTTTTAGTTGCGACAGAAGCAGATGTGAACCATAATACCAGCGTTTTCACCTATCGAGGGGTATCGTTTATGAGTTTTTTGACTGTATTGACGCGTGGCCTTATTAAAGAGAACCCGACCTTCCGTCTGGTGCTAGGAATGTGCCCGACACTGGCTGTCACTACTTCTCTGGAAAACGCTCTAGGCATGGGCATTGCGGCAACCTTTGTGCTGATCTGCTCCAACGCCGCGATATCCGCACTCCGGGACGTCATCCCGGCTACCGTACGTATTCCGGCCTATATCGTGGTCATCGCTGCATTCGTAACCACGGTTGACTTACTGATGCAAGCGTATGCCCCTGCTCTGGCCACCAGCCTCGGTATCTTTATTCCGCTCATCGTTGTGAACTGTATTATCCTGGGACGTGCGGAAGCTTTTGCCTGCAAGAACCCGGTTCTTCTCAGCGCAGCAGACGGCATCGGCATGGGACTTGGCTTTACTGGCGCATTAGCTATTGTCGCCACGATCCGAGAATTCATTGGCAACGGTTCGATCACCCTCTGGGGAAAGGTCGCCTTAACAGACATTCACAGCCACGGCATCATCCTTTTTGTGTTGCCAGCAGGTGGCTTTATTACGCTCGGACTGATTCTCGCCGGTATCAATCGCCTTCAGACAATCGTAGCCCAGAAGCAGGGGCAGGCTGTCCCGGCCCCACTCGACTTTGACTGCCGCCACTGCACGATCTGTAAGATCGGAAAGTAGCGAGAAACCGTTTTAAAATTCGCAAGTTCTAAAGTGAAACTTGGAACCTGGTGTCAAACCTAGAACCCTAACGTCCCGTGATCCCCAACACCTTCAAAAGCTCCAATGGCTGATCAATGGCGACGGTGTAGGATGATTCACCTAGGCTTCCGATACCCCACCGGCAAAAGCAGGTCTTTATATTCGCATTTTTGCCTGCATCCATGTCGGTAAAGTGGTCGCCAATCATCCAGTCGTTGGCATCCAGGGTTACCCCCATACGCTCGGCCAACAGATACATGGGGAGCGGATCTGGCTTCAGCTTCTCACAGTCCCCGCCGCCAATGACCCCAGAGAAGCAATCCCACACGCCCAGCCCCTCAAGAATGGGACGGACATAAGGCCCAGGCTTATTGGTAAGCACGCCCAACGTCCATCCGGCGTTACGCATGGCAACGAGCGCCTCTTTCATGCCAGGATAGAGCACCGTATGGTCCAAATTGTGCGCCATGTAGTTGATCTTTTGACGTTCGCGTAGCTGCGGCATGTGGGTCGCCGCCAACTCAGGAATCGACCTTTGAATCAATAGGCCGATACCTTCGCCCATGCTGGTAATAATGTCTTCTGTTGGCAACATGGCGAGTCCAAAATCCTGCCGAGTCAAGTTGATGCCGAGCGCAATATCCTCAAGCGAATCAATCAAGGTTCCGTCTAAGTCAAAGAGTGCTGTTTTCATAAATGCGCGTCAGTTTATCATATCCACGCTTCCGATGCGAGCGAGAATCCTGCTTGCCCCATTTGCCTATCTTTGCTCTTCCAGTTCAGGGCTTTCCTGTGCTAAACTTTGGATTATTAAAAATGTAAGGAGGTTTTCTATGCCATCACTTAAAGGTACCCAAACCGAGAAAAACCTGTTAAAGGCTTTTACCGGGGAATCCATCGCTCGCAACAAATATACCTACTGGGCCGGCCAGGCAAAGAAGGACGGATTTGAACAAATCGCGGCTATCTTCCTGGAGACAGCCGACCAGGAGAAGGAACACGCGAAACGTCTGTTCAAATTTCTCGAAGGCGGTGACGTTGAAATCACAGTGACCCTGCCAGCCGGCGTCATCGGCGCAACACTCGACAATCTGAAGCATGCCGCCGAAGGCGAAGAGTATGAATGGCAGACCATGTATCCGTCATTCGCCGCAACCGCAAAGACCGAAGGCTTTGATGAAATCGCGGCTGTCATGACCTGCATCGCCGTGGCTGAAAAATATCATGGCGAACGCTATCGCTCATTCGCTGCCGCCATCACCGGCGGCACGGTCTTCAAATGCGCCGAGGGAAAGACCGTCTGGCTCTGCCGAAATTGCGGATACCTTCATACCGGCGTGGCCGCACTGGACAAGTGCCCAGCCTGCGCACACCCACAAGCTTATTTTCAACGCTTCTAAAAATCAGGAGAAAAAACAACCATGAACAAGATCACCCTTGCTGCACTTGCAGCAACAAGCGCAACAACCCTTACTGCACTCGCCGCACTGTATGGCGACACGCCAAACGCCACCCACGCATGGAGCGTCCATGACATGAACCGCCCAAGGCCAAAAGTCATCCAAGCCGAACCCGGCAAGCCGCCATCAGACGCCATCGTGCTCTTTGATGGCTCCTCGCTAGACGCCTGGCGTTCAGGGAATGACGATGCGTGCAAGTGGAAAATTGTGGACGGCGGCGCGATGGAAGTCGTTCCCAAGACCGGCGAGATCCACACCAAGGACGCGTTCGGCGACTGCCATCTTCACCTCGAGTTCGCAACACCGCCGGCTTCGGGCAGCAGCCAGGGCCGCGGCAACAGCGGCGTCTTCCTGATGGGAATGCACGAGATACAGGTGCTGGACTGCTTCGACAACGACACGTATCCAGACGGCCAGTGTTCGTCGATCTACGCCGAGAATCCGCCGCTGGTAAACGCCTGCCGCAAGCCGGGCGAGTGGCAGACGTACGATATCATCTTCCATCAGCCGATCTGGGAAGGCGACAAGGTCAAGTACCCCGGCACGGTGACGGTGCTGCACAACGGCGTGCTGACGCAGGATAACTGGGAATTCGAGGGACTGAGCACGCACTGCCAGCGCAGACCGCTCAAACCCTACGCTTCCAAGTTGCCGCTTCGTTTGCAGGATCACGGAAACCCGATGCGCTTCCGCAATATCTGGATCCGTGAGATCCCCTCAGGCTATGCAAACACCACGCATGGCGGCCCGGGTGCAAAGGAGGCAGATGTCATGGCCTTGCGCAAAGAAACAGCAACAGCACTGGAGAAGAATGTCAAGTGGGACAATCCGAACAAGGTTGAAACCTTGCGCCAGATGATGGAAATCGTCTCTTATGACAAAACAGAAGCTCGCATGGAACCCTTTGTCAAGCTTGCCCACGCGTATCTGGAAGACCTCGCAAAGCTTGACGCAGAAGCGCTCAAAAACAAAAAGGGCGATATCATCACGCTGCGCAATGACACCAAGGTCCTGATTCGCAATGGCGTCTTCGCTGACACCTGTAAGTTGCGCGCCGGCCTGCAGAAGATCATTGACGAACAGGGCTTCGAGAAGAAGAGATAAGCCCTCCTATTCCCCAAAAATATAGACCAGCGGTAAGCGTTCTGAAAGGACTCGAACCGCTGGCATTATTTTTTTCAGCGGTTCGTTTTGAGACGCAAATATAAAGAGCAACTCAACCTTTTTGCTGTCTTTATCGCCCACGCGCTTCACTAGGCTGGGCAACTCGCTAACATCCACAAAAGGATAATCCTTTGGGGCCAGCTTAGGGTCAAGCCCCGCTCCGCTCCAATCCTCTTCGACATAGGTCAGTTTCTTTGTGGCTCCCGTAAGATAAACTTCAAAGGGTTGAGGCGTGCGCCCATCCCGTTTACGCCACTCCTCCTGCGGAAGAAAGGCGCGCGGATAAAGCCCCTCTTTTGTCTTTCCATACAGTTTGATTCCCTGACCATCCAACAGCACAAATACGCGGGTGATATCTGCTGCCTGCGTGACCGTCAATTCATCCGACATCGTCAGCGTCACAAATAGTTCATGCCCTCGATCGGAAAGAGTCTTCATCCACGTCAGCACCTCTGTCAGTGTGCCGCTCTTCAACACCTCGCCCCTCTTGTCCGCACAGACGAACATCGTCTCTTGGCTTGCCGAAGGCTGTACCGTGACATACAGGACTACCGCGCGCAAACCGCCTCCGGGCAATGGCATCGGCTTCAGTACAATCTCCATCACCTCGCCATATTCCATCTTCTCTGCAAGCACAGAGCGTCCATAAGCAGCACCTTTTGACGCCATGAAGGGCACATCCATGAGCGTGTCCGGCTCATTGTAGAGCGCAATCACGGAGGAGGGCTGCTGAGTATCTGCACCACAGACACCATCCGTCCAGGCCCCCCCTGTAAAAACAAGTCCGCCATCTCCAAACAAAGGAGGCTCAGACTTGGAATCCTTGATCGCCGACTGCAAGGGCCTCGCGGACTCGACCCCATCGTTCAACTTACGAATCGTCCCAGAAATCCGTTCGCCGTATGGCCAGAAACGGAAGAGCCGGCCGTCTACGCCATGACCCCTCGAAACGCCAATGCTTTCCATCGCGTGAACAATATCCGAAGGCTTGGCCACGCTGACCATCGCAGACTCATACGCACGATTGCTTTGAGGACCGACAATCAGAAACTCAATGGTAGACTCATCGTTATGGCCAACCGATTCAACGAGAAGGTGCACTTCGCGACGTGCGGTATCTGCCACAACACCTGGCCACACTCGAACCGTCGCCGATTTTTGGGCATCCTG
>JBAXCC010000159.1:0-8945 GCA_037141675.1 bacterium | reverse complement strand
TCAAACGCATCTCGAAACAAAGGCCGCAGCGCTCACCCCTTTCCAAATCATTTTCATGCCCCAAGGCTTTTTCGGACCAAAGCTCGGCCTCGTAATCCGCATCCACAAAAGGAACGTTCGTCTTTTTTACGTAACGAATGACCTCGGCCTTGCGATGTTCGTATTCCTCTTGAGGATCAATATTGGGGTTGTAAAAATAAACCGTTGGTTCGATCCCGCCTTCGATCATACGTTGGATGATGGAGCAGGAACACGGCGCACAGCATGTGTGAAGCAGAACTTTTTTTTCGTTGTTGGGGACTTGTATCACGCGTAAACCGTTCCTGTCTCTGACGTTATGCGGTGAATGAATGGCTAGGCGTTATCTGTTTCGGTTTCAGAATCAACGGGCGTGGCTTCGGCATAGTCGCCGGTGGGATTGGGAAGAAGGATCTCGCGGGGCTTGGCACCGTCCTGAGGGCCGATCACGCCGGCAGCTTCGAGTTGGTCCACCACGCGTGCCGCGCGTGAATACCCCAATCTCAAACGCCTCTGTAAATAAGAGGTCGAGGCCTGACGCGTGGTGAGCACAATGCGCTTGGCCTCTTCAAACTTCGCCTTTTCTTCATCCAGGCGCTTCTGGTCATCGGCTACTTTTTTCGCATCAGCTTCAATTCGTTTTTTTTCAGTGTCTAAAGCTTCCTGGTTTCTTTTTTCCTCAGCAAGGCGCAAGGCATTCTCTTGTTGTTTACGCTCTTCCATCTTCTCGGCTGCCGCCTTCTCTGCCTCCCGTTGCTGTAGCATCTTCAGGATACGAGCGCTCTTGGCCGCCTTCTGTTGAATTGCTTCGTCACTATCGGTGTTTGATACAGGAGGCACCGAAACTTGCTGCTGCGGCTCGACATTGACCGGCTTGGGTACGGGCACCGCCGAAACCTGCTGAGTTGGCTCGACATTGACGGGCGTGGGCACAGGAGGCATTGAAACCTGCTGAGGCGGCTCGACGTTGACAGGTTTAGGAACGGGATCACGTGGTTTATCCGGCGTGACAGATTCGTCTTCAGGACCGTAAACCACCAACTCGAAGCTATAGTCCTTTCTTTGTCTGAGCGTAGCCGTCTTTTGTCCCTTGGCAAACGACGCAGATATCCCACTACTCGCCATCATGCCAGGCTGCTGCTTGCTCCCGTAGCCGATCTTGGCTATCCGCCACCCATTCTCCTTCATCTTTTCGCAGAACATATTCAACTCGGCTTGTGAGTCCAACCCGAAGACGATAAGCGTATTGGTCGGACTGCCTGAGGGGAAGTCACGTTGTATGAGTGTACACAGCGTCTTCGGATGAAGCCAAACATCACTCGGCAAGTTCATGGGCGGGATGGCGGAGTCAGAATCGATATCGCTGGGTTCAAAATAGGTGTCCTCTTGATCAGAATCTGAGTTTGGGCTGACGGGTTGACTCGGGATCTTTGAAGACCGTTGACTAACCTGCTGGCTTTTGGGATAGTGGCTGGCAGTCGATTTATTATTCCACGATCTTTTGCCGTACTGTGTCCAAACTGAAAGATTCCGCTCAGCCTGGGTGGAGCAATATCCCAACCCCCCATAAAGTGCTATTAATATGACAAAGGACATGGCTGTGAACACAAGCATTTTCCTCTTCTGAACGCCCATCAGGACCTTGATTCCGCCATGGAGCAAGAACGCCGCATAGCACCAGACAAGCCAATAGGGAAGTGGAAATCTAGCCATAAAGTATAAAAAGGTACACAGGAAGACTGGCGTGAGAGAGAAAACGACCAGTTTAAAAGCATTCTCCCTGACCTTTGGCGCCCCGAATTTTGGTGCAAGTTCACTGATGATTCTTGCGCTGAGGTAGAGTCCGGCCATGGTCAATAGATAATCCCATACGACTGCCAGCATCATATAACCGAACGTCCAATAGCCAGAGGAATAGCGGATTGAATGAAACGCATCGACAACGGAAGGAATCATGGAGATTGCTACAAGTGCAAAAACATACCGCTTGCAGATTTGCCAAATCGTGATCTGCTCTGCCTGCACAGACCTCCAGGACTGCCTCGGCTCAATAATAACCCCTAGGACACGATCAACAAAACGTGACACAGGGGGGACACTCGCGAGCAGTTCCACCAGAAACTCCCGTCCGAGCTGGAGATAGTGAGGGATGCGTAACCGACTGATCCAGGCGACGACCTTATTAAATGTTTGCACCGCCTCGACGATGTTCTCTCCGTTTTCCCCCAGTGCTTTCACAGAATGCTCAACACTCAATTGCATCCCTGACAACGCCTCCCAGAGGGCCGAACAGGAATCATAGCGCTGGCTAGGATTTTTTGACAAGGCACGCATCAATGCCGAATTTTGCAAAGCTGACAACATGGGTAACGGATCCGGAGTCCGCTGCTCCACCGCAACCATCATGATGATCGGATCACCGGTCTCAAACGCTCCTGAAAAGGGAACCTCACCGCTCACCAATTCATGGAAGAGCACAGCCAGCGCATACTGATCTGTTTTGCCATCCTGCTTCTTACCCGCCCATTGCTCCGGAGCCATGTAGGGACGTGTTCCGGACGTGTCCCCCTTCTCCTGCGAAACCCGGTTCATGCTTGACCGGATCTCCGCCGCCAGCCCGAAGTCCAGCACCTTGACAGAGAGTTCGGATGTCGGAGTTCGGAGATCGGCTGGCTCTTCTGCCCCCTGCCCTCTGAACTCTGTTCTCTGAACTCTGCTTTCCACCATAATATTGGCGGGTTTAATATCCCGATGCACAACCTTCTCCGCATGAGCATAATCCAAGGCGGAGGCAATCTGCCGGCAGACATCAAGAGCCAGATTGACAGGCACTCGACTCTCAGTGAATTGCTTTCGCCATTTGGACAGTGTCACACCTGGGGCATACGTCATGACCATCAGCGTATCACCGGAAAGAACGCGCAAGGACTGCCGCACCTGCTCATGCTCATAATGGACATCCCTTGCTGGATGAAGCACCAGCGCGGAAGCGATGTTCGGATGATGCAATCTGGAGACCAATGCAAAATTCCGACGGATTTGATCCAGCTCTTCTGCGTTGTTCTTCACAACGGGCGGCAAACCCTTGACAGCGACATCGATGCCTGAAACGGCATCTCGTGCAAGATACACAACGCCAAATCCGCCGCCCCCTAATTCGCGGACGAGTTCATACTGGTCAACATGTCCCAGCGTGACTCCTATTCCGCCAGTTGTATCGCTGTCTCCCATGCTGCGTTCATCCGTCGCATTTATGCCGCCCATGGTTTTCTGATTGCCGATCGAAACATCAATGTCAATATTCATAATATTTATTTAAATATAAAACACCCGAGCAACATGCAAAAGAGTACCCATTTATCACCCGGTTGTCCAATACATTCTGCGCAGGAAGATCGAGAAATACACCCTCGGAGGGACACGCGCTTGGCCGCCGGAGCAAAGCGTAGGAGGGTTGCTTGTCCCTCCCAAATAGCCACCTCAACGCGATACCACAAGGCGGAAGCCGACGGCTTCGGAGCGGAATTCCCCTCCACTACTACCCTTGCGGGTATCGCACCGAAGAAAGTCCGGATCGGAAAGGCCCCACGCAGCCCCGCGCCACGCACCAAATGAGGCACCGGTGGCATCAGCCGCACAGATATCCCACACGTTACCTCCCAACCCGAAGAGTCCCCAATCATTCTTACCGCTGCGTTCCACCGAACACGTCACCACACTCTCGTCCTTGTAGCCGACGATGCCATTTATTTTCAGTACAATTTTTGAAGCCGAATCAGCGTAATTCCCATACTTCGGTGGCATACTGTTTCCCCACGGGTACGTCCGCCCATCCCCGCACTGCGCTGCCGTCTGCCACTCCTTTTCTGAAATAACTCGATAGCGCTTACCTCCCAGTCGCGTCTTTTCGTTATCTGTCAACCATGCCGCATATTCCTTAGCGTCGTCGAAGTTCACATAGACCACCGGCTGCCGTTGACCGTTCAGACTCTGCCCTCTAAAATCTTTGATATTGTGCCCTGGGACCTTCTTCCGATACTCGCCGTTCGTCACCTCGTACGTGCCAACCCACAGTTTCAACGCCTCGATCCAGACGAACTCCATCCCTGTCGAGAGGGATACCCACGGCTGGCCTTCAGTTGGCCCTTTGCCCATAACTGTCGAGCCAGCTTGTTTTTCTTCACCTGTAAGCCCTCCAGCCGTTTTAACAGGCACCGCCTCAAGCATCGAAGAAGTCACCCGTGAGTCAGACTGGTTTCCGGCATCCCTTTCTATCTGCCCTTCTGCCGTCCGCGACACGACAAGACGAAAGCCGCGGGTGAGGCTACGATGCGACCCTCCGAAGAGGGCGCGACTCGCGCACAGCAAATTGCCTTGAATGCCTTCGTCCCAACATGCGCCGCGCCAACCTCCGAACGTCGCAGCGGATGCATCCGCTGCGCAGGCCTCCCACACGTTTCCGCCCACGCCATAGAGCCCCCAATCGTTCTTTCCGCTCTGTTCCACGGGACTCGATACTACATGCCCATCCTTGTACCTATCGATCACCTTCCATGCACTTAAAACCAGTTTCCCACTCAAGTCTTGATAATTCCCATACTTCGGCGGCATCGCGTTTCCCCAAGGGTACTCCCTGTTGTCGCCGCATTGCGCGAACGTAAGCCACTCCGCCTCCGATGGGACCCGATAGCGCAGTCCTCCAAGTTTCGACTTATCCTTCTCCGTCAGCCACGCCGCATACTCCATCGCATCGTCAAAGTTCACGTACACCACGGGCTGACGTTCGCCATTTAAACTTATCCGTTGATAGTCCTTGCTGTCGTGCGCCTTCTCTTTCTTCCTGTACTCGCCGTTCGTCACCTCGTACTTGCCCACCCACAGTTTCAACGCCTCGATCCATACGAACTCCATGCCTGTTTCATGCGAGGTCCAATCTTGCACTTCAACAGGACCAAGTATCTTCACTTCCTTCCGTTCGCCTTTATTTTCTTTTAGAACTGGTGTACGAACAAGGCGGAGGCCGAGGGAGTTGAATCGGTTGCCCTGGCCGATCCTGCGACGAATTGCGGAACGACAGTATTTCGCGATATTGTCCCACCCGCCACCGCGATAGATTCGCCTTTCACCTGACGCCATTCCATAAGGGTCAGTCACTGAACCGGCGGGATAGTCCCCGCTCCAGTCCTGACACCACTCCCAGACATTCCCGTGCATGTCGTAAAGCCCCCATGCGTTCGCGCGCTTCCGTCCGACTGGATGGATTGTATCTTCACTGTTATTGGCATACCAGCCCATCTCATCTAGCGTCCCGTCATAAGGACCCGTGCTATTCGCGCGGCAGGCATACTCCCACTCCGCCTCAGTCGGTAGCCGGAATCCCCCCCCGGAAGGGACGCGCGCCTGTCCGACGTAGCCTTGGCGAAGTTGGGTCTGCGTATCCGCCAGTTTCGCGTTCAACTTGCTGACGAACGTCTGGCAGTCCTCCCAGCTCACCGTCTCCACAGGCAAATCGGAGCCCTTGAAACAGCTGGGGTTGCTGCCCATGATTGCCTCCCACTGCGCCTGAGTCACCTCCGTACGACCCATCCAGAACCCCGTCGTCAGCGTCACCCTGTGCTGAGTCTCTTCGGGTTTTCTGTGCGCTTCACTGGAGGGGCTCCCCATCATGAAGCTCCCTGCGGGACACCATACCAGCTCGATGCTCACCCCGTTTCCGAGCGACACGGCCGCACGCTCGCCTGGGGTTGTCCCTGTTACTTGCTTTTCCTTGTCAAGTATCTCCTGTTCGTCCTTGGAATTCCGTTCACGTTCGATACGGCTGGCCTCCGCGAGTGCTGTTTTTTCATCTTCCAGGCGTTTTTGATTATCTGTTACCTTTTTCGCCTCCGACTTTAGCCTCTCCTGTTCAGAAGCCAACGCTTCTTGCTTCCGTTTCTCTTCCGCAAACCGAGCATCGACCTCTTGTTGCTTGCGTTTCTCTTCTTTCTCAGCCGCTAAGCGCGACTGTTCGGCCTTCTCCCGTTGCGCCACGTCAATCGCGGCGGATGCCGCCTTCGCACGTTCCGTCTCTGCGCGTTTCGTGCTGTATAACCAGATTGACGCGATTGACAAAACAACAATTACCGCCACGCCCGCCAACCACAGCCAAGCCTTCCGCCACTGCCGACTGCCACTGCTGACTGCCACTCCCTTTCCTCCCAACGCCTCCACAAACGCCCCGCAGCTTGCGAACCGCTGCCCCGGTTCCTTGGCCAAACCCCGCAATAATGCCGAGTTGACATGTTTAGGAACGCCTTCAATCGGTTGTGCAGGTTCTTTGAGCACCACCTCACGCAGGATCGAAATGTCGTGGTTGACAAAAGGCGGCTCACCGCTGAGTAGTTCGTACACAGTCGCTGCGAGTGCATACTGGTCGGCCGCAGGCCCCTGCCTCAGTCCTCTCCACTGTTCGGGCGCCATGTAAGGGCCTGTGCCGCTCGTCCCTTTATACGCCATGCTGACGCGGCTCATGGAGGTGTGGATCTGCGCGGCGAGTCCAAAGTCCAGCACCTTCACCTCGCCCGCAAAGTTTACGCGCACGTTACTCGGCTTGATATCCCGGTGGATCACGCCCTGTTCATGCGCGTAGTCCATCGCCTCAGCAAGACGGTATGCGATGATGACCACTTCATCCAATGTTAGCGCACGTCCCTCATCCATCCGCTTCCGCGCCCACTGGCGGATGTCATATCCGTCCACGCACTCCATGATCAGATAAAAATCGCCTGTCACTGCATCGCGTTCAAGTGTGTTGACATTGGCGATGTTCGGATGATGCAACTTCGAGACCAGCTTAAAATTCTCACGCACCTCGTCCATCTCGCCGCTGTTGCGCGCTACCTCAGGCGGCAGCGCCTTCAACGCCACCTCGATGCCCGAGACATCGTCGAGGCAGCGATACACGACTCCCATGCCTCCCTGGCCCAATTCGGACAGGACACGATACCGACCAAGAATCACATCACCGACCTGAAAACGCTTTCCACTCAAGCGTCCCGTGCCCCCCATCGTGGGAATATTGCCCATGCTATGGTCGTTGTTCGGACGCGCTCCGTCACGGGGCGGCAGGGTCGGCGCTCCGCCCATGCTGCGGTCATCTGATCCCGCCGGTTTCACCGTCTTTTGATTGCCGATTGATTTATCCATTCCCTGTCGCCTCGCTGTTAGACGCCTACTCGCCCATAACTTTCACTTCGATTCTTTCGAATTGGCTTAGGCCTTTCCACGTCGATACTTGAACAGACTTTTCATTTTTCTCAAAAGGAAGAGCCTGCTTAGTTAGCACCACAGCACCATTGAATTTAAATTCAAGCTGGCTACCAGTGAGAGAAAGTTCAAGGTCAACAAATCCTGGGGTCTTAGACATCAGCTTGCGAGAAATCAATATGGGAGCCCGATCGCGGCCAGACACATTTTGACTGATCCCAACGCCACTGCCATACCAAGCGAAACACGGCCCTATATGCAAAGCCACATGCTTGCCATTGATCTTTTTCACTCGCGCGCGAATGGTGGCATTCTGCCCTTTCCAATCGAAGCTGAACCCGGCATCATTTACGCATAAATATCCATCTTTAAAATAGACCTGACCCGATGTGAATTGTGAGGCGGCCGAGTTGCAACCATACAAATGTTTGCCGTCAAACAGCGTGATCCATCCATCACGGTCCGGCTTGGGAAGTGTCGGGACGATCCACGACTGCTCGTTATTCGAGTGGGCAGGCGTGCTAGCCGAGACGGTTGACACTTGCGGCGCGGACACGGAACCATCGGCCAGCACGACTCGAAACCCTTGGAAGTTATCGCGATATTCAGGCGCGAAGGCACATCGAACCGATGAAAGCAGATGCGGGGAAGAATTGTCATCAAATGCGCCTCCCCAACTCACGCCCCGTAACACGCGGTTCTTCTGCGCGTCATTTTTCTTCTGGTTGGGATCGTACAAATCCTCGCACCATTGCCAGACATTCCCTCCCATGTCGTAAAGCCCATACCGATTCGCTGCAAAACTCCCTACAGGTGCCGTACAAAAATCAT
This sequence comes from bacterium, assembly GCA_037141675.1. Taxonomy (GTDB): domain Bacteria; phylum Verrucomicrobiota; class Kiritimatiellia; order RFP12; family UBA1067; genus CAIZQW01. Next base: position 851 of record JBAXCC010000159.1, on the reverse strand, counting down.
AGTCGTCCACATGTAAATTACTAGAATAATTTCCTGCCCCTTTCGGCGTCGGCCACTGCGTCCCCCATGGATACACATTCTTGACTTTTCTGTTCTTATCCTTGGGCGTGCCACTGTCTTCCATCTCCCCTATGCCCACCGCATAACTCCATTCCGCATCAGTTGGCAAGCGATAACTTTGCTGGCCAGAAAGTCTTTTTTCTCTACGCTCCTTCGCTGTCAGCCATTCGCAAAACGACTGGGCATCATTCCAACTCGTACACACGACCGGATGTAGAGGTGTCTGCTCAAATCCCGGATTACTCCAATCATATTCCCATCCCCTCTCTCCCCATCCCCCATCCAGTATCCATATGTGCGGCACACTCCCTTTCCGGTAATCGTAGCCAGCATTATTCTCTCGATCATTGACAAACGCCGAGAAATCCTGCACGCGAGTATCCCAGATCGAGAACCGCACCGCTGTGCCCAGCACTGTCACGAAGACCATGCCGAGGCTGTTGGTCCACGGTTGACCAGATTGCGTTGATGAGACCGGCGTGACAATATCGGCTGTGGGCGATACAGGGGTTGATGAGCTAGAGAATGCGGGCACTGTCTCTTTTTGCGAGGGCACCGCCGCACCGGCTTGTCCCGTTTGGGCTTGCGTCGCTGGCACGTCGACTGCCGCCGGGACTGCCTGCGCTGCTGACCCATTCGGACTCCCGTCACCTGCCTTCCGTTTTCCGTAATGTTGCATCCCCGCTACCGTCGCTACCATGACTAGCGCCGCAAGCCCGACCAGCCAGGGCCACTTCCGACTTCTGCCCTCTGACTTCTGACTCCCGTCTACCGTCTCCTGCCTCCTGCTT
>JBAXCC010000158.1:0-8967 GCA_037141675.1 bacterium | reverse complement strand
TGAGATTATCAAACCTATTGTTGATGTTCAAGCAGAAACACCCCATAGAAAAAGGTGTGCTTCCAAATTAGTCTTCCCTCCGCTACGCCAGTTTGGTATGGTTGCCACAAGACAAAAGTGGTGGTGTCATGTACCAGCGCTGAAGAAACCAAGGTCACAGGCAAAAGGGAGACTAAGATGAGCGCAGTTATGATTGTTGATGACCATGCGGTTCTGCGGCGCGGACTGGCGCGGATGCTGAAGGCGTCGTTTTCTGACATGTTTATCGGTGAAGCGGGTGATGGGGAGGAGGCACTCCAATTATTGGAGACAAGGCCGTGGGATATGGTGATCTTGGATATTGGACTGCCGGGCCCCAGCGGCCTGGAAGTCCTGCAATCCATCCTGAAGAGATGTCCAGCCTTGCCAGTGCTGGTTTTGACGGGCTTGGCAGATGATACAGTCGCTATACGGGTTTTTGAGATTGGTGCCATGGGATATTTGTCCAAAGGTTGCTCAGAAGATGATCTGATAACCGCAGTTCGTAAGGTATTGGAAGGGGGCCGCTATTTGACGGCCTCGCTTGCAGAGAAGCTGGTCATTAATCTGAATAGACAGAATATCCATACGAACTCGGGGGCGTCTCCTGAACTTAAGGGGCGTCTGTTTGATGTGCTGTTGCGACTTGGCCAGGGGGATACGGTCAAGGCGATCGCTGCCGACATGAGTTTGAGCGTTAAGACTGTGAGCACCTACCGCACACGCATACTCGAACGGCTTCACCTGAAGTCAAATGCAGATATCGTGCGCTATTGCTTAATGCGCGGCTTGGCATAGTCGTCAAAGGCATAATAAATCCTTTCTTAATCTAAGGGGTACCATTTTATCCCAAAACTGCAGGCAAGCGATAGTCAGCAAAACAGTACACGGCGTGTAGGACAAATTAACCTCCCCCATTGCTTTTGAGCCCTTGTATTTTCGGCTTACTTCTGCGAAGATAAAACCTCTTTTTTAATGAATTCGCATGCGACGGAACAGGAGAACGTATGGATGATATCGTCTTACCTCAGATCATCATGTTTGTTGATGATGAGCCTGAAAATCTGAAGATCCTTGAAGCGCTCTTCTCCAATGAGCATTATCTCCTGCGTTTTTTTACCTCTGGAGAACAGGCGCTGGCAGCGGCTCTTGAGGAAACGCCGGATGTGGTGTTGCTGGATGTCTCGATGCCTGGAATGGACGGGTATGAGGTGTGCCGACGTTTCAAGGCAGATGAACGTCTCCGTGCTATTCCGGTCCTCTTTCTCAGTGCACGTACGTCAACGGAGGAAATCACCAAGGGCTTTGACCAGGGGGCGGTTGACTATATCACCAAGCCTTTTCGGACGGCAGAGGTTTTAGCCCGTGTGCGCAACCATCTTGCACTGAGTCAAGCCTACGCCAGCTTGGCCGAACAGCATCTCTATTTACAGGAACTCGAACGTCAGCGGGACACCTATGTGCACATGCTGGTGCATGACATGCGTAGCCCGCTCTTGGCTATGCTCGGCCATTTGCAATTGATCGAGACCTACGGGGCAAAGCAGCTCGGCGAAGAAGATCTTTCCAGCCTGCAAGCGGCGATCCATTGTACGCGAACGGTTAACCGGATGGTTTCCACCGTCGTCGATCTGAGTCGCATGGAACATGCGCAATTAACCTTAAACTGTCAGAACGTAACCGTTGATAATCTCTTTAGGTCTGCCCAAAATCAGGTACTAGACCCCTTGTCCGCCCGCCGCGTCTCGGAGCAAATCCAGGAAGGTTGCCCTTCTGTAGTCTGCGATTATGAATTGAGTGTTCGAATGGTCGCTAACCTGCTGGCGAATGCGATTAAATACTCCCCCTCGAAATCTGACGTTGTGATGGGCGCCGAGCCCGATCCCCATGGCGAGGTCCGGCTGTGGATCAAAGATCAAGGTCCAGGCATACCTGTCGAGGAAAAAGAGAATATCTTCGAAAAATTCAAAGTTACCGCAAACGTGAACCAAGAAGGAACAACATCGACGGGCCTTGGACTCGCGTTCTGCAGGATGGCTGCAGTGGCGCAAGGCGGCAAGGTCGGCGTTGACAGCGAACCGGGATGCGGAAGCCTTTTCTGGTTCACGCTCCCAGTTGCGCCCTCATTCCGGTAACCGATCCAACTGATTCTGATAGGGCTGCGGCCCAGAGCCATGACCTCCCTTGCCCTTTTCACCATCATTGTCCCTGCCTGATTCTGCGTGATGTTTCTTGAATATCTCCGCCATCTCAGCTTCGAATGCGGCTGAGTGTTTTTTCTTGAGCGCCACCAACGCCTTATAGAGTGCTTTATCCGTCTCTTTGATGCGCTCAAGCATCTCCGTCACGCGCTCCGCCTTCTGTTCATCTGCTGCTTTAGCCTTCTTGTCATTCCCTACTTCCTTCTTTTCTAGCTCTGTTTTATTGGCACTCGAGGTCTTAGAATCCTCGACCTTGCCATCCTTAGCTATTATCCCCGTTGCCCATGTTGCGATCATGGCTGCTAAAATCACAGAATACTTCATGAATATATCCTTTCGTAATTTCCATTATATTCCAAATAACCGGTCGGAGATAGTCAGCAAACCGCCCCAATATGTATAGGACAAAAGGAAGGATGATGTCAGACACTCTATCCGATTGGGGGTAATTTTCCGACTTCCTCTTTCCTGCATTTTGGCGTAGACTAAAAAAGTAGAAGGCGGATTTCACCCGCATGGCATCACCGTAAAGCGCCTCCAAGAACCACACGTGAACCATGAAACTGACGGTGACAGTCGGTTGCTCTTCTACCCACCATTCCATCACAGGTGAAATCAAAACAAGGAGCCATAATGGCACCCCATATACAGGTCAAATTACATGCGTTCCTGACGGCCGCACAGACCGTCTTCGCCCAGCACTCTCCGTACGCGCTGACGGTCGAACAGGAACTCAATCGCGTACTCGATAAACTCTGCAAAGCCCCATTGATGCAGGGGATGTTCCAAGCGAGTCGCCACGCGATAATGGAACATATCGGAGCAACACTGCTGCATGAAACCACGCGGACCAAGTCCCTGCTCGAGACGATCACCCCTATTGCGCCATTTCTGCCCTGGCGACATGCTGACGGGGATAGTGGCACCTTATCCCGTTCATCCCGTCGGGCTGCAATGGCCGACATCATCGGGCCCCTCGCCCCGTTCCGCAGTAACATCGTCAGCCTCGGCCTGACCCTAATTGCGCCTAACACGCTCTGTCCGTCTCACCATCACTCCGACCCGGAACTCGCTCACGTGGTGACCGGCAGCGCCACGTGGGTCATCAACGGCAGGCCCCTAAGATGCCAGGCCGGCACATTCATCGCCACCCCCTCCCAAGCGGTGCATGCCGCCCACACCGAACACGAGCCGCTTCTGGCCATCTACATGCGAGCGATTCAACCGTCAGTAGAGCTGGAAACGGGACAGAAGCGTTAGTTCATTAGTGTGTTAGTTTTAGGAGCGTTATTAGCATCCGGAAGTCGCCACGCACGCGAAAAATTGAATTGCTGTTTTTAGTGTGTTTAGCGGGGGGCTGGTTACCCAATTGGATTTTCAGGGTTCCAGTCTCAAATCCCAATTATTCCTCTTACATGCAATCGCCTTAGTTTTGGACGTGCCAACGCGGAGGAAAAAGGCTATAGTTACGGTTTTATTAACCAAGACTTATTCAAAGACCGCTATGAATATCGCTCAAAAAATCACGATGGGACTTTCCCTAATTCCAATCAGTATGGCTTGGGCCGCCGATGGGGTGCCGAAAGCATTTGACCGGATCTATTTGGGTTCGCGACCTTCAATCTCTCCAGATAATAAGCAATTCGTATTTGAATGGTGTGAGAATGTATGGATTGCGCCTACCAAAGGGGGCGAAGCAAGGGCCCTGCAAGCCGGCACGTCAAAAGATGTGTGTCCGGTTTTCGCTCCGGATGGACAACGCATTGTCTTTCAGAGCGATCGTGATGGCACGGGAAAACTGTTTGAATTGAATCTCGCTAGCGGAAAGACGCGTCAGTTGACCTTCCATTCGGAAGGCGCCCTCCCGTATGGCTGGACGAAAGACGGTGACGCACTCCTTGCCATCGTGACACGCGATCAGGGCAGTGGAAAATTCGCGGATCGGCTCGCCTTTATTCCGGCCCGTGAACGCGGCCCGGAAAAAATCCTTTTTGACACCGTTGGAGCAGAGCCTGCTCTTTCACCGGATGGCACACGCGTCTTGTTCACCATTGAGGGGTATGACCTTTACCGGAAAGGCGTCCGCGGCTCAAACGTTTCTCAAGTGTGGATGTACAATCTTACCGAAAAGAAGTTTACTTGTGTTGTCAAACGAAACACCGAGAGCAGAACGCCCTTATGGACACCGGACGGAAAGGGATTTTATTACGTCTCGGGAGAAGACGGCTGCATGAATGTGCGGCACCGCGCGGTGGATTCAGGTGAAGAAAAGCAACTCACTTTTTTCAAAGAGGACTCGGTGATCCATCCGACGCTGTCCAAAGATGGCCGACTCATGATTTTCCGAAACCTTTTCGATTTTTATCGCTTGGATCCAACCCAGTCAAAACCGACTCCAGAAAAAATTAAGTTGCAACAGTGCACAACCACATTAAGACCTGAGTCGAGGAGACGCCATTATAATGCGTGCTGGGATAATGATCAGGCAGGCGATGTTTCGTTCTGTGACAATGGGATGCAAATTGCCTTCACAACAGGGGGTGATCTCTGGGTTATGGATACTGTATTACGCGACCCCAGGCTCGTACACGGAAACTCGTTGACGCATGAACGTGAGTGCGTATTTTCGATGGACGGCAACGCCTTGTACTACCTTTCAGATCACGGCGATGGCGTAGCCTTATGGAAAGCAGAACGAGCCAACACGACAAAATTCTGGTGGCAGAATGACCTCTTTCATAAGACACAGCTCGTAAAGGCTGATGTCAATCGCAGCCGTCTGAGCCTGAGTCCGGACGGCACACGGCTGGCCTGGGTTGAACCGTGCGGAAACATCGTCATCGCGGACACCAACGGCATTGTCCAGACACGCGGCCCCAAGGCTTGGGGTGTCGATAAGTACGAATGGTCGCCGGACGGAAAATGGCTTGTCGCGTCACTGGGCGACGACTACAGCAACAACGATGTCTGGCTGTTGCCGACCAACGGACACGGGAAACCTTACAATATCTCGCGCCATTTTAGCTGGGATGGACAACCCTGCTGGTCACCGGACGGCAAGATCATCGCCTTCGTCGGGCAGCGCCCCATTAATGAGACTGCCTTGTTCTATGTGTGGCTGAATCGCGAAGACGAAGAACACAACACCTTTGATAAGACTGTGGAAAATGCGCTCTCGGCCATGCGTAAAGAGACATCCGCAGAAAAAAAAGAGACCGAGCACAAGAGCGACTTGAAGAGTACGGCTGTGACCAATACGGTCATTACCTTCGATGACCTCTACTTACGCGTGCGTCGAGTTTCTCTTCCCAACATCACCCCATCCAATCCGTTTTTCTCGCACGACAGTCGGACCTTGGCCTTTGAGGCAACCGTTAACGGCGCTGCCGGAACGTACAAAATCGTGCTGCCCGACAAAACATCGCCCGAGTTGCTGACGCACCATCAAGGCCAAGCCATCAAGTGGCTGGCAAAAGATAATCGTCTGCTCTGGAAGAGCGGCAATCTGCCCGCACATCTTGATACCTCCTTTAGTATATCGGTCTATCAAGAGACTAACTTGAATGACTATCAGGAGTTGGCCTTTTTAACCGCCTGGGGCAAGTTGCGGGATTGGTTTTACGACCCGGCCTATCACGGTGCCGATTGGAAGGGCATCAAAGAAAAATACCGACTGGCCGCGCGTTATGCGCCAAGCTTCCCTGTCTTTAAACGCGTCATTTCATTGATGGAAGGGGAACTCAATGCTTCGCATCTGGGTTATAGCGCCTCTGATCAGAGTAAACGCGAATGGGACAAGACGAATCCGTTCCAATCTTGGGCCACTATGACAGCGCATCTCGGTATTCTATTTGATCCGGAGCACACAGGAAATGGATGGAAGATTAAACAGATCGTGCAAGACAGTCCAGCGGCTCAGGTTGCACTCAACTTGCATCCTGGCGATCTTGTTCTCAGCATCGACGGAGAGTGTGTTACGTCCGAAACAGATCCGACAAGTGTCCTGAACGGTCCCGAGAATCGTAAAATCAGGGTCTCCGTCCAATCCGGAACAAACAGTGTCCGCACCGTGACTCTGCCGTCCACCTCGTTCAGCGCCATCCGAGAGAAGATGAAGACAGCAGCCTTTGAGAAGACCCGCGAACGAGTCCAACAGGCCAGCGACAGGAAGCTCGGTTATATCAACATTCAACGTATGCACTGGGACGACTACTACCGGTTCGAGCAGGACATTTTTGCAGAGGGCTTCGACAAAGAAGGATTGATCATTGATGTCCGAGACAATACTGGCGGATTCGTTGCCGACCGTATTCTCGGCGTCTTGTGCGGCAGCGTCCATTCAATCGCAGTCGGACGCAACTCCTTGCCAGCTTATCTCTCAGGCTACTGGGGACGTCCGGTGTGGGACAAGCCCCTCGTGGTGCTGTGTAATCAGAATACAGCCAGTAACGGAGAGATATTCACACATGCAATCAAAACACTCAAACGCGGGAAGGTGGTCGGCGTTCCCACGCAAGGTGCCGTGATTGCCACATCGGATATTGCGCTGCTCGACTTGGGCACGATACGTCTCCCTCACCGTGGCTGGTTCCTCCCGGACGGGACAGACATGGAGTTGAATGGCGCCCAGCCCGATGTGCTCGTCTGGAATGAGCCGCCCGATTTAGCAGCCAAAACAGATCGCCAGTTGGAGGTCGCGATCCAGACGCTCAAAGATGAAGTCGCTGCTGCTAAGCAAGCTCATCCCCCTGTTCAGCTTCGCTACGCAAAATAGGTTTTCCCTAAACTGGAGGAGTAACTAGGCAAGGAATAATGGAATGCTGGAATCTTGGAATATTGGGAGCGAAAATGGCCAGCAATCTGGAGGGACGCGCTTTGTCGCGTCCGGCCACGACAGAGCGTGGCCCTCCAAAGGCCTGTATTTCCCATCATTCCATCGTTCCACTATTCCAACATTCCAGTGAAGTTATTTGCAACGTGCACCCGCACTGACGGAGGAGAGAAAAAAATGACAACGCAGCAGAATTCCGCTTCACGAGATATCACGCATACGATGCTGTCGGTGCTCTTTATCGGCGGACTGATTGTATTAAGCCTCTGGATCATGCGCCCGTTTCTGGTCTCCCTGGTCTGGGCCTTCGTGATCGTCGTGGCCACCTGGCCGGCTTTCGAAAGGCTCGAGACCCTGATGGCAAGAAGACGGGGCTTGGCTGTTGCGGCCATGGCGTTGTCAATCTTGCTGGTCATCCTCATCCCCATCACGCTCGCCGTTGTCATGATCATCGACAACTCCGGGAACATCGCCGCGCAGGTCAGGTCTCTGTCCGCGCTCGCCCTGACGGCTCCGCCGGACTGGGTTAGCAACCTTCCGCTGGTTGGCGGCAAGATCGCCGAGCGCTGGCTTGAATTCGCCTCGCTCAGCCCCGAAGAGCGCACCGCGCCCCTACTCCCCTACGCTCAGGATGCGGCGCAGTGGTTCATGGTGCAGGCCGGTGGCGTTGGCCTGACTGTGCTCTATTTTCTGCTGACGGTGATCATCGCGACCATTCTCTACGCGAAAGGCCCGGTTGCCCGGGAGGGGGTCCTAGCCTTTGCTCGGCGCTTGGCCGGGCAGCAAGGGGAGGAGGTCGCCATTCTCGCTGCAAAGGCGGTACGGGGCGTTGTTCTGGGCGTCGTCGTCACGGCTTTTGTCCAGGCGACCATCGGGAGCCTCGGGCTCTTCATCACGGGCGTGCCCGCAGCAACCCTGCTGACAGCGGTGATGTTGATCCTCTGCCTAGCACAGCTCGGGCCTTCGCTGGTGCTACTCCCGTCGACTATTTGGCTCTATTGGTCCGGCCATCCAGCTTTGGGGACGGTGTTGCTTGTTATTTCACTAATCGCCAGCACCATCGATAACGTCGTTCGTCCATTCATGATACGTAAGGGTGCTCCCTTGCCGCTCCTGCTGATCTTCGCCGGGGTCATCGGAGGCATTACCGCTTTTGGCATCATCGGCCTCTTCATCGGTCCCGTCATTCTTGCAGTCACCTATACGCTGCTCAAAGCGTGGGTGGCAGGAGATGTGCCGGAGGCGCAAACAGACGCGGGCGCACCTGTGATGGCAGACCTTGATGACCCAGCCGCCCTCCCTTCAGGAGGAACGGGAGCTTCTGAGCCAGACACTCAAAGATGAAATCGCTGCTGCTAAGTAAGCGCATCCCCCCTGTTCAACTTCGTTACGAATAACAGGGCTATCGCGAACCAGCCCGTTACCTCTGATCAGACAGATCTGTCGGATCAGACTGATCCATCTGATCCGTCTGACCACATCGATGTTTTTAAATACAAAACTAACATTCCCCTCATAAACCCGAAACACACACTGTTTACTCTTATCGCATGTCAAGAGCGTAATCGGTATTTCCTGGAAAGAAATACGGTTCTTGAAAAAGAGAAGGAGAATCATGAAAACATTAGTGTTCGTTGCGACAAGCATCGTTGCACTTGCCTCGATGGCACAAGATGAAGTAAAGGCCAAGGATGCAGCAGCGCCCAAGCAGGATGCCGAGACACTCATCCAAGATTATGAAAAGAGAGTTGGGAAAGAGAGTCTCCTCAAGCTGGATGGCGGGGCTGATATACGTATGAGATATGACATCTATGACAACCTGCCCAACGCTGGATCGGCCAACAAAGGAGGCGCCATCGCTCCGGCCTACGTGGATTATTATCGCCAGCGCACACGTGCCTGGGGATCAGCCTATTT
>JBAXCC010000157.1:0-9051 GCA_037141675.1 bacterium | reverse complement strand
GGCTGACGGCGACGAACGCGACCGGGACCTTCAACCTGCGCGCCTTCGTGGACGCTGACAACGCCACGCCCGAACAGAGCGAAGGCGATAACCAGTCGACGCTGACCTACACCTTCGCGCCGGGCGGCGGCGGCTCCGGATATACCGGGAAGCCGGACTTCGCCATAACGGCGATCACGACCGAGCCGGCCATGCTGACTCCGGGCTGCGCGTTCACAACGACCGTGGCGCTGGTGAATTACGGCCTTGCGGCCGGTGACGCGGGCGTGCTGAGGATGTGGCTGGATCATCCGGCGGCGGCGACGAATCAGGAAGCGGGCGGCGTGGAACTGCCCGTGGGCGCGCTGGCGATGGGCGGCACCACGAACATCATCTTCACAGGGCTGACGGCGACGAACGCGACCGGGACCTTCAACCTGCGCGCCTTCGTGGACGCTGACAACGCCACGCCCGAACTGAGCGAAGGCAACAACCAGTCGGTGATGACCTATACTTTCGCACCGGGCGGCGGCTCTGGATATACCGGGAAGCCGGACTTCGCCATAACGGCAATCACGACCGAGCCCGCCATGCTGACTCCGGGCTGCTCGTTCACGGCGACCGTGGCGGTGGTTAATTACGGCCTTGCGGCCGGTGACGCTGGCGTGCTGAGGATGTGGCTGAATCATCCGGCTGCGGCGACGAATCAGGAAGCGGGCGGCGTGGAACTGCCCGTGGGCGCGCTGGAGCTGGGAGGCACCACGAACATCATCTTCACGGGACTGACGGCGACGAACGCGACCGGGACCTTCAACCTGCGCGCTTTCGTGGACGCTGACAACGCCACGCCTGAACTGAGCGAAGGCAACAACCAGTCGGTGATGACCTATACCTTCGCGCCCGGCGGCGGCGGATCGTTCGATCCAGGCGCGAACTCCTGGTCACGCCCCGACTTCACCGTGACGGAGCTCGCCTTCGTGGGCGCGGCGCCCTCCCTGGCGGGAGAACCGTTCACGGTTCGGGTGACCGTCGCGAACCGCGGCCTGGTCGCTGGCAACGGCGGCACGCTGTATCTGTTTGCCTCCAAAGCGGATTGGGCGCTGCCGGGCTCTGAGGCTAGCGCCGATACGAACTTGACGGTCGGCGTGCTTGCCGCAGCCGGCGCGCGTACGTTCGATGTTCAGTTGCCGACCCCGAGCGCGCGTGGCGTGCATCACTTGCGCGCTTATGTCGTCAGCCCGGAAACGGAGTGGAGCACGGGCGACAACCAGTCGTCGATCATGTATGGACTCCAGACCGTGCAAGTGAGTATCGAGATGGTTCCCGGCGTGGGGGTGGTGGTGACCTGGAACAACTACTGGGGCGATACCTACACGGTCTACCGCAAGGCTGACCTGTCGGGCACATTCGAGCCTCTGGCCACCAATATTCCATCGGCGCGGCCCGCGGAGCAAAACGTATTTATCGACGCCAATCCGCCAGCAGGCGGCGCGGCTCTCTACAAGGTGGGCGCGAGCGCCTGGTAAACGGCCCAAGAAGCCAGTAAAAATAATCGTCCTTGATGAACGCAGCCTGCCCTGCGGGCGGTGGAGTTGGCTTTGCATTGGTTGACAGGCCAAGCTAGTCGGCGCCAAGCCGTGCGCGAAGTGGCAGGCCTTTCTGGACATGATCGCACAGCGCATCGTCCTGCCGGGCAGGTCACGGGGTCAAATATTCTATACATGAAAATCATGCGTCGTCTTCTTCTAGAATTTTAATATTTTATTGCATGCTGTGCTCAATTCTTTTTCTCGTTTCAGGCGCTTTTCTATATGCTTCGCAGCCTGCGAAACAGCCTGCGGGTCTCCAATTAGAACAAAAGACGGGTTAATCGTGGTGACGGGCGAGAATTCTCTCCTGCCGACTGCGTCAAACAGGAACCTCAAAGGGGCAAGAGAGGAGCAGGAAAAGCTCGGTTTCGCCTAGAAGGCAACAGCGGACGTGGTTGTACTCCTAACGCTCCACTCCCTGTCAATCCATCAATCCGCTATTTCATTCAGAATTTGCAGCTTGTCCACCTCCTCCCCAAATGAGTATAATCCAGCGCATGATGATGATAGCGTTTGGCTTTAAAACCCAGGATGGCTTACTGAATTCGGACGACAGAAAGGGGCTATTGGCTAATATCCTCCTGACTACGCCGACACCCAGGAAAGAAAGGAAAACACGATGAATAAAATAGGCAACATCACCTTCGTCGTTCTGATGCTGTTGCCACTGGCCGTTCTTCATGCTTTAGAAAGCGATGCTCTCATCGTTGGAGCGATTCGCTGGGATGGCTGGACTGGCGAAGGCAATGTCGTGAAGCAGATGGAGCGTTCCCTGGGTCAGCCAAAGTATCACTTCCGGTTGCCGTGGTTCGCCCAAGTGGTGGAAAAGGACAAGGTCCGCATCAACGGCGATTCGCAGGCGATTGTGGAAAAAGAAATCGAATATGCCGCTGAAGCAGGACTGGACTACTGGGCTTTTGTGGATTATTGGGACCAGTCACATGACCTGAGCATCGCGTTGGAGCGTTATTGTGCGGCTAAAGATAAGCGGGGTGTGCGTTATTGCTTTGTGGAGGAAGGGTCAAGGATGGATGCGATCGGAACCAACGGGTTTGGACGTCTGGTTAAACACTTTAAAGACCCGCATTACCAGACCGTGCTGGAGGGGCGTCCGCTGCTGTTTGTTTTTGTGAAAACCTCCAAACTCGGAAAGCCAGCGTGGGATGAATTGAAACGTCAAACCCTCGCGGCCGGGATGAAGGCGCCGTATCTCGTGCTGATGGGATGGAATCCAGCGCAGAACGAGAAAGACAGGGCTGCGCTTGGTTTTGATGCTGTTTCCGCTTACGCACGCGGAGGGAGTTACAGCATGACGCAACCTTCGTATGCGGAGCAGTGCGCGCTCATCCGACGTGACCGCTGGGAAAAATGGCGGGACCTCCGTATCCCCAGTGTAACCTTTGTCAGTGCGGGCTGGGATACGCGTCCGCGTAATGAGCGTCCACCGTCCTGGATGCACAATGTCCCTGCGACACCTGACCCGCCACCGCTGGACCAGCAGAAGCCGCTCCTGGAGGCTGTCACCGCCACGCCTGAAGAGGTCGCTACACACCTTCGCGAGGCCATGGAATGGACAAAGCTCAATCGCGACATCAACCCCAGCCGTGCCATCATCATCTATGCCTGGAACGAACATGATGAAGGCGGCTGGCTCTCGCCGACATGGACCCCGGAAGGCAAGCCCAACACGGCCCGCCTTGACGCGATCCGTTCTGTGCTTAAACCCGTGAAGCCCATCTTGAAATGAAATATACTCTTCTGGCTGTTCTTCTGTTTGCATCGATGAGCAGGCTGTACGCTGCTGCTGTCTCGAACGACGTCTGGCGCGTCACCAACAGTGTGATGGCGGTCACGGTGTCAGCACGGGATGGGGGTGCGGTGAGCAGTCTGGTTTACAGGGGCAAGGAACTGGTGAATGATTTCGATCACGGACGGCAGTTGCAGGTGGCCTGGAGTTACAATGACGCAGACGAAGCCTATAACCCGACGGAAGCAGGATCAGAGAGAGACGGGAAAGGGTTGCATTCTACCAGCCAACTGATCTCTGTTCGTGTCGAGAGCAACACCTTGCGAACCGTTAGCCATCCAGCCTACTGGAGGGATGTGAATGTGCCAGAGCAGTATCGTAAGAATACGGGCCTTGTGACCAAGGACCTGCTTGCCAAGCAGATCACGCTAGGCTATCAAGGCGATCCGCATGTGCTGGTCTTCGATGCCAAAGTTACTCTGAGTCCTGAACTGACAGGGCCGCGAATAACCTCATTGCGAATTGAAGCACCGACACTCTATGCGACTCGTGACCTGAGCATTCACTCCTTACTGGACCCCGCAAACGGGGCATTGACACGTGTGCCGTTGCGGTCGCCGACGAAGAATCAAATGAACACGGTCATCAACCAGGTCTTTCGTCGTGATCATGTCCCGATCATGAGCACGCCTGACGAGCAGTATGCAGTTGCTTTTTACAGTCGGGAACAGGTAAACTTCTGGTCGTATTACACGTGGGACGTGCCCAGCGATGATCCAGTCTTTGCGTGTAGCAAGATCACTGCTTTTTTCAAACACCCTGCAGCGGCGGGGCATGCGTATGCGTATCGAACATGGGTTATCGTCGGGGACCTCGCCATAGTGAAAACGAGTATTCGAAAACTCTACGAACAGCATCATAGCCAGCCGAAACCGGAATCTAAAAAATGAAGAGATCATTTTTCTTACAGCTCTTTCTGCTCCTGCCTTTGGAAATGCTTAAGGCCGGAGTCGTACCAGCTTTTACAAACGATGTGGCTGCAGACCAATGGTTACGGCAGCAGAGTCCCTCGTATCTCCGAATGGCGCAATATGTCGATTCCAGATGGGGATTTGAATTCGGTGTTGCAACAAACTCGCCGGGCGGACTTGCCTACTTGAAAGACGGCAAAGGGCACATTGATCTCAACGAAAGATTGAAGGGCACGCATCGCGTCAGCGTGATCGTCTTTGAGATGACGAATCTCTATCAGCAAGAGCGGCATGAAGAGATCACCACGCCTGTGCGCCGCGGGGAACAGCAGGATGCGACAAAATTTGCAATGCTCCGCGAAGCGGTGGAATACGATGGGCTCCGGCTGCATCGCGAGGTGCTGGTGGAACTCGAACAGAAGGTAGGGGAGTTGCCACCGGAGATGATCACCTGGGTATCCAGCACGGCCACGAACCTGACCAGCTATGCATTGCCCTACGCCTATGATTATTTCAAGGCCCAGGCCAAAGGCGGGCACACGGAGCATTACTATCGGCTTTTTAAGAAGCATGCTGTAGAGGCAGCAGACGCAAAAAGAAACCAAACGAACGGAGATATGAAGTGAAGCAACGTCAATTGCTGATGATTATTGCACTGCCTCTGGTCGCTTTGTCCGCGACCGAGGTCCGGGATCGGCTTTCGCCACATCAACGCGTCATTCTCGATGCGAAATCGCCTCCGCCTGTTGACACACGGTTTAGCTTCGATGCGCCGGCGGGGCCGCAGTTTACCGATGCCGAGAAGGAGATTCAGCGTGAGCGTGGCAGGGCTATTATGCCGATGATCAAGAAGGCCTTCGACGGCGGTGCCGGGGAGGTGCGGATTCCGCCGGGTGATTATCGTTTTGGGCAGGAGCGGTACGAGGGTGCAAAAGTCTTCTTTCCTCTGGGCTTCTACGATATGCAACGTGATGCAGAGCATCCGTTTGTCATCGATGCGACTGGCGCGACATTCTGGTTTGATCTGAGTGACGCGCAGATGCCGCCGGGGCACCGCTGTGTCGGGTTTCGCAACTGTCGGAACATCGTCTTGCAAGGCGCAATTATTGATCGTGGTACGCGGGGCTGCATTGAAGGACGTATCACGCGTATCGACCGCGCGGGCAATCGCTTTGAAATTCAGCCGTCGCCCGGTATGGTGGTTCCCTCGACGTATAAAGGCGGTGAAGAGCAACGCCTGTTTCCATTCAAGAGCGATGGCCGGTTTTGCGCGCCACTCTATGATTTACAGCCTGGGATTCGGAAGCTACGCTACAAAGACATTACGCCCTCCAGCGATGGTCGCTACTGGATCAACATGCACGACATGGACCTGATGGAGCGCATCCACGACGCAAACTGGCAACGCGCGTATGGCGAACTCGGCGTGCTAAGCGTAGGTGACGGACTTTCCTGCCTCTACACCACGGCAGGGGCAATCGTGCTTGAAGATTCTGCTAACCTGACTCTGTATGGCGTGAGCGTCTACGTTGCCAAGGGTGGCCCGAGTGAGAGCGGGGGCGATGGCGCGCATCTGTGGAAAGATTGCTATTTTGGGCCGCGACCTGGCACGAGTCAGTGGAAGGGTGCGGACGGGTATCTGTGCCGTTCAACCCGTTATGGAGCCATACTGGACAATGTCACCATCCGCCACACCGCCGATGACCTCGCGAACTTCCATGGCATCTGGGGCAAAGTGAAATCCGTGTCTGGCAAGCAGCTCATACTGGAGACCAATGCGGCTCTTCGGCCGACGCTTGATAACGCCCGTCCTGGGGATCGTCTCTATTTTATCCACCGCAAAACAGGCGTATTTCTGGGCGAGGCAAAGTTGACATCGGTTAAAGGTTTTCAGCTTATGCTCGATCAGGATGCAGCGCCTTTTGCAGATGCGCAGGCTGAGTGGCTCGATCACGAGTGCGCAGGATGGACGGTACAAAAATGCCGATGGGAAGACAACTTCCAGCGCCTTCTCATCATGTCAGGACCCGGGGCTGTACGCGACTGCACCTTCATCCGTATGGGGAGCAATATTTCGCTGAATACTGGCATGGGGTTGGTTGGAGGCATCCCCAGCGACATTACGATCAGCAACAACACCTTCATCGATGTGAGCCCGCGCCCGCATGGTGTCGTGATTGATGCGCGAGCGCACAATGCTCAGGGACAGGACGGGGTCCCGCCGATCGAGCGCTTTACGATTATCAGCAACACGTTCGTCCGCAGTGGTGGCCCGTCAATCAGCCTTATTGGCGTCAAGAGCGCGCGGATCATCGGCAATCGGTTTGACTCACCCGTACGTGCTACACTCTTGGCCCGTCCGAATGAATCTGCCGAGCGTCAAGCCATCGTGTTGCGCCACTCAACATCGACCGAGGTAAACTCGAATGTCCTTATTGATTCCGGTAGCCATACTCTCTCCGATCCGGCCAGCGGCAGTGCGTTACTGGGCCTCGATGATTGCCGGGATATCACATTCGACGGGCGGCGTATCGACACGGTGCCCAGACAAGACAAGGCGACCAAAAGACAATGACCATGAAGCATCCACTCGTCCTTACAGGTGTTGGAGCGCTTTTGCTGGAAGCAAAAAACAATTTTCAAAAAGACGAGGCATCGTAAAAAGGAAGGATCAAAAACAGTGAATGTTATGAATCGAAGGTCAATGGTTATGCTGGTAGTATTGGGGATGTGTTGCTCGAAGACGTTAGGGGCGACCAATCAAAACCAGTCTGCACTGGCTAAGCCTGTGGAGTCTGATAAGCGGTTGCACTCCGACGGCAAGGGCTGGGGACTGGACCAGGCGAAGATCGTTGATGCGTCGCGTCCGCGCGTGTTGCTGATCGGCGACTCGATCTTGAGCGGTTATATGAAAAGCGTGACGAAACAGCTTGAGGGCAAGGTCTATGTGGATGCGTGGGTCAATCCCTATTGCCAGTCAGAGCACTACAACAAACTGCTCGCCGAAGTGCTCTCCCATGGTCCGTATGATGTAGTCCATGTCAATATTGGACTGCATGGCTGGCCCAAGGGCCGTATCAAGGAGGGCACCTTTGAACCGTTGACGAAGGCATACATGGAGGTCATACGCGCAAAAATGCCCAAGGCAAAGATCATCTGGGCCAGCAGCACACCTGTGACCGTCAAAGGGAAGCCCACAGAGCTTGACCCTGAGATCAACGCCACCATGATTGAGCATAATCGCATGGCGGCGAAGGTTATGGATGAGTTGAAAATTCCGATGAATGACTTCTACGGTCTGCTTGTGAACAAGCTCGAACTCGCGAGGGGCGACCAGTTCCATTGGAAGTCAGAAGCCTATGCTATCCTCGCGCAGTGCGCGACGGACTCGATCCTTCGTGAACTGTGTCTGCCGCCGCAGACCAGGGACGACAAGGGGAGCGAGGTAAGGAAGTAAAAGGAGAGCCCGCACTGTCCGGTCCGGCGGCTGCCGGACGGGAATAGACTGATGGGTAACTTTTTTGCACCGAATGATCCACCTTCGCGAATACGACTCCGGCGGACAGGCGCGAACCACCACGAATGAACACGAACATCGAACATTCAACATCGAACGTCCAACGTCGAATTTTTAATAAGGCAATCACGCAATAAGGCAATAAGGCAATTCTTTTGAAGGCAAACGCGCGTTTATTGGTATCTTCTTGATAGGCGGGCCGTCATTAGGTTATAGTATGGCCGAAATATGGACTCGCAACAGATTGAAACAAAATTGAAGCAGATGATTGTCGAACGGCTCTTCCTGAAATTGCCGCCGGAGTCGATCGACACGGATGCGTCGTTGGTGAAGACCTATGGTGTGGATTCTGTCTGTCTGTTGGAGCTTGTTGTCGGGCTGGAAGAGGCCTTCGGGGTTGTTATTGAGGACGACGCCTTCGATCTTCGTCATTTTTCCTCCGTCGCTGCATTGCGCGACTTTGTAAAGGCCCGGTTATAATGTCTGTAGAAGTTTCTTTAGCGCTTACCCCTGAGCTAGCGTCTCAGCACGATTGCCTTGTTGCGGCTGCTGCCCAGCAACTCAACCTGTCGGTGGATCAATTGAAGGCGGTGCGTGTGCGCCGGCGCTCGATTGATGCGCGTCGCAAACCCATTATTATTAATCTCGTGCTGGAGGTGGTCACAGACCCTGCAGAGACGATTCAGACACCGCAGTTTGAATACCCGGATGTTTCAGCCAAGCCGGCCGTCTATATTATCGGCTCAGGTCCGGCTGGATTGTTTGCGGCGATTCGCTTGATTGAACTCGGCTTCCGCCCGATTGTGCTGGAGCGCGGACAGGATGTGTCGACGCGCAAGCGCGACATTGCACTGCTGCATCAGACGCAAGCGCTGAATCCGGAATCCAACTACTGTTTTGGCGAAGGAGGTGCAGGGACCTTTTCAGACGGCAAGTTGTATACGCGTTCGAAAAAACGCGGGGATAACGACCGCGCGTTAGCCCGGCTCCATTTCCATGGTGCGCCTGAAGAGATCACCTACGAAGCGCATCCGCATATCGGGTCGGACCAGTTGCCCACGATTATTGCAAATCTTCGCGAGACGATTCAGACGGCTGGCGGGGAGATCCGCTTTGGCGTGCGTATCGAGGAATTGCTGATCCGCAATCGCGCGATTTGCGGACTTAAGACTGCAACGGGCGAGACGATTGAGTGTCAGGATGTGATTCTGGCGACTGGCCACTCGGCGCATTCCCTGTACGACGCAT
>JBAXCC010000156.1:0-9065 GCA_037141675.1 bacterium | reverse complement strand
CGAGCATGGCTGTGAAAACCTCAATCCGCTTTATGATGGTCTGTGTTGGAAATAGACGAAGGAGTCGTGTGCGGAATAGTGGAATGTTGGAATACTGGAATCTTGGAAGAATCCTTGGAGGGACGCGCTTCGTCGCGTCCGCGGCCACGACAAAGCGTGGCCCTCCAGAGCCACTATTCGTCTTTTCCCATCATTCCACCATTCCCATATTCCATTATTCCAGTGAAGTTATGCAACAACCCAGTGAGTAAATCAATATGACAAATCAATCTTCTGTTTCGATGGCCACCGGTGACGACAGCGTGAAGACGGGCCATCCGCGCGGACTCTACACGCTGTTCATGACTGAAATGTGGGAGCGCTTCAGCTTCTATGGCATGCGGGCGTTGCTCGTGTTGTTTATGACAGATGCGGTGGTTCGGGGTGGGCAGGGGTTGACGGACGGTGTCGCCACGGCGATCTATGGCTTGTACACGGCCAGCGTTTATCTGGCCGCGCTGCCGGGCGGTTGGGTTGCGGATCGGTTCCTGGGTGCGCAGCGGTCTGTCTGGTATGGCGGCATCCTGATCGCGCTCGGGCAGTTTACGTTGGCATTTGCGCCCAGCAACATGTTTTATCTGGGGCTGGTGCTCGTTGTGTTGGGGACTGGATTGCTCAAGCCGAATGTGAGCGGCATTGTTGGCGAACTCTATCCGGAAGGCGGCGCGAGACGGGATGCCGGGTTTACGATATTCTATATGGGCATCAATCTGGGTGCTGCGATCGGCCCGCTGATTGCCAGTTACCTGGGCGAGAAGATAAACTGGCGCTATGGTTTCGGCGTGGCTGGCATCGGCATGGTGCTCGGGCTCCTTCAATACCGATTTACCGCCAAGTATCTGGGTGAATGCGGCAAGCATCCAGGGCACAGAGGCGGCGCACTGCAGAAGGATTGGCTGATACTGGGCGGCTTCCTTGCGACGATCATCGGGGTAGTTGCGCTGACGTGGATGGGCATTATCCACATCGATCCCTTGGCACTGGCCAAAAAGACAGCCTATTTCATTGTGGCTGTGGCGGTGCTCTACTTTGTCTGCGCCTTTTTATTCTTCGGGCTGGATAAGATTGAGAAGGAACGGTTGGCGGTTATCGCTGTGCTCTTCCTCTCGTCGGCGATGTTCTGGTCGGGGTTTGAACAAGCTGGCTCCTCGCTCAATCTGTTTGCGCAGAACTTTACGCAACGGGTCTTTTTCGGCTGTGAGATTCCGACCGGCTGGTTCCAGTCGCTGAATCCGGTCTTCATCATTACCTTGGCACCGTTGGTGGCGATGTTTTGGGTTTCGCTCGCGCGGAAGGGCCGTGATATGACTCTTACCAACAAGTTCGCCTTGGGGCTGGGCTTGCTGGCGGCCGGGTTCTTTGTCATGGTCATGGCCTCCAAACTTGTCGGTGGCGGTCAGAAAGTCTGGCCCACGTGGCTGATCTCGACGTATCTCCTGCATTCGATTGCGGAGCTTTGCTTAAGTCCTGTAGGACTCAGCTCGGTCACCAAACTGGCACCGCGCCGTATGGCCGGGCAGATGATGGGCATCTGGTTTCTCGCGACCTCGCTCGGCAATCTGATTGCTGGACTCTTTGCCGGAGAGGTTGTCAAAGATGCATCGCAGATGTCAGGTCGATATCTTCAAATCGTGCTGATGTCACTGGGTGTCGCGGGTCTGCTCTTCGTGTTTTCAAAGCCAATCAAAAAACTGATCAAGGATGTGAAATAGAACTGATACCACTGTCGAAAAGAAAAATAGACTATTCAATACTTTTTCGCAAAGGGCGCAAGTTGGGTGAATGACGGAGTGCCGCTCTTTCGCTTGCGCTCATCGCTCCCGTCCGGCGGTTGCCGGAGCGGGCTTCAAGTGAGCGTTCGCACGGCGCGGATACGCTTGTACTCTGCGCCTACTTGTTGTCCTCCGCAAGCCCGTGGATACACGGGAGGCACAGCTCGTCATTCACCCAGAATTTTCCGTATCGAAAGAGACTCAGGTGCTTGCACGAGATAAGCCCTGGCTGTATTCAGCCATTTGCGGGGGCTTTCCGTGCAAGCACCTAATAGCGTTCTTCGCGAAAAACATTTACTGTTCAGTCTCTAGCGCATCTAAATGATGCTTCCTCTGATTAAAGTCTAAATACTTTTCGTTTTTGGTATGAGTGCAGATAAATATATGTATCGTGCTTGACACCTGCTATTGCATTTTGACATCCTTTCGTCCATGAAAGCATCTATTCAAGCTGGCCTCTTTGCACTTGTTGTCCTGGCAACAGGAGCGCTTGCATCGAGCAACCCTGAATCTCAGGTCAAGAGCAACAGGGGCGAGGGTTCACGGTTCGAACTCCTGCAAGGCGAGAAATTCTTCCGGGTCGACGGGAAGTCCGCGTTTATGCTGGGACGTAATCCAGTGGGCATGAATGCAACAGCATTCGACGACCATTTCCGCAACATTGCTGCGGCTGGAGAGCGACTCGTACGCATCCATTTTAATTATATGCCCCCCAGCGAAAAGCCTGGCGAAATCGATGCAAATATGTTGCGTGTCTGGGATCAGATCCTCGATGCTGCCGAAAAACATGGGCTCGCTGTATTGCCTGTTCTGGACGTGTGGAGCAACTGGAATAATGGCAACGGTGACGTGCCCCAGCAGTGGGCAAAATGGGATAACAGCCCCTTTAAACGTGGAGGCCAGGCGCTCACGCCCTCGGAGTTGTTCGAAGATACACCTTGCCGAAGTCTCTGGTTGCAACGGCTGAAAACGTTTGTCAGCCACTGGTCAAACCGCCGCGCCATCGTTGCCTGGGAGGTTTTTTCCGAACTCGATCTGGTCACTGGTGCGACTGAGGATCGGGTGGTGGAGTTTGTCGAACGTGCCGCAGGGGTCATCCGGGCAAATGATCCGTGGAAAAGGCCCATAACGGCTTCGCAGTCCGGTATCAACGACTGGCCGAAACTAGCACAGAGCAGCGCGCTCGACTTTATAGAAATACACCCTTATGCGTCGGGTCAATTCAAAGGCCAACTGGACAGTCTAATCCTTTCAACCGTTCGTCAACGCCTCACCAAGTATGGCAAGCCTGTCTTTATTGGCGAATGCGGGCTGAGTGCCTCCTCCCCGCATAACACGCTGGATGTTGCGCCGCGTGCACGTATCGGCATCCAACACGCCATCTGGGCTTCCATGGTTAGCGGAGCCATGAATGGCCGCATGCTCTGGTGGCAGGACGGTTATGACCTGTTTGAGAAGGTTGACCTGTGCAGCCAGTATGAAAAGGTTGCTGCTCCGGCTGTCGCATTCCTTCGCGATATTGATTTCAATGGGTTTAAGCCGGTCTCGTGCGTGTTCTCCAATGAGTTAAAGGGAGCCATGATCGGGAATGACAAGACGATCCTGGGATGGTTTCGCGATGCCCAGTGTGAGCCGCCTGAGTGGCCAATGAAATCAGTGCTCGGACAAACGGTGACTCTGGATGCCTCAGGGCACTCTTGGCAAATTGAATATTTTGATCCGACCACAGGTCAATCAAACAACAAGAGTCTTCTTGCCACACAGGCTGGTCGCCTTCATATTGTCCTTCCCGAGTTTAAGGATGCCATTGCAATCCGTCTGATGCGTCAAAAATAATAGACGCTAAAACGTTTGGGTGGCAGGGGGACAGACAATGCTTTCATTCCGCCCATTCAAGGTCTCCGGGCCATACCCATCCCTTTTCATGAATGAACATCGATGAGAATGAGTTCGGACTGTTGTAGCGCCTTGAGAGACATGGGACCATCGGCATCAATGCGTGCCTGGTCTTTCGACTTGAGTGTCTGGCCATTGGCCATGAGCTCTCCCTCGGTAAGATAGATAAAGATTCTGCGCCCGGCAGTCGTTGGGTGGATCACTTCTTTTCCGGGCTCCAGCGAGCACCGATAGATTGTTGCCTCCGTGTGAAATGTAACAACTCCGGCAATGCTCTGACCTGACGCAACTGGCAACAGGCGGTTCCGCCATTCGCCTGCCTCGAAGCGCTTCTGGTCGTACGTTGGCTTAAGCCCTGGCGCGTCCGGGAATATCCAGATCTGGTAGAAATGCACCGGTCTATCGGCCAAGTTGAATTCGGAATGAGTCAGGCCTGTACCAGCAGACATGCGTTGCACATCGCCGGCCTTAATGATGGCCTTGTTGCCCATGCTGTCTTGATGGGTCATTTCGCCTTCAAGCACAATTGTGATGATCTCCATCTCCTCGTGTGGATGCGTTGGAAATCCCGTACCAGGTTGAACAATGTCGTCGTTAAATACGCGAAGTGAGCCAAACTGGATGTTATGGGGATCGAAATAGTCTGAGAACGAGAACAGCCAGTACGTTCTCAGCCAACCAAAATCAGACACATGTCGTTTGTTTGCTCTGATAATTTCTGTCATAGTTGTTCCCTTCCTTTTTGGATGGACAATGTTTAATAAGGCTCGGTTGTCTTGTGCTGGCCACCTTGCGACACATGAGTGAAGTTTTGCTCTTTTGGGTTGACAAAGCAAGGGAAATGTTTGAAGAAGTTCGCGAATGCTCGAATGCGTGAATGTGCGAATGGATGCCTTGGGAGCGCCGACGTCCACGTCGGCAATCAGGGCAACAGAGGGACAGGCGATGCTTTCAACAACCGCGAATTATTGCCCTGTTTTCTTTGAGTCCTCATAAAGGGTGTCCGGGCAAATATCTTGATCGTGCGGCCAGACGACTGTACCCTGCTCGGCCTTTGCTTGGTAAAAATAGGCAGGGTCGCGTAATTCCTGAAACACTCCAAAATCTAGCAATGACGAACAATCGTATATCCCGTGTTCATCATTTGTGAAGATGATGTCCAACAGATAATCTTCCTTGGGCAAAACAGATTTAACTCGCGGATTCATTTGTTACCTCAACGGCTCGATTTTATAGGGTGTCTGGCCCGCAATAACTAGCTCCCAGTCCGCAAGCAATTCGTCACGATGGATTTCAACCCATGCCTGCACAAGTCGCGTTTTGTTCCCGGGCAGGGAACCTTCCAAAACATCTCCATTTGGAAGTGCAATAACAACCTCATCTCCTTGATATTGTGCGTGTATATGGGGTAATTTATGCCGCTTGTTATCGGCAAAATACAGGTAAATAAGTATTCCGTAAAACATCGAAATGGCCGGCATTAAAAACTCCTATTCTTGGCTAGCCTTGTCCAGGTGCATTTATTATTGCAAACAGACCCTGTTTAGTCAAATACGACGTTGAAGAGGGCGACAGGGGGACAGACAATATTTTCACTTTATCATTTTCTTTCGATGGGGGAACTTCAGTGTTAAGGCTGCGCTGACTTTGATGCGTCACCGCCGACGCGTTGTTGGGGCTTACGACTTACCTCGGCAATGGCGAGAGCGATCTTCTGGTGAAGACGCGGGCCGATGTTGGTGAAGAGGTAGAGTTTGTTGTCCTCTTCCACCATGCAAGGACTCATCTGCGACGTGTTGTCTTGGCCGGCTGATGCATGGTCGTAGAAAATGCCGAGGTAGCGAGTCTTGGTGAATTCAGGATCGACTTCGCTGATATGGAGGTCAGTGCCCTTCGGATCGTAGTCGTGATAGACGAGGTAGAGTTTCCCTTGCCACGGCAGTAGCCACGCCTGAGCCAGTTGGCCGGTCTTCTTCTCCGGCGACATAAAGGGGGTCCGTTGTGTCGCCCATGTCCGGCCATCCTTGGACCAAGCCAGATAGATCTTGCGCGTGCCCGCGTTGTTGCCCATCAGCAACATGATATAGCGGTTGTCCTTCCCGGGGATGGCGTGGCGGAAGATGCGGGCATAGGAAACTTCGCTGACGTTCTCAAAGTCATTGGGTGTCAGTGCCACGCCTTCGTACTTGAAATGGATTCCGTCTGTAGAAGACGCGAAACGTGTGATAGGGTTCTCTCCGTGGTAATAAAGAAACAGCTTCTCTTCTTCTTCGATCCAGATGGCGTGCGGTCCGGAAACATGCGAGACTTTGTAGTGCGGCGTGCAATCGCGTCCAATCAGAGGATTGGCGTCGTACTCTTTCCACGGACCCTGCAACGCGTCGGCATACGCCATGCAGATGCCGCCTGGGGCGTTGTGCGGAGCGTAATACATGTAGTACTTGCCCAGCGCGTTCTGGAAGCGATCGGTTCTGACAACGCTGGGGATGATAATATCGCCGCACGGATTATATTTCAGGTTCTGATAATCCAGCACCACCCCCTGGTGGTGAAATACCGGCAAGTGGGTCGGTACCTGGGCCGAAGCCAGTGGTGCCAACAGCACGGTGCTGAGCAGTGCGAGGGTGTGTTTCATCAGCATCTTCATTGTTCCAACGTTTACTAGATGTTCGTTGTCTTTGGTTGGGTAACGAACCAAAGATCGTTGTTCATTTCTCAGCTTTCGGGACTTTGCGTGTGCCGTCTTCGATGTTGCCGATCAGGCGGAGTAGGCCGTCGAGGATTGTGAGCGGATGGGGCGGGCAGCCGGGTATGTAGAGGTCGACGGGCAACAGGGAATCAACCCCGTTGTTGACTTGTTCGTGTCCGATGTAAGGTCCGCCGGAGATCGCGCAGGCACCGACGGCGATGACAATGCGCGGGTCGGAGACTGCATCATACGTTTTTCGGAGCGCGAGTGCCATGTTTTGTGATACAGGCCCAGTCACCAGAATACCGTCGGCGTGACGCGGGGAGGCTACAAACTGGATGCCGAAGCGGCCTAAGTCCCAGCCGACTGTGTTAAGCACATTGGTGTCGGCCTCGCACGCGTTACAGCCGCCCGCGCTGACCTGGCGGAGTTTCAAGGAGCGTCCGAACAGTTTTTTCAGCTTCTTGTCCAAGGCCGCGACAGCGACTTCAACAGCCTGTCGTTCACGTGCGACGATCAGGTCATTGCGGTTGCGGGCTGCGAGCTGATAGTTGCAGGAGTGGGTGATCGCCTGTTTGGGACAAGCATTTGCGCACTCGATACAGAACAGGCATTTACCCAAGTCGACATGGGTTAGATTGATTGCGCCGGTCGGGCACACATCACTGCACGCATGGCACCCCTCCGGGCACTGTGCGCTGTCAATTATGGGTCGTCCACGGAAACGATCCGGCAAGGGTGGCGGTGCGCCGTCCGGATACTTCATGGTCCGATGTTTTTGTTGGAATCTGGCTAATAGTACTTTGATCATAAATCGTGTCCGCAGTAGGAGAGGTTGAAACTCTTGTTACAGATCGGGAAGTCTGATATTTCCTGATTGCGCAGGGAGTATGCGAGGCCCGGCCAGTTGTGGAATGACGGGTCCACAACCTTGTAGCGCGAGAAACGGCCTTGTGGATCGGTCAGCGCCACGTGGCAGACCTCGCCTCTCCAGCCTTCGTTCAGGGCAACCGCGAAACTGTTCGGTTCCACGGCGCGTACAGGGGCGCGGATTGAGCCACCAGGCAGAGCCTTAAGTTGATCGCGAATGAAGGCGATGGATTGCTGAATCTCCAGCCAGCGTTGATAGGCCCGCGCAAAGACGTCACCCGTTTCGCAGGTGGAGACAGGGATGTGCGAGAAACAGTAGATGCCAGAGGGTTGGTCGCGCCGCACATCGCGTTCGACGCCGGAGGCACGTGCCGCAGGGCCCACCATCCCCAGCTCTACAGCGACGTTATGGGGCAGGGGGCCGGCATCTTCGAAACGTGCCATGACCGACTGGGTGTTCCACAGAAGATTTACGGCCACTTCGGTGTCTTTCTCTCCCGCATCAAGGCGGCGGTTCAATTCGGCGATGCGCTCGGGATCCACGTCGAAGGCGACCCCGCCCGGACGGACGAAGCCGCGTCCAAAACGACTGCCGCACAATAGGGCGGTCATGTTCAGAAAGTCACCGCGGATGCGGCCGCAATAGCTGGCCGTAGGGAGGAAACCGACATCACCGGCCAATGCGCCGAGATCGCCCACGTGGTTGGCGAGCCGTTCCAGTTCCAGGGCGATACCCCGCAGGGTCTGAGCACGGGCGGTCTGATGACCACGTGTGAGCGCTCCGATCACTTGGCAGTAGGTGGTGGCATGTGCGATGGTCGAATCGCCGGAGAGCGTCTCGATATAGTGCATCGTGCGCGGGGTGGGTCCGCCAATCAGTGCTTCCTCGATGCCGCGGTGTTGAAAACCCAAAGCGATCTCCAGATGGAAAACAAGTTCGCCATGGCACTGGAAACGAAAGTGGCCAGGCTCAATGACGCCTGCGTGAACGGGGCCGACTGCGACTTCGTGAACCTGTTCGCCATTGACACGATAGAAGTCACCCACCGCCGGCAGGATGGGCTGATCGGGGTCCCTGTTCCATGCATCGCGGCCAGTCCACGAGCGGCAGTAGCGTACAGGCTTGAACCACGGATGACCGACTGGGCGCAGGCCATATTGTTCGGCGATCTCGCGTTCAAAGAGATGCACCTGCGGACAGCGCGGCGTGAGCGAAGGGAATTCGTTTGCTACGATGTCTGTCGCACCTGCAAAGAGCAAGTTCTGCTCGTCGTCTGCGAGTACGACATAGAGGCGGGTTGCTTTCGGAAGTGACGAGGGGGCGCCGAAAAATGCGCAGACGCGCTGGCGAGCGGCTACGCCATCAAGAATCGATTGCGTGAAATTCGCATAGGAGAGAACGGGTATTTCCGAACGGCTGACAGCTTGTCCGTTGGTCAGCATGGCGAGTTCAGGACGGGTGTCATCGTTCATGGCTGACCCTCCAGGAAACATATAGCATCGTTAATCATATTGGTGAGCGGGGGTGGAATATAAAGTCCTACCAGCAAAACGAGCAACATCAGGACCACAATGGGTGCTCCGGTCAGGAACCCGTCGTGATAAGGAGTACTGCGTGCCTCGAACGAGGCACGGCCCTGCACGACCTTCAGCACGGTGACGCCCATGCCGATAAAGACCACGAGCAGGAGAAAGAGGTAGATGCCGCCAATGGCCATGTATCCGGCATCGAACGCGCCATTGAGGATTGAAAACTCACTGATGAACGGTCCGAACGGCGGCGACCCTGTAATCGCAAG
>JBAXCC010000155.1:0-9075 GCA_037141675.1 bacterium | reverse complement strand
GGCCTTCTTCTGTTTCTTCGTGCGGCCGACGACCTGAATGCATTCGCGGCAGGCAAGGATGACCGAGACGCCGTGATAGTCGAATTCTTCCTTCAACACGGCAACGTTCGCCTCGAAATTTTTCTTCAGGGGAACGATGGTGCGAATATGATCTTCCTCAACTCCGATACCCTTGCAGATGTTGAAGAGCTTGTCCGTGAATATGCCAAGGCTGCCGAAACATTGAGTCCCTATATCACAGACACCGTCGTGTTTCTCAACACGGCAGACCGCGCGGGCAAGAGCATCCTGCTCGAGGGCGCGCAAGGGACCATGTTGGACATCGACTTTGGAACCTATCCGTTTGTGACATCATCGAGTCCGACAGCAGGTGGCGCCTGCGCTGGATCAGGAATCTCCCCGCGCCGTATTGATCGCGTGGTCGGCGTGATCAAGTGCTACACCACACGCGTTGGTTCAGGTGCCTTCCGGACAGAACTCCTTGACGCAACAGGCGAACATTTGCGTCAGAAGGGTGGCGAATTTGGCGCGACTACAGGACGTCCGCGCCGCTGTGGATGGTTCGATGCGGTGGTTGCGCGTTATTCGGCGATGGTCAATGGCGTTGATTTCTGGGCCATGACCAAGCTCGATGTGCTGGATGATCTGCCGAAGATTAAAATCTGTGTCGCCTATCGTCGCGACGACGGACATATTTATGAGACATTCCCCGCTGATTTACGTGCGCTTGATCGGTGTACGCCTGTTTACGAGGAGATGCCCGGATGGATGTCCGACACAAGCAAGACGACGCGCTATGAAGATTTGCCGCTGAAGGCTAAAGCGTATGTGGAGCGGCTCGTGGCCGTGAGTGGCGCACGCATAGGCATTTTGTCGGTCGGCCCTGCACGAGAGTCAACGTTAAGGCTGGGCATTTAATAAGTATCACACATGAATCAAGATGTCCATAGAGTGCCACAACACATTGCCATGATTATGGATGGCAATGGGCGTTGGGCAAAGCATTTTGGCAAGCCACGTTTGGCCGGTCATGAGGCTGGAGCGGAAACTGTTCGTCGCGTGATGGAATTTTGTCGCGCTGCAGGGGTTCGCTATCTTACCCTCTATGCATTCAGTACCGAAAACTGGTCACGGCCCCCTGAAGAAGTGGCAGGACTGATGAACCTTCTTGGCGGTTTTATCAGCAGATATGAGGCGGACTTGATTGAGCGAAACGTGCGCCTTCGGATCATCGGAAACCGTGATGATCTGTCTTTAGAGCTACGATCAGCACTGGCACGCGTAGAGGAGAGAACTAAGCATTTTGAGCAGCAGGTGATTATTGCCCTCAGCTACAGTGGCCGTAATGAATTGACGCGCGCAATACGGAAGATTGCAGAAGATGTTCGTGCAGAAAAATATGAGGCAGCCGCAATCGATGAATCCCTTGTGTCATCCTATTTGGATGCTCCGGATGTTCCGGATCCGGACTTGATTGTTCGGACGAGCGGCGAGTTTCGCATCAGTAATTTCTTGTTATGGCAATGTGCTTATAGTGAGTTTTATTTCACACCGGTATTATGGCCAGATTTTAGCGAGGCGGACTTTAATGCAGCGCTAGAATCTTATGCAACGCGTGACAGGCGTTATGGCAGCGTCAAGAAGGAGTCAAACGTATGAACCCGATAGCTCGACGCGTTATTACAGGTCTCGTTCTTTCCGCTTTTTGGTTTTGCGTCATCATTTCCCAGCAGGCCTGGCTTGGCTTTGGCGCGCTCGTTGTTGCGGTTCTCCTCTGCCACTTTGAACTTGCAAATATGATCGAAGCGCGCGGGATTGATACGTGTCGGCGGACCGGTGCTTTTGCTGCGGTGGCCTATTTGTTCTACTGTTTTGCTTTTCCAAGCACGTCCTTTGTGATCGTGGCTTTTTTCGTCTTTCTATTATTTGCACGCTTGTTGTTTGATCCGAAGGTGAAGAAGCCGCTTGAAAGTGCGGCGTTTGCAGTATTAAGCTTCATCTATTTGCCGTTTATGCTTTCGTTCCTCTTGCGGATTGCGCAGAGCGGAACCCTTGATCCATTCTCTGTCACCAAAGAAGGATTTTATGCTGTGTTGTATGTGGTTGTGATCACCAAGGCTGCCGATGTTGGCGGGTACGCAATAGGTATTCCCTTCGGCAAACATAAGATGTTTCCGCGCATTTCTCCCAATAAGTCATGGGAAGGATTAGTAGGGGGGCTCATCTTTGCCGCCCTCTTTAGTGTTTCGTTTTGCTACATATTTCATCCGGAATACACCACGAACCAATTTATGGGTGTTGCAGGAATTGGCGTTCTGATCGCTATTGTGGGTGTCGTTGGCGATTTAATTGAATCCATGTTTAAACGCAGTGCGGATATGAAAGATTCAGGCGGAGTATTCCATGGGATTGGCGGATTGCTGGATACTCTGGATAGTATAATTTTCACACCCGCCATATTTTACCTTTTGTTAAACGTGATGAAATGAAGTCAATTGTCATACTAGGCAGTACCGGCTCCATTGGCGAAAATACACTTCGGATTGCGGAGTTATTACCCAATGATATTCGTGTTGTCGGACTTTCGACGCGGACAAAAATCACACGCCTGATCGATCAAGCGTTGCAGTTCAACGTGCGTATCGTTGCCGTGGAAGATGAAACGCGTGCGCTAGAGGCCGAGGCCTTGGCACGTCCTCATGGTATTCGTGTCCTGGCAGGACCCCGGGGGATTGAAACACTTGCTGCATTGCCTGAGGCGGATTGTGTTGTCTGTTCGGTTGTGGGACTAGCAGGCTTGAACCCTGTGCTGGCCGCAATGGATGCAGGTCATGACGTTGCGTTAGCGACCAAGGAAGTCCTTGTTTCAGCAGGTGATCTGGTCATGCGGAAACGAGCAGAGAAACGTGTTCGGCTCCTGCCGATCGACAGTGAACATAGTGCACTCTTCCAGTGCTTGCAATCCGTCACGCGAAGTGTTGCCTGTGTACGACTTGAAGGCGATGGTAAGGCACCTTCTGAAGAACAGATTACAAAATTGGTTCTGACGGCTTCTGGCGGACCATTTGCGAATCGCCCAGAAATTGATTTTGAGCGTGTAACGCCAGATGCTGCATTGAAACATCCACGATGGTCAATGGGGCCGAAGGTTACGATTGACTCCGCCACGATGATGAATAAAGGGCTTGAGATTCTCGAAGCGCGTTGGCTTTTTGATGTTCCTGTTCGGCATGTTGAAGTTGTTGTTCATCCAGAGAGCGTTGTACACTCGATGGTTACTTTTATCGATGGCTCCTCGATTGCTCAATTGTCTGTGCCCGATATGCGTTTTGCGATTCAGTATGCGCTGACATGGCCGGAAAGATGTGCTGTCGATATGCCTAAACTTGACTTAACGCAGTTAGGCACGTTGACATTTCAAACGACGGATCTTGACCGTTTCCCATGCTTGCGATTAATTCGCGAGGCAGCGGCCTGCGGCGGGACAATGCCGGCTGTCGTGAATGCGGCTGACGAAGTGGCAGTAAAAGCGTTTTTGGATGGCCGTATTTCGTTTGCCGGAATATGGAGGACCATAGAGGAGGTCATGTCTAAGCATGATGTGCGTGCGTGTTCTGATTTGGAGACGATTCTTGAAACAGATGCTTGGGCAAGACGCCTGGCAATGGAGGTGATTTCGTGATAGTAGCTATTGGTTTAAAGATTTTGGCCGGTTTGGCCGTGGCCCTGTTATTTAGCTTGGCCATCTTCATTCATGAGCTTGGCCATTTCTTGGCAGCCAAGTGGTTTGGACTCCAAGTTGACACGTTCGCGATTGGCTTTGGCCCATCACTTTGGAAACGAAAAATTAATGGTGTTGAGTATAAAATTGGCGTCATTCTGTTTGGTGGCTATGTGGCCTTGCCGCAACTCGATCCATCGGGTATGGAAAAGATCCAGGGTTCCACTGATGATAAGAACGCCAGTGATGAGGACAAACACGAAGATGAAAGGGAGCTGCCTGACATAGCCGCATGGAAGCGTATCGTTGTTTCTGTTGCAGGACCATTTGGAAATGTCGTGTTAGCGGTTCTCCTCGCGTTCATCATTTATTGGGTTCCTGCTGCTCGAACCGGGATTGTTGATACACTCGTGGGCGTTGTAGTCGAAACATCTGAAGCATGGAAAGCAGGACTGCGCGCAGGGGATCGTATTTTAGAAGTCAATGGTGAAAAAGTGGACACGTGGATGGGGATGATGGTTGAAAATGTATTGGCCGGTAATTCTGGGAAAGCGGCTTTTAAAGTTGATCGTGCCGGGAAGCAGATCAAGTTAGAAATCCCGTTCACCAAAAATGAAGTCTTTGGTATTCAGATGCTGGATGGCGTATATCCTGAGTCACCGTGCATGGTTGGCCGTATCATGTCCGGATTCCCTGCGGAAGATGCAGGACTTAAGCCGGGCGATTTGTTGCTTTCTGTTGCGCGTGTTCCTGCTTGGGGTGTTTCTCACTTTAAGGAGTTAATCCGCAAAAATGGTGCTGCGCCTGTCGATATTGGCGTTCGTCGTGGGAAAGAGATCCTTTCGCTCCGCATGACACCGCGCTATGACAAGGACTTAAATCAAATGCTGTTGGGTGTCCAGTTTACGGATGACAGTGCAAAGCCTTGGATGATGTATAGCAAGCCGCTTGATCAGCTTAAGTGGGATACGATGTCGGTGGTTCGCGTTCTTCGTGCATTAGTGAAGCCCAAACAGAAGGGGGAACGTGCTGCAGTTGCAAATAGTCTTGGCGGCCCGGCAATGATTGTTATCCAGCTTTATCAGACTGTCCAAGGCGGCATGATGGATGCGCTTGGCTTCCTCCGGATGATTTGCATCAACCTCGCCATTCTGAATCTCTTGCCCTTGCCAGTTTTGGATGGCGGACATGTCATGTTTGCCACGTATGAAATCATTGCACGCCGCAAGCCGCACCCGAAAGTAGTCTCAACGCTCGTCACGGTGTGTGCCACACTCTTGATTACACTCATGATTTTCTTGCTCTGTCGCGATATTTTCCGCGAACACCAAATGTCCCAACTGCGTCACGCCGTTGATAAAGTCGAGCAGAAATAGAGGCACGCCGTTGCTTCGGGAACAAACCGTGGGGTAACTTTTCCCCACGAATCTCCGCTAAGCCGTGTGTGTTTTTGCCGATGGGATACCATCGTCGTTCATCACTCAAAAACACACACCGCTGGAATGGGCCCAGAGAACTCAGACCTAAGTTATTCAAATCATGGGTTGAGTTTCTTAGTGATTAACGGCGGCTGTACCCAGCCGAAAGAAAATCAACCCATTTCGCGGAGATTCGTGGGGAATATATTTGAAGTTATCGACAAGCGTTTAGACTCTTGACTGTTGCTGATCGAAACGATAACCTTCCCATGAATGTGTAAGTTTTTCTCGAAGGAGAATCACTGAAATGAAGGAATACGATGTTGTTATTGTGGGTGGTGCGGTGGCAGGTCCGGTGGCTGCCAAGTTCTGCGCTCTGCAGCATCTTAAAACCTTGCTGATTGAAAAAGCGAAGGTGCCCCGGGAAAAAGCCTGCTCAGGTATCCAATTCCCATACTTCGAAAAGATACTTGGCGAAACAATCCCATCTGATCGGCTTTGCCACAATACGCTCTCACGCGTCGAGATGCATTTTCCAAACGGACGGGTGATGACCTCCAAGTTCCCCATGCTCAACTTCATGAGGAACATCTTCGATGAATGGTTTTGTCGTGTAGCACAAAGCTACGGGGCTGAATTCAGGGATGGCTGCTGCTTCAAAGATTTTGAAGAGACGAAGGACGGCATTATCGTTCATCTCGAGACGGACGAAGGTGGTGAACAGGTAAAAGCCAGATATGTGATTGATGCAACAGGAATGAGACCAGCAATCCGTCGGAAACTCAAAGGCGAAAGCGGATTCCAAAAAAAGAGTTCCGGCGCCACCTTGAATTATTACTTTACTGCGGATGGGGATCTTGAGTCCGACAAGCTCTACCAGTTTTGGAACATTGAATACAATAACACGATGTTTGCCTGGGTCTATAACAAGACGCTGGATGATGGCAAGGACTATTGGGTGGCCGGAACAGGCTATGATCAAGGAATACAACAACGGATGGATCACTTCTTTGAGGATATCAAAGAAATATACCACTTGAAAAACGTGCAGATTGTGAAGAGAGAAGCATATAGCAGCATGATGTCGTTGCTGGATGAGGAGAGGGTCTGGCTCGGCGACCGGAATTTTCTCATGGTCGGCGATGCTGCTGGGCTGATTGATCCCACCCGTGGGTTAGGCATGGATGCGGCAGCGCTGAGCGGACGATTGGCGGCTAAGGCAATTGGAATCTCCCTTTCACGCAGCGTCCCCGTCAGCACGGTTTATGCAAAACTGATGAACGCCCTCGTCACGCAAACCCGCAAGAATCAGCAACGCGGTATCCTGTCCCTCAAAACAAATGAACAACTTCAGTCCTATCTGGATAAAGGCTTGCTCAAGATGGGACTGAACATGGCATTTCAAAATTTCTGTAACAAGTTTAGAAGTGGCGACAAACAGGTCTTGTTGCCATAAGAAGCAAAGTAAAAACACGGTAAATCAATGTCTACAAGCGTTCATTACAAAGGCGTGCTGGCAAATGTACTGTCGCAGGGGCGATTGCTCGAGTTTCTGCGCGGTTATGCGCTAAGCCGGGGTTGGAAATATACGGATGTCGATGATGAGCAGGCCAAGCTGAAAGGGATTCTTTTGGAACCGTCCAGCGAGATTGAATTGACGCCCTTCCTCTTTGATCCAGAGGGACATCTCCATTCGTTTGCGGATCTGATCTGCCCTGGGGATTCGCTTCCGCAAAAATATTGGATCGCCTCTGTGAAGACACATTACGCAGGAGTCGAAGAGCACATCGCCTTCATCAATCTCCTGCGACAAATCAAGGAACAGTTCTTTCCGAATATGCAAGTGACGGATGAAAGCGACTATTGGACGCATGCCGATGTAGCCAAGGTGAGGACTTACTTTGATCGCATGGATGGCTATTTAGGCTCATTCAAAAAACGCCTCGAGAACGATGTCGCTCCTGTGTGCGGAGAAGATGAAAATGGTCTCCTTGAGAATATCCTGCGCGCCGCCGAAATGGCGAAACGTGAAGTCGACTCGAAGCAGTGAAAGGGGCACTCCACCCTCTCCATTCGCGCATTTCCCCCACTAACGCACTATTGCACTAATGAACTAACGAACTTCTCCCCCAACTTTAGAACTCCCGCACTTTAGAACTTCCCCTCTTTGTCTGTCCCCTATTCTTCGACAAGCCATTTGATGATGTGTAAATGTCCATAAAAGGCTGCGGCATTTAACAACTCCCGGGTTTCATTGTCGGCATTTTGAGTCGAACCTTTGTCGACGAGCCACTTGACGATGTCAAGATTCCCTGCTGCTATGGCGTAACGAACCAGTGTTGCATAGTCATCATCCTCACTATCCAGAGGCGCCCTCTTTTTGGCGACGAGGTAATAAAGGGTAGGGGATGGTTCTACAGCATTGCGGGCATAATACAAGGGCGTTCTCCCCTCAATATCCTTAATGTAAGGCGCGACACCTTTTTCATCAATGAGCCACTGGACAATATCAAGCGCTCCTGATTCCGCTGCGTAGTGCAGCGGAGTCTTGCCTTGGCTGTCCTCGATGCCCGGGGGGATACCCTTTTCGTCAACGAGCCACTGGGCGATGTCTAAATGTCCGTAAAGGGCGGCTGTGTGCAAAGGCGTTAGACCTCCATGATCCTTGATATTTGGATTTGTTCCCTTCGTGTCAACAAGCCACTTAACGATCTCGAGACCTCCTGATGCCGCGCTATGCAACGGAGATCGTCCCTCTTTGTCCTTGATGTCCGGATCAACTCCAACGACATCGATCAGCCATTGGACGATTTCGAAAGCTCCTGATTTAGCAGCCAAGTGCAGCGGCGTCTTGCCGTCTTCGTAACAACCGATATCCGGTGTCGCTCCGCCTTCATTTATGAGCCACTGGACAATGTGGAGCTTGCCTGCTGCGGCAGCGCAGTGCAGAGGTGTCAGGCCTTTGCTGTTTTGGATGTCAGGCGACATTCCCTTATCAACGAGCTGCTTGACGATGTCGAGATCACCTGATTCCGCAGCGCGGTGGAGTGGAAATTTATTTAAGGCCAAGACACCTGGAACAGCGCGCTTTTCTTCGGTAAGCAAGGTCATGTCCCTGCAAAGCAAGTCTTGCAGGCACTCTTCCAAGGCAGAAGCCGTGATCCCGTTGGCTGTTGTCCCGATGCTGCCAAGTATCCATCCGGCCATTGCGCTTTCATCATATCGGTCCATTTCTTCGACGCAGGCTACAGCCTCTTTCATGGCCACCTCATCCGAAAATCCGCAAAGCACGAATGAGAGCAGTGCTTCCCTACCCGCCTCGGAGAGCCGGGCCAGGATGGATGTCAGTCGGTCTTTAATCTGTTCTTGATGATGTTGCATATATGATCCTCCTCAGTTTCTGTACTGCGGGTAGGATAGCGCATGCAGACAGACATTGAGTGTCCGTCCGAATTATGGTACGTTATTTTTTGCACGGACACGCCTTGTCCGTCCGAACGTGCTAAAGTGGAGAGCATGCCCATGAAAAGAACCAAATCGCAGTATGCTAGACTGATCGAACTGGACCGGAAAATCAGGGGAGGCGGGTATCCGAACTGCCTTACGTTTGCCGGCGATTGGGGTGTCTCCCAGAAGACCGTGCAGCGCGACATCGACTTCCTGCGTGACCAGTGCGGGGCTCCTGTCGCTTACGACCGTGACCGCAAGGGGTTCTTCTACGAGGATCAGTCGTGGTGGCTGCCGTCGGTCTCCCTCAGTGAAGGAGAGCTTCTGGGCGTGCTGCTGGCGGCCCGTGTGGCAGAGCAGTACCAGGGCAGCCCCGTGGCCAGACAGATCGAGCGGGTATTCGAGAAACTGGCAAGCCTCCTGCCGGACAAGGTGTCCATCAATCCGGCGATGCTCTACTCGAAGTTCACCTTTACCAGTCCGCCAGCC
>JBAXCC010000154.1:0-9117 GCA_037141675.1 bacterium | reverse complement strand
GAAAAGATATCTGAAAAGATTGCTGAAAAGGCAATTGCGATGAATATCAAGGATTCAGAGGGCAAAGATGCCAAAGTTAATATCTCTGATGGCAAGATGACCATCAAAACAAAGGATGGCGAGACAGCTTTCACCTCCGGAGAGGGTGCTTCTGTCCCGGCAGATTTTCCCAAGGATGTCTATATTGTCAAGGGTGCAAAGATTCAGATGTCGATGAAGACGCCTGATGGGTATGCGCTGAGTATGAAGGTTGAAGAGGCCGCGGCGAAACTCGCAGCGACATTTGAAACCGAAATGAAGGCACAGGGTTGGAATCAGGAAGGCTCTTTTGACATGGGCGAATCCCGGTCGCTTGCTTATAAGAAGGGCGAGCGCCAAGTGGCGATTGTCATGAGTAAGTCGGATAAGGCGACAGAGGTCATGATTACCGTGGCTGAGAAAAAATAAGGGAGAGAGAGGTTTGGCTTGATTCTGCTGTTTGAACAGGATAAGCTACGTTTTTCTTTAACTAAACATTAAGAGGTCTTGATATGGCAAAGAAAGCTTACAATATTGATCCCGTCACGTTGCGTTCCATGCCCTTCTGGTGCGTGGGCAATCCGTTAGGTGACCCCTTTGGCAGTGCGGTGCTTCCGAAGATTGACTCCATCGAAGTGGCGAAGATTCTGGCGGATGCGGCCAAGGAAGGCCTGATTGAGGCCACGTCATTCCATGACGATGACCTGGTCTCCTGGGATCCGGCCAACATGAATGACGATCTCGACAAGAAGAGCGCGACCTATCAGAAGCTTCAGGAGATCAAGAAGATTCTGGATGGCGCTGGGCTCAAGATCAACATGGCCACGTGCAGCCTCCATGGACATCCGATGTTCCGCAATGGCGGCCTGACCAACCCTGATCCGAAGATTCGTGCGATTGCCAAGAAGAAATGCGAACGCACGATTCGCATCGGCGCCATGTTTGGAGCAAAATATCTGACCTACTGGGTTGCGCGTGACGGCTTTGAAGTGCCTGTGACCGTGGACTGGAAGAACGTCTACAAGTGGCTCGCAGATGCACTCAACGGCGCGTATGACTACATCAAGAAAAATAAGTTTACGAACTATGTCGGCATGACCATTGAGCCGAAGCCGAATGAGCCCCGTGGCCACATGTATCTCCCGACCTCGGGTCATGCAGTCGGTTTTATCTATGGCATGCTGAAACACCCGGAATTCTATGGCATCAATCCCGAATTGCTGCAGCATGAGAGCATGGCGCTCCTGAACGCTGTGCATACCGTGGGCTACCTGACCAGCATGAAAAAGCTCTTCTTCCTGCATTTTGGCAGCCAGATCAAGGCGCAGTTCGATAATGACTTCCCACCGTTGATCGGTCCGGAAGGTCTGAAGGAGACGGTCCAGATGTTCTGGGCTTTGCGCAAGGTGGGCTGGAAGGGCGTCGTGGAATTTGATTGCCACATGCTTCGTACAGATGGCAATCCAGCTGATCCGATCGGCTGTCGCAAGGCCTTTGTGCGTGATTGCATACGCGCGCTCTCGATTTCGCTGTTGCTTGCTGATCGCCTGGCGGAGCTCAATACCGATGGCATGAGCGCAGCCGAGGCAGACCTTGCCGCGACCGCGATGATGTGCAAACTTGACAAGAACACCATTGCCGAGTGGATGTAAGTTCAATATCCAATATTGAACACGGAATATCCAACGGTAGAAGGTGGGAGAGTCACGCGTCTGCGTGACCAAGGACGCGCTCAGGCGCGTCCTTCTCTTTAACTTGATCGTTAAGAGTTGGGCGTTGAGCGTTAAGCGTTTCACCTCCGCGAATACGACTTCCTTCTACGCTAAAGCCGCGGCGGATGAAACGGCGGACAGGTCAAACTTTTAACTCTCAACGTTTAACTTTTAACTCTTAAGTAATGACCCCACCCTTGGTTCGTTTGCCAGCAAAAGACAATATACCATTAAACGTTCATAGCATGATACTGAACAGCAAAAGTGAAGGGGTGGGGCCCAAGACATTGGTTGTCCTACACGGGCTCATGGGCTCCATGGATAACTGGCGTGCGGTTCAACTGGCCTTGGCCGCTCACGCCCGGGTGGTCTGCCTGGACTTGGCCAATCACGGAAAATCGCCTCACATTGCTACATTCACGTTGCACAGTATGGCCATGGATGTCTGCGAGACAATGGATCATCTGGGCATAGAACGTGCTTTTGTAATGGGGCATTCGCTGGGTGGCAAGGTTGCAATGCTCATGGGCTCGGAATGGCCGGAGCGTGTGCAGGGCTTGGTGATTGTCGATATTATGCCGGGTGCCTTTGCTCCTGCGCATTTATTTGTATTGCGCGCCTGTCAGAGTCTGGATCTCGGACAGGCCACCAGCCGTGCACAGCTTGATGCGGCATTGGCTGAGAACATATTACAGCCAGAAACCCGATCCTTCCTCCTTAAAAATGTAGTGCGTGATGAAGCCGGCAGATTTTCTTGGCGTGTTCCGCTCGACTATTTGATTGCCAACTACAAGGTAGTCAGCGATGCAGTTCCGCTCGCGCTGTCTTACGAAGGACCTGTGTTGGTTGTAGCAGGTGGCAAGTCACTATTCAAAGTACAACACCATGAAGCAGACATGCGCAAACACTTTCCCACTATGAAATTCACTCTCTTTCCAGACGCTGGTCATTTGTTACATATAGAAGAGCCACAGCACTTTACGAATGTTGTACAGAAATTTTTAGAAACGTAAAACGTGAGTGCTATAGGATCACAAGTGTACTTGCGTGATACGTATCGATAAAATAATTTACGATGGTAGTTGACATTCGGGACGCCAAGCCTCAAAGTACATCTCGCGACTACACCAGTAGTAGCGTATCCGGACCCCCTATCTAGTGTTATGGAGGAGGACTCCGCTTAACTCAGTTATATGACACAAGATAAGGTTACAAACTATGGATATCTACGTAGGCAATCTGCCATACGATGCTTCAGACAGTGATCTGCAGCAGCTCTTCTCGAAGTACGGAACAGTCACATCGGCTCGCGTGGTCACAGACCGTGCGACCGGCCGTGCCAAGGGTTTCGGCTTCGTTGAAATGAATGACCGCGCGGAGGCTGAAAAGGCCATCGCTAGCACAAACGGCACCGACATGAATGGTCGTCCGCTGCGCGTGAACGAATCCCAGCCCAAGCCCCGCGAAGAGCGTGGCGGTGGCGGTGGTGGCGGCGGCCGCTGGTAGTCCCAGCGCTGTTCGTTAAATGAAATAAGGCCTTGTCGCTTAACTGCGACAGGGCTTTTTTTTGATTTCGAATGACGGGGGGGATTAAATTTTGATGGTGTAGGGGATGCTGGTTTGATAGAATATTTAAATTAAATAACAACCAAGGAGGTTCTAGTGAAGAGTTACAGTTCAGTTTTGATGGCAATGTTTGTTGTCGCAGGTGCAGTGCAGGCCAGTGATCTTTCTACGAAGCCGTCGCCGAAGGTCAATGCGCGTATCCAGCAGCGCTTCGCAGCGTCCCAAAGCAATGAGTATACCTATGTGTTCATGGGTGATTCGATTACGCATGGCTGGGAAGGCAAGGGGAATGTTTTTAAGAAGTATTTTGCAGACAAGAAGATTTTGAATGTCGCGACCAGTGGTGACCGTACGGAAAATACGATCTGGGTCATCGACAATGTCAACTGGAAGAAGGTCAATGCAAAGGTTGCGATGCTGATGATCGGCACGAATAACACGGGCCACCGTCCGGTGGACAAAGAAACAGCCGAAGACACATTTGATGGCATCAAGGTCATCTTGGAAAAGATGAAAGAAAAGTCACCTGACACCAAGATCCTCATGCTCGCGATCTTCCCGCGCAGTGCCAAGGATACGGATCAGCCGCGTGTGCGTAATGACAAGGTGAATGCGATGATTGCGAAGTTGGCAGACAATAAGCGCGTCTTCTTCTTGGATATCAACAAGAAGCTGCTCGAGCCAGATGGCAAGACACTCTCAAAGGAAGTCATGCCTGACCTGCTTCACCCGAACGAGAAGGGCTATGTCATTTGGGCCGAGGCCGTGAAGGACAAGCTGGAAGAGCTGGCGAAGTAGTCGTCCTACCCAAACGTTTTCAAATAAAAGTGATGAATAACACGGGTAAGGACGCCTCTGGGAGGCGTCCTTACTGTTCAAGTGATCAGTTACAAGAAAGAAGGGCATTGGAAAATGAATAGCGTATATCAGATTATGGGCGTTGTATCGATGATGGCAGCCGTTGGCATGGCCCAGCCTGCGGATGGAGTCGTGGGGAAGCTGGAGTGTGGCATGTTTACGACCGGAAGCGGACGCGTCTGCCTCTTCGAAAAGGACGGGACCATTACGCGCACAGCTAAGACCGGCAACAATGCGGATGCGTGGTATTTGGAGAATGGCAATTTCCTTTTTGCTGATGGCAAA
The DNA here is from genome assembly GCA_037141675.1 of bacterium. Classification (GTDB taxonomy): domain Bacteria; phylum Verrucomicrobiota; class Kiritimatiellia; order RFP12; family UBA1067; genus CAIZQW01. Next base: position 4,678 of record JBAXCC010000154.1, on the reverse strand, counting down.
GTGACAGAAGTGGACAAGGACGGCAAAGTCGTTTGGCAGTATAAGCCGGATTCCCCTCGCTCTGATGGCGCGATGGCCTGTCAGCGTCTCGCCAATGGCAATACCGTTGTCGGTGAAAATGGCACCGCTCAGGTTACGGAAGTGGATAAGGATGGCAAGGTTGTCTTCACGCTGAAAATCAAGCCTCAGCTTAAGAAGAACGAGCATCATGTGATGCGCATGTGCCGGAAACTCGCCAATGGAAATTATCTCGTCTGCCATTCAGGCGATAATATTGTCCGCGAATATAAGCCGGACGGCACAGTCGTCTTTGAATACAAGTGCAAGTCCATTGCTTTCGCGGCTGTGAGGCTTCCTAATGGCAACACCATGATCTCCTCCCTGGATCAAGTCGAAGAGGTCTCGCCCAAGGGTGAGGTGGTCTGGGATTTCAAGAAGACGGATTTGCCGGACCTGAGCATCCGCAATATGACAGGCATCCATGTTTTGAAGAACGGCAATATGGTCATCGGAAACTATTCCGCGTATGACAAGGATGGCAAAGGCGTCAGCATGTTTGAAATCACGCGCGACAAGAAGCTGGTCTGGTCGTATGTCTCCCCCGGCCGCAAAGACAAGAGCATGATGGCTGTCCAGAAGTTGGATGGCGACTTCAACCCTTTGCGCTAGTAAGGCTTTCACCAGCGGAGCTGGAATAAATGAAGAGGTAATTTCCGACAGGATTTGCAGGATTGTTGGGTTCTGAAATAGTGTCCTAAAAATCCTGTTCATCCTGTCAAAAAAAGTGAAGCTATAGGTAACGTCAATATGAGTTTTCAAGTTTCAAGCTTCAAGTTTTCACTTTTCACTTTTCACTTTTTCTTTAGCTGTCTGACTGCTGTCACAACGTTGGCAGCTCCCTCGTTTAGGACTGATCGAGCCTATCCGAATATGGGTTTAAAGTGCCGGGTGATCGGTGGCGGCGAACCTGAGCCTTTGGCCCAACCCAAAGTCTACACCTATACGTTTACACGCGGATCTGAGAGTGTGCGCAAGGATCTCTTTGATGGACATGAGCTCTGGTATGCGAGTCAGCATGCCGGTCAATGGCGTGATAGTGCCGGGAATGTCTTTATCATTGGTCGTGTTTTGCAGAAGATGCCGGAACTGGATACGTGGCAGATGAAGCATGTCGCGCGCGATGAGGTTGAAAAGGCGATCGCAGCAGAGACCAACAAGGTCGATCCGGAGAAGCAGGCGGATCTGCTGGCTTGGGTCAAGGCGTTTACGAGCGAAGAGCCTAAGGGAATTGAGACTCTTCGCGTGTCGAGCATGGGGCTTGCGCAGGCTGTGTTTGTCCAGATGAAGGATGAGAAGGCACCGCTCGTTTATCTCTTCCGTGTCAAGACACGCATGCCCAATGGTGACGCGGCGAAGTCTGACTGGTATGCGGCAATCATTAACATCAAGGACAAGACAGCCCCGTCGAAGGTCCGGAAGGAGTTTGAGATGCAGTTCCTTCCTTCGCTCTCAGCCGTGACGCGCTCAACATCGCAGGGGAGCGGGAGTGTGCAGTCCAGAGAACTGAGCTCAAAGGGAAAGTCGGCGTTCCCTGAACATCCGAGCCGCGACGCAGCCAAGAAGAGCATTGCCAATTCGCAAGGTTGGTGGTTTGCGGAAACCGCAGAGTACGTCTTCCTCTCCAACATTCGCAGCGCCACGGGCAAAAAGATCATTCAGGATTTGCAGAAGGAACTTCCTGCGCTCCGCGCGGCCTGTATCAAGATTATTCCTCCAGCAGAGCCGATTTCAGATGTCAGTGTGGTCCGTATCTTCGAAGACAGAGATGAGTATGTGAAGTATGTCGGCAAAGAACGCGAATGGACTGCCGGACTCTGGTGGCCAGCACAGCGTGAACTGGTGATACTCTCGCACGGCAAGGACATTGCCAAGACGATGGAGATTATCCGTCATGAGGCCTTCCATCAATATCTGTTTTATGCCTCTGGCATGAAAGAGCATGCCATGTGGTTCAACGAGGGACATGCGAGCTTTTTCGAAGAGGCCACGCCATTACGGACTGGAAAGGGTGTCGATATTCCAGAAACAGCCCGTATCAAGTATGTGGTTGAAAATTTGGAAAGTGTATCATTGAATCTCGAAAAAATTCTAAACAGTTCCCGCGAAGCAGTCTACAGCGGAACACACGATTAGCTATGGGCGAATTATGCGACAGCCTGTTCGCTTGTCTATTTTTTCCGTAAAGGAGTACCTGCTACGAAGTTAACACCTTATGCGAAAGTGATGGAAATCTATCAAGCGACTCTCATGCAAACGGGGAATTCAGAAACGGCGACAAAAAAAGCCTTTGAGGGTATCGATATGAAGAAGTTTAAGGCCGACTTTATTAAGTTCTGGAAGTTTGGCCGCGCAACAGCCCGTAAATACAATCCTGCGTAAGCACCAGCCAGCGCCGCTCACGTCGGCGCATGACGGCACGTTCCTGAACTGTGGCATCGTCCGCGCCGGTCAAGTGGTCGAACCCATGCGCAAGATAAAGCGCGAGTTCCTGTTGCTGTGTCCATCCTTTTGCACGGGGAATCGTACACGCACGTTGAACATTGATGAAAAGTTCGCCGATTAATCCGTCGGGTTCACCGGGGCAGGCATCATAACGTTGTGTGATGACGTCGGTTGCGCCTTCATGATTCATGAGTGCCTGATTGATGGGAGCAATGCTTTCGTCGGTCAACAGATGAATCGTCACCTCTTGCCACACGTCATCAGGCGTTCGCTTTTGCGCGATCATCGCCATCTTCTTCGCAAGCGTCGTCAGAGCCTTTGAATTCACGGAGTAGGTTCGTTGATGGTTGAGAACAATTAACTTCATAATAGGTATTTGTCGTCCATTCAATTGATTGTGGATAACATACCATGCTCATATCGGGTTGGCAATCGTTAATTGGGCGTCTATATGGCCAAGGGTACGATTCAACTTTGATAAATCAACACCCGAGGGAGAAAGTCGGAGGGACACTAAAAATACAATTAAGGTTCAAAAAAAGTACAATTGCAGTTTGACGCCAGATCTAGTAACATTCTTAACGTAACAGGACGATATAATAACGGGGGAATCTATGATGCAGAGATTTTTTGGGATATGTGTGGTTGCAGTTATGATGGCTGCGACAACAGCGTGGGCGGCGGGCAAAAGCATTGAATACGCAGGTAAAAAGGCTCCTGACACGAAGAAGGATGTTCGGTCGATAATTCCCTATATCCATAAATGGCCTTCGGCGGATCAAGTTTTTGATACGAACTCCCTGCCTGACCCTGCTGATAAGGATGAAGCGGATGCTGTGCTCCGGCGTACCGGCGCGCTGATCGTACATCTCAAGACATTGGCTCGTTGTCCTGACCTCAAGAAAGAGGAGACAGCCTTAGTCGCACTGAAAACCAGAGCTAGTATGCTTGAAGTAGGGAACACGGAACGCGAGGCGTTGCTGGCTGAGGCCTGCAAGTTGCGCCGCAAGGTGACCTTTGCCAACCCGCTGCTGGACTTTGATAAGATTCTCTTCATCAATCGCCACTTCTGCCCAAACGATGAAAAGAGTGGTAACCACATGTGTGATCAGTACTTCGGCTTCAACGCGATCCGCGGTGGTGGGCTGTTTGTTCTTGAAAAACCTTTTTCCGACGCGCCGTCCATTCGTAATGTCCTTGAAAAATCGGTCTGCGAGAATGGGCAATATAAGGGGCGGGTCCTGACGGAAAAGGACGGTTATCTGGCGCCTGAACTGAGCTTTGATGCAAAGGAAGTCCTCTTCGCCTGCACGGAGATACCCGATGATCAGAGACGTTACCAAAACCAGCATTATACTAACAACACTTACAAGATTTTCCGCGTGAAACTGGACGGCACAGGGCTGACCCAGTTGACCGACGGCGTCTGGAACGACTTCGATCCCTGTTACCTGCCGAGCGGTAGGATCATCTTTGTCTCGGAACGTCGAGGTGGCTTTGGCCGCTGCCACGGACGGCCTGTCCCGAGCTTCACGCTTCATTCCATGAACGCGGATGGCAGTGACATCGTGGCGCTGAGCCCGCACGAGACCAACGAGTGGCAGCCGAGCGTGAACAACAACGGTATGATCATTTACACCCGTTGGGATTACGTCGATCGCGGATTTAACCAGGCGCACCACGCCTGGATCACTAGTCCAGACGGGCGCGACCCGCGGGCTGTGCATGGCAACTTCTCCTCGAACCAGAGAGCGCGTCCGCATTTCGAGATCTCCATGCGGGAGATTCCCGGTTCGCAGAAATATATGGGCACGGCCGCCTGCCATCACGGACAGGCGTACGGTTCGATCATTCTGGTTGACCCGCGCGTGCCAGATGACAACGCCATGGCGCCGGTTAAGCGACTGACACCCGATCAACTGTTCCCCGAGGCCGAGATCGGTACCCACGGCCCCCCCGCTAACTATGCTGCACCCTTTCCGCTGAGCGAACACTTCTTCCTTTGCGTTTATGACAAGGACAGTCGCTCCAATGCTGGTACGAATAACAATTACGGCATCTATCTCGTGGACGCCTTCGGCAACAAGGAGTTACTCTATCGCGATGCATCCATCTCTTGCCTTGATCCAATTCCGATCAAGACGCGCGCGGTTCCCCCCTTGATCCCGCACCTGAC
>JBAXCC010000153.1:0-9169 GCA_037141675.1 bacterium | reverse complement strand
CATCCACTTCGGGCATCATCAGGTCGAGGATCATGGCGTCTGGCAGGGTTTGCGCGATCTGCACCAGGGCCTCCTGCCCGTTGTGCGCCACCTGGACACGATACCCCTGAGTCTGGAGGATGTCGGTCAACTGAATGATGGCTGATTCGTTGTCTTCGACCACCAGGATGGTTTGGCCCTGACCGAACGGGACGGGCGTTAAGCGCGTGACTCGTTTAGTGGAAAACCGCTTGGGTGGATGCGCCTGGACATTGCCTGGCAACGCCAGAGCCAGTGGCAGTCGGAGGGTGAAGGTCGAACCCTGGCCAAGCGTGCTCTCCACCGTGATTCGGCCACGGAGAAACTGGGCGTATTTCTTCGCGATGGCCAGCCCCAGCCCCGTGCCGCCATACTTGCGGGCGGTGCCGTCGTCCGCCTGGCGGAACTCGTCGAAGATGCGCGGTATCTGATCCGCGGCAATGCCGATGCCCGTATCAGTCACGGCGATCACCATTTCTGAACCCTGCACCTCTGCAGCAACCGTGACCTGGCCCTGCTCGGTGAACTTGACCGCGTTGCCGATAAGGTTTTGCAGAATGTGCCGCAGTTTATTAGGATCCGTGGTGATCAGCGGCAGATCAACGGAGACCTGGTTAAGCAGGGCGATCTTCTTTTCAACTGCCTGAGGGTCGATCATGAAGACGAGTTCTTCGACCAGTTCGCGGACCGTGCAGCGGCTGACGCTCAACTCCTCCCGTCCGGCTTCGATGCGCGAGAGATCGAGGATGTCGTTGATCAACGTGAGCAAGCCCTTGCCGTTGCGTTCGATGATTTCGAGATAGTTGCGCTCCTCCGCCGGGATGGTCGTGGCCAGCCGACGGCTCAGGACACCGGAAAGGGCGATCACTGAGTTGAGCGGAGTGCGCAGTTCATGGCTCATGTTCGCAAGGAAGGAGCTCTTCAGGCGGTTAGCCTCGTCCAGTCGCCGTTTCTGCATTTCCAGCTCGGTATTCTGTTCGGTCACCTCAGTCGCTTGCAACAGCAGTTCCCTCCGCTGCGTATCCAACTCGCGGTTCTGCTCCTCAAGCGTCGCCGCAAGAGCCGTGATTTTCTGGAATGCCAACACGCCATTCAGGCGGGCGATCAGAGCACCCCAGATCGCGTTAACCAGCCGGACGGACGCTGTGTCGTAGGCGCGGACGCTGGCTAGGGAGATCACGGCCGACACCGTGTGATCAGAAAAGACGGGAATGGTCAGGATATCCCTCGGCTGAAACACCCCGCTCACAGCGGCAAAAGCGAAACGCGAATCCTCCGGGATATCGGTGATACGCTGGATCTGGCGCGTGGCCAGGGCCGCGCCCAACTCGCCCTCCCGCGCCGTTGCTGAAAAGGCGGCGCGTCCGCCGGCACCCACTCCGATAGATTCGAAATGTTCGAACATCGTTTTAGCTTCATTGAGAAAATAGACCGCCCCCACCTGCGATCCGGTGTGTTCGATCAATCCTTTGAGCAACTCGCGGCAGAACGAATGCACCTCTTCCTCCCGGAGCATGACATCGGAGAGGTGTACCGCGTTCTTATTGATATCCATTTCCGTCTGAATGGTTGAGGCCATAGAGTTGAACAAGCTGGCCAGCTCCACGAACTCATCGGTGGAGGCATATCCGCACCGGCTATCCAGCTTGCCTTGCCGAAACCCTTCCGCCGCTGTTGTCAACGCAACAAGCGGTTCTTTGATCCCCTTCAGCAGGAGCCAGGCGACGATCATGGCGAGCAACAGGAGCATGGAGACGAAAATGGCCCAATGGTTCTTAATGTCGTTGTTCGTCGCCTCAGCCGTTGCGTAGAATGCATCGCCCCGTTTTTTGGCAAAAATACTCACGTCTTGTAGTTCATGCACGATCTTTTCCGCCTGGATGCTCTCCGCGCCGTTCGGCCGGGTGCGTTTGGAGGCCTCAGCAGTCTTCCCCTCCCGTAGCAGGCGGCGGGTTTCTTCGCGGACGGCTTTCCACTGGATGAATGCTTGTTCGGCTTCATCAATATCGCTTTGCGGTCCCAGATAACGGCCATGGAGGATCTCAAACTGGCGGGTGGCACCAGCTTCGTGGATGTCAATGCTTTGACGTAAAGATAGTCTCTCCTGGTCACTCTCAGCCCGGACCACTTCAGTCATGTCTTGCCGCATGGCTAATATGTCGCTCGTAAGCGTATCGAGTGCCCGGCGTACTTGGAGCGGATGGTCATAGAGCTCCTTCGTATTGAACCAGAGTGTATTTGTCTGGAGTCTGGCGAGGAAAGCGAGCACCATCACAAGAAGCAGGATTGAGCCCAGTCCCAGGCGCATTTTTGTATCAATCTTTAAGTCTTTCAGTTTCATTTTTTACCTCTTTTTAAAGACAGTCCCCGACGGGGTTACAGCGCATAGCCATTGATGTTCGGACACAAAACCTTTTTCAGTCTCGCCGGTCACGAAATAACCGCCGGGAGCCAGGGCACTGCAGAACTTGTCAAGGATACGCTGTCGTAGCTCCGGCCGGTAGTAGAACAGCAGGTTGCAACAGAAAATCAGATCAAAGTCCCCGTAAAGACTGACGGGCGGACAAACCGAGTGTTCATCCAACAAATCATAGTGGGAGAAATCCACCCGTGCCCGCAACCGGGGAACGATGGCATACGTGTCGGCATGATGTGAAAAACAGGTCTGTAGATGTTTCAATCTGATATTGCCCACAGAGTCGTCATTATAAATACCATTACGGGCACAGGTTAAATCAGCCTCGGAAACATCCGTGGCAAAGATGCGATAGGGAAGCATTGCGTGACCTGACCCGCACAACCCATCAAGCAGAATGGCAACTGACCAGGCTTCCTGACCTGCGGCACAGCCGGCCGACCAGACCCGAAGTTCAGTTCTCTCGGCTTCTCTGTTCTCGGCGATCAGCGCGGGCAGAATCTGCTGTTCAAGCAGGGCGAACGTGAGCGGATCGCGGAAAAACTCGCTATAGCCGACACGCAGTGACCGGTAAAACGCTTCGGCTTCAGCCCGGCTTCCGGCCAGACATTCGCAATAGGCCTCCACGGTCAGGCCTCCCATCTCCGCACGCCGCCGGTCGATTGTTTGCCGTAGAAAAGTCCCCTCGTACGCGGAAACATCCAGACCATGGCTTTGTTCCATGCTCTGGATCAGCGTATCTAGTTGGCGACTGTTCTGTGGGTCCTTCCGCATCAATCATCCTCTCCAATGATCTTATATTTATCCGGCTGACCGGCGGCGTTCAGCAACGCATTGATCTCTGCCTTCAACTCGATCATGCGCAGTTCCCGGTCCACCATCAAGTTGTTCATCCGCTCCAGTTCATCACATTTCTGATGCAACTCCGACTCGGCACGCTTGCGCTCAGTGATGTCGCGGAAGGACCATACCCGGCCCGACATGTTTCCCCCCGTCAGCATCGGGATAGAATATCGTTCAAAGATGCGCCCGTCCTTGAAAACGATCGTATCCATGTCCGACACGTCCGACTTGTAAAGAGACTGCACTTTCTTCAAAAATGTCTCTGGCTCTGATATTTGCTCCAGGACGAACGCCAGCAAGGCGTTATCATCGCGGTTTTTCAGAAGCGACTCAGGAACTCGCCAAAGCTCGGCGAACCGGCTGTTAGCTTTGATAATCTTTCCTTCGTTGTCCACAGCCAGAATCCCGTCGGCAGTCGATTCGATGATCCCTTGCAAATGGACTTCGCTGGCACGCAACGCCTCCGCAGCAAGTTTGCGCTCAGTGATATCGATCAGCACGAGTCGGCAGACTGGCGCAGTGTCCACGTTCCGGGCAATGGTTGCCGATAGATGAGCCCAGAAGGGCGAATCGTCGCTCTTGACCATCCGCAGTTCGCACGTCTGTGGCTCGCCGGTCTCAATGAGCAGTTTACGAAACAAGTAGAAGCCATCTTGATCGTCTTTGAGGATGAATTTAGAGATGCGCTGCCCGACTAGCTTGCTGCGAAGCACGCCCAGCAGAGTTATTGCCGTAAGGTTGGCCTCCAGAAACAATCCATCTTTGGAGAGGGTGCAATACCCAACTGGCGCGAGGTCGTAAAGATCAAAATAGCGCGCACGTGCAGCATTAAGCTCCTCCTGTGTCCGGCGCAATTCTTCATTTTGCATCTCCAATTCGATTTGGTGGACACGCAGTTCGTGGATCATCAGCCGCGTTTCATTGAGCGAGAGGCACTTGTTGTGTTCCGGCGACAAGGCTGCTTTTTTTTCAGCCTGCCTGCGAAGGTCTGACTTGTCCGGCCTGTCCGACGGCAGTAATGGGTTGCTGGTATTGTTCATCGTTGATCCCTCCCTAAAACTTCAACTGGAATGTTGGAATAGTGGAATGTCCACCTCCGCGGATACGTCTCCGGCGGCCAAGATGGGGAAAGACGAATAGCTGCTCTGGAGGGCCACGCTCTGTCGTGGCCGCGGACGCGACGAAGCGCGTCCCTCCATGGATTCTTCCAGTATTCCAACATTCCATTATTCCTCTTAATGTAAGAAGTTGTTACCCGTCTGACTTGCCCTTCAGACGGCGCAGCTCGGTGGCCATCTGTAGCGCCTCTTGCGCGCGCTTTTCCTTCTCCTCGTTTTGAAAGGCCAGTTCCTTGTTAGCGATGATCAGCTCCGCTGCTCGCTTTTCTTTCTCCTCCACCAACTTCTTTAACTCGGAAATATCCACCTTCGTCAGGGCCAGCGCCTCTCGCGCCCGAACAACCTCGGTGATATCCACAAAGGTCATCACGGCTCCCTCAATCACATTGGCAATCGTGCGGTAGGGCTGAATATGCAGTGTATACCACCTGCCCGCCGTAGTCTGCACCTCTGCCTCTTTGGGAATCAGCGTATCCAGTACCGACTGCGTATCCGCCACCAGACGGTCGTAACCAACGAGGTTGGAAACAATGTGCGCCACAGGCCGCCCCGCATCGGCCGGAATCAGATTGATGATTTCGCTGGCAGTCGGCGTAAAGCGCAGGATGCGCAGTTGATGATCCAGAAAGAGCGTGGCAATCCCGGTGCCGGAGAGCAGGTTGTTCATGTCGTTATTAAGCCGCGTCAGATCCAGCATCTTAATTTGCAGTTCAGTGTTGACCGTGGACAATTCTTCGTTGACCGATTGCAGTTCCTCCTTGGACGTTTCCAGCTCCTCGTTGGTGGATTGCATCTCCTCGTTGACCGACTGCAGTTCCTCGTTGGACGATTTGAGCTCTTCGTTCGAACTCTGCATTTCTTCATTCGCACTCTGGAGATATTCTTCCTTGTCGCGCAATTCCTGCTTGAGCGCGATAATCCGCGCGTCAACGTCCTCCTGACCTCCCTGGCCACCGTAGCCTTGGCGAAGGAGGCTGAATTCTGTTCCTGCGGGTGCTTCCTCAAGGATCACCAAATAAAGTGGCGACTCTGGTGATGCGCCTGCGCCGGTCGTCACCGGACGTACGGTCAGGTTGACGGTGGTAAAGTGGCCGTTGGTTTTGACGCTCAACCCCGGATGAGACACCGTCTCTTTAATACCGGCGGCTTTGTGCAGCGCCATGGTCAGATCGTTTTTCAATCCTTCCCGAGCCATCTTCAGGATATTGTTGATACCCGCCTCGCCGGGGGCCGGTTCCAGAAACATGCCCGTGCGCCCGTGGAGATAGAGAATGTCGCCCTGCGCATTGACCAACGCGCCCGCCGCGATGACTTGCTGCAAAAGAGCCTGTTCGGTCAGCTCGCGCAGCGGTAATTTTTCGACAAAGGATGTCTTGCCAACGACTCGTGTCGGAAGCACCGCGTCCACCGCCGACAACAGCGGAACAAAATGGTCAATGGCTGCACGCCGCGTACCCATATAATCTTCTTTGCGCTGATAGATCTTCTGCTTGTTATCCAACGCGGAAAACTGACCGCTGAAATCACCCGTGCTTTCAGACGTGCCCAGAAAGAGTGTACCACCCGGATTCAGGGCATAGTGGAACAACGGAATGAGCTTCTTCTGCAAGATGGGTCCCATATAGATCATGACATTGCGACAACTGATCAGGTCGAGTTTCGAGAACGGCGGATCTTTGACCACATCCTGTTCGGAAAAGATCACCATGTCGCGGATGCCTTTATGGATGCGATACTGGCCGCCGCCGGGTTCCATCGTAAAAAAGCGCGCCAACCGGTCGGGGGAGATATCGGTGACGATGCTGGCCGGATAAATCCCGGTGCGGGCAACGGCGATGGCCTGGCTGTCAATATCCGTTGCGAACACCTGAATCGCAAAACCTTTTTTTCGCGCCTTCATGCCCTCTGCCAAAAGCATGGCGAGCGAATAGGCCTCCTCGCCGGTCGAGCAGCCGCACGACCAGACTCGGATCGTAGCCCCTTCGCCCTTGTTGGCAAAAATTCTGGGCATCGCCTTTTCCTCCAACATCTTGAATGCATCATGGTCACGGAAGAAACTGGTCACGCCGATCAGCAGGTCACGGAAGAGCGCCCCCACCTCGACAGGATCACGCTGTAGAAACTTGACATAGCCATCGATCGATTCGATCTGGTTGACAGCCATGCGCCGCTCAATGCGCCGGTTGATCGTACTCGGCTTGTATTGGGAAAAGTCGTGCCCCGTCTGAGCGCGCACCAGGACAAAGATTTTTTTTATCGCGGTCTCGGGCAGGGATTCCATGACGGAGACTCTCCGAAAGGAGTTGCCAAAGGCCTGGGCCGCATACGCGATTATTCGGGAGGGCATTTCTTTAGGCAAAAGCTCGAAGTCCACCAGCCCAGTAGCGATAGCGTTGCAGGGCATGCCGTCGTATTCAGTGGATTGGGTCTTTTGAACCATGACCATGCCACCCTCGCCCTTGATAGCCCGTACGCCCAAGGTGCCGTCGCTGCCGGTGCCGGACAGAACGATTCCGATCGCCCGCTCGTGCTGATCCTGAGCCAGCGACCGGAAGAAAAAGTCGATCGGCAACCGCTGGCCGCGCGGCATGGCAGGTTCCAGCAACGTCAACACGCCGTTGATAAAAGCCATGTCACAATTGGGCGGGATGATATAGACGCAATCGGGCTGAACCACCATCCCGTCATTGACCTCAAATACCTGCATACGGGTGTAGCGCCGTATCAAGTCGGCGAGGATGCTCGTATGATCCGGGGCCAGATGCTGAACCAGCACAAAGGCCATGCCAGAATTTACGTCAGCAGGCATTCCGGAGAAGAACGCCTCGAACGCGGCCAGCCCCCCAGCGGACGCACCAATTCCAACAATGGGGAAACCGACGGGTTTGCTATCAACCTGATCTTGTTCTGCGACACCCAGATTCTTTTTTTTAGTCATTATAAGCAACTCAGTTGTGATTTCTTTTGACGTCAAGAAAGTAAAAAACTTATACACGCATGTATAATCTTTAACTTACGTTTAATATTATGCGAGGAGGGTCCAAATTAGTCAATCTCTAAAATCCGGAAAATACAATTTAATCGCGGGGTTTTCCTTAATGAAATGTCGTGACAATTCGATAACAAGACTTGACTTGATTTGAATATTCATGATATTCTTATCGCGAGTTTTGATTAAATAATGTAATCCACAGCATGTGTAACGTAGATAACCTTTTTCAATACACACTCAGAGGAGGTGCCACATGAATAGTCAGGATATTAAAGTAAAAATATTATTGATAGAGGACGAGCCTGGATTCAGGCGTATTTATTCTTTTGTGTTAAAGAACGCCGGATATGAGGTCTTGGAAGCCTCGGACGGTGAAATGGGTATTCAGATGGTGCTTGAACATCAACCTGCCCTCGTGCTTCTGGACCTGATGCTACCCAAACTCAACGGATTTGAGGTTTTGGAACAGATACGGGGAACAGAATCCGTCAAGGACACACCTGTTATCATATTTTCGGTCGTGGGAGAACAGAAGGAGATGGAACATGGGATGCTCCTGGGCGCCAACGACTACACGATCAAGGGGTTTTGTACACAGAAAGACCTCTTGGAAAAGGTACACTCTACGCTTGTTAATGCTCACACCAATAAGAAACTGAAGTCTTATTCCCTCTTCATCGATAACGCGCATGGTGATTCGGTAAAATTACAGCAAGCTTTCGGCTTGCCCACATTGTACACGTGTCCTCTCTGCAACAAACCGTTAGTACTGGAGATGGAGCCATTAATAAATCATTCCCAGACAAACGGTCACTGGTTCGCATCACATTTTAGCTGCCCAATCTGTCGCCAGAATTTCTAAGCAAGGAGGAATCATGTTACACAGGCATTGCCTAGCCTGGGCAGCTACGGGGCTGCTCACAGTTGGATTTGCGATAAACGCCGCAGGGCAGACGTTGTCCCCTGTTCCACAGGAAGACATCACCAAACTTGAAGGGCTGATTGGCTCGCAACTAACCGCCAAGCCCACAAAAGCTCGCCACATTCTTGTATTCTGGCGGTGTGAAGGCTTTGTCCATCAAAAGGGACTGGAATACGGCAACAAGGCGCTAGAGATTGCAGCAGACAAGGCAAAAGCCTTTAAAGTCGATTTTTCAAACGCCTATGCAGCATTAAAGCCTGAAAACCTTGCTAAATATGATGCGCTTGTTCTCAATAACACCACAGGACTGAAGACACAGCCGCCGGATTTCGGATTTGTTGAAAACGCTTTGGTGAACTTCGTGCGCTCCGGCAAAGGCATAGCCGTGATCCACGCAGGCGCAGACAATTTCAACCAGGCCGTCACCGCCCAGGAAATGGTCGGCGGACACTTCTGGGGGCATCCCTGGGGAGGCGGCGGGACATGGGCGTTTAAACTGGATGAACCGAAGCACCCGTTGAACAAGTCCTTTGCAGGCAAGAACTTCACCTTTGGTGATGAAATCTATGAACAGTCCTCACCTGCCTACATCCGCGCAAAGCTGCGCGTACTTGTTTCACTCGACCTGACCGATGAGGCAACCGGCAAAGCAGGCGGACAGAAGCGGACAGACAAGGATTTTGCCGTATCCTGGATCCGTCCCTACGGTAAAGGACGTGTATTCTACACATCGTTCGGACACGACCAGCGCGCATTCATGGACAAGGCCGTCCTTTCCCATATCCTTAATGGCGTGCAATATGCAACGGGCGACTTAGTGGTCGATGACACGCCTGCCGGCATGACCGATGCGGATGTCG